>JBAWZW010000006.1:0-52546 GCA_037142835.1 Verrucomicrobiota bacterium
TCCCCCACTTCCGCCACCAATCATCATCCCCCACTTTACTCCCCAAAACCTCACCCACCCCGAGAACCCCTCACCCACCCAACCACCGCGTGGCCACACTACAACACGCCGGAATCTTCCTCACCCATTCGGCATGGCCACCCAGCAAAGGTTGGTACTACGAAACCTTGTCGACAGCCTTTTTCCCATCCAGTTTCCGATAAAGCGTCGCCGCACTCACCCCGAGGGTCTTCGCCGCTTTTTCCCGACTTCCACCATGAAACTTGATCGTCTCTTCAATGTAGATTCGCTCCTGTTCGCGAGTGTAGGCATCGAGGGTTTGTCCAACAGGAATCTTCGTGGTGCAATCCACTGCCAGTGACCGGTCGTTGCGCAAGACTTGGCTAGGCAAATCAGTCACTTGAATGAGCCCGTCATCGCAGAGCGCACAAGCCCGCTCAATGGCGTTTTCCAGTTCACGCACATTCCCCGGCCAACGGTAGGCGGAAAGCATCTCGATCGCTTTCGGATCAATTTTTTTAATCTCCGTCCCAGTCTGGGTCGCGTTCTTTTGTAAGAAGTGGTTGATCAGCAAAGGGATATCGTCCAGTCGCTCACGGAGCGACGGCATCTCCAGCGGGATGACCGCCAAGCGGTAGTAGAGATCTTCGCGAAAATTTCCGCCTTTGATTTTTTCATCAAGCACCTCGTTGCTTGCCGCCAAAATTCGCACGTTGATCGCAATGGTTTTTGTATCGCCGACGCGCCGAATCTGGCGCTCTTGCAGAACCCGAAGGAGCTTGGTCTGAAGCGGTTGAGCCATCGAATTCACCTCGTCAAGAAAGATGGTCCCAAGCTCAGCTTCTTCAAAAAGACCGATTTTGTCTTGAGACGCACCAGTGAATGATCCCTTTTTATGCCCGAAGAGCTCGCTCTCCAGAAGATTCTCAGGAAGCGCCGAACAGTTGATCGCAACAAAAGGCTGGTGCTGGCGATTGCTATTAAAATGAAGAGCCCGCGCAACTAACTCCTTGCCAGTGCCACTTTCCCCTTGGATTAAAACCGTGCTGTCGATATCGGCGATTTTGGCGATGAGATTGTAAATCGCCTGCATTTTTTCTGAAGTCCCGATAATATTCTCAAACCGGTACTTTTCCTTGACAATCCGCCGGAGTTGAGAGTTTTCACGGACAAGACTTTGATTTTCTAAGGCCCGCTGGATGGTCAGCTGGAGCTCATCCACTTTAAACGGCTTGGTGATGTAATCGTAGGCCCCCATCTTCATCGCCTCAAGGGCGGTCTCGACCGCTTTAAAAGCGGTGATGAGAATCACGGGGGTTTGAGGAAGGAGCTCCCGACACTCCCGCAGGATGTCCATCCCCCCGACTTTATCCATGCGGAGATCAGAAATCACCAACTGCGGAGCCTGCGCCACCAAACTTTCCAGAGCCTTCGGCCCTGAAGAAAAGACGATGGTTTCATGCCCCTGCTCCTGACAAATGTCGGAAATAACGGAGACCATTGCCAGGTCGTCATCGATGATAAGAATTCGAGCCATAAGTGTTAGAGTCGATCATTGGTACTTTCGTGATAGATGTCAGCCTGTAAATGAGGAAACGACAACGCCAAGATCCTTTGCCCAAACCCTACATTTCCCGAGCCCAAGCAGGCCGCTCACGCAGATGATAAAGCATCTCCCCCGCTTGTGGCACCAGCAGGATCCCCTCAGATTCGCGGTCCCGATAGTCGGCCAACTGCATCGTCTTCGGATCGCGGTAGCCGAGATTAATTTCCGCACAAATCTCCGGGGGAATTCCCGTGGCCAGCGTCACCCGGATCCGACACTTCTCCCCATGCTCGTCGAATGTCCCAATCCCTCGCACATGCGTGGAATGCGCAATCGTGCCCCACGGAACCTCCTTAAATTTCTCCCACTGCTTCAAAAAATAATCGCGGCAATGATAACCAATTTGGCGAATCAGATGCCCGTGCGTCAGGCTGATTTCTTTGATATGCGGCGCGTAGATGATTAACTCGCCACCATCAGCGACGACGGGTTCGAGTTTATACATGCACTTTCCCCCGACCCATAATTCGTCATACATCGCTGGTGCACAAGAGATTACGGTGTGAAATGGGTGATCTTTGTATTCGATATGCAGGCGGCGAGAGAGCTCGCTCGCCTCATCCCAAGCGGCTTCGGGCGTGCCGATAAAGAGCCCCGCGAGTTGCGCATGATCAACGACCATTGAAATACAAAGCTTCGGAATCATGACCATCGAGGCCACCCGATCGACGACCTTTCGTACGGGGGTCCACTTGTTTCCAATAATCAACGGATTTGTGACCACCGCGCCGAGCCAGTGGAAAAAGTTCAGGATTTCTGCCCCGCTGATTCCTGGAAAAAGGTACTTGTTCCCGCCAGAAAAACCCACGACTTCATGGGGAAAAACTGGGCCGCAGATGATTAGCTGATCGTAGTCGAAAATTCGTGCATTAATTCGCACGGGAACCTCCATGGAAAGAAGTCCATCCGTCAAGCGATCCGTCTCCGCCAGAGAGAGATCCCCGATCAAGCGCAAAGCAGCTGGGTTATCCCATTCATGATTAAAAAATCCCACGCCCGCGTAGGTGGTGCGTCGCTCCTCAGGGGTGATTTCTAAACGGGCGCAGATCGCCTCTTCCGTCATCGGTTGGTGCGTGCCCAGCGCGATCAACACATCGAAAGCGCCCACGATTTCCCCTATCTGGGCGAAGAGACCTGCAAACAGCATCCCCAATGGACAAGTCCGCGTGGCGTCCGGAACAATCAGCAAAATCCGCTGGCCACGGTAGTTTTCAACAGGGCAGGCGGACTCCAACAGACCCGCAACCTCCGCGGAGTGAAGGTAATTCCCCGAAGAGGCGATGATCGATTGTGGCGGTGTCATGATGGTTAAGAAAGAAGAGATTGTCCTCACCTCTCCACGCTTAAATGGTTTGGGATAAGTACCCTCCATCCACTCGAATATCGGTTCCCGTAACAAAGCCACTCGCTTTTTCAGCGGCCAGAAACACGCAAGCCCCAATCAGTTCCTGGCTTTTTCCGAAACGCCCCATCGGAGTGTGCCCCAAAATCGCCTGCGTGCGCGCGGTCGGGGAACCATCCTCATTGAAAAGCAATCGACGATTCTGTTCCGCGGGAAAGAACCCGGGAGTAATCGTGTTCACCCGAATCCCCTTGGACGCCCATTCGCGGGCGAGAAATTGAGAAAGCGAAAGGACGGCCGCCTTGCTCGCCGAATACGCGACCACCCGAGAGAGCGGAAGATGGGCACTGACGCTCGCGATATTAATGATCGAACCTCGCCCTCGTTGGGCCATCGCAGGTCCAAACTCCTGGCAAGGCAAGAGCACCCCACCCACAAGGTTAAGATCGAAATTGGCCCGCCAATCCTCAAGCGCCAGACTTTCAATCGGCCGCTCAGGCGTCACCGTCACCCGGGGATCATTGCCACCAGCGGCGTTCACTAAAATCGTCGGCGCTCCAAACCGCTCCCCAACCGCTCGGTGAACCGCCGTCAGCGAAATCTTTTCCAAGGCGTCCGCAGAAAAAAACTCCGCCCTTCCACCCGCCGCACAGATCGCCGCTACCCGCTCCGCCCCACGCTCCGCATTCCGCCCCACCACCGCCACGCTCGCCCCAGCTTGGGCCAAGCCCTCTGCCAAAGCCCCCCCAAGCACCCCGGTCCCACCGAGCACCACCGCCACTTCATCTGTTAAATCAAAAAGGTTGATCGTCATTTATCAAAAAATAACCCACAGAAAAATCCACTCCACCTCATTTAGCAAGCCCACGAAACACTGGATGCTTTGCTTACCCAAGACCTCCCCCTAACCTCCTCCCCCTATGTCTGCCACCCGCGCCACCCGCCTCCTTCGCTTCCACCAAAGGCAGAGTCTCGGCGAAGTCGACGACCTCCTCGCTGTCGAAGAACCTTTGGAAATCCGCGTGGAAGGGCAAAGTATCGCGGTGGTCATGCGCACCCCAGGACACGACCGAGAACTCGCCGCGGGTTTTCTTCTCTCCGAAGGGGTGATCAAATCCTCCCGCGATATCTTCGATCTCAGCACCTGCGTCCCCCAAACCAAAGAGGGTCCCAGCCAAGCCGTGGATGTCGCCCTCACCCATCCCCAGTCCTTTCATCCAGAAAAATTGTCCCGGCATCTCTTCACCTCTTCAAGCTGCGGCATCTGTAGTCAAACATCGATTAAAGCGACCATCAAAATGCACCCGCCCCTCACCGATCGCACCCGTATTTCCCTCGAAACTCTCTTCGCTCTCCCCGAAAAACTGGCGAGCGAACAGGCGGCCTTCCAAACCACCGGAGGCATCCACGCCTGCGCTCTCTTTGATAAATACGGACATTTAATCGCTCTCCGAGAGGATGTTGGAAGACACAACGCCCTCGATAAAATCCTCGGTTGGGCACTCCTCGAAAACCTTCTCCCCCTCCGCGGTCACATCATCCTCTTCAGCGGCCGGGCGTCCTTCGAAATGCTCCAGAAAGCCCACGCGGGAAGCATCCCCATCGTCGCCGCTATCTCCGCCCCCTCCAGTCTCGCCGTGGAATTTGCTCGCGCTTCTGGCCAAACACTCGCCGGATTTCTTCGCGGACAATCACTGAATATTTACACGGGTTCCGCTCGCATCAAAACCCCACCCAAACAGACCCCAAACCCCACCGCTCGCGAGCCCCACCCCACCAACCTCAGGAAGCCTTCGTCCTCTCGTCCGACAACTTAATCACCCGCCCCTCAGGATCGCGAAAATTTGTGTAGGGCCCCGCAGTCGTGACAATAATCCCACGTCGCCTCAACTCCCCCAAAACGCCCTCCCGGTTTTTCATCGAAACGTAAAGATGAAAATAACTGACATCTTCCCCGTGCTCGCATTGGCGAATCGTTAAAGGAATCCCTCCAAACTGAATTTCGCAAAAACGGGAAACCCGCTCGCCAATCACCCGGGCCCCCAAAATCTCCACATAAAAATCGCGAACCTCTTTCCAGCGGTTCGTAAAAATCGTCACCGAATAACAAAGGGGAACAGCAGCGACAGCCGTGGAGATATCTTCGATCTCCAAGTCCTCTTCCTTGGCAAGACTAGTCAAATTCATCATGGATGACTAAATTAGCACCCATCGTGCCTCATTCTTGAAATTATAGAATAACTCGTAAAAATCTAAAATTACAATGCGTACAGCATCTCCCGCCCCTCACTCACTCCGACGCACCGCCCGAACATGAATCTGTGGGGTGATCGTCCCCTGCCACTCGTTCCGCTCAATCTGAAAAGCAATATCCCACGGACGCTCAGGTAAGTCGTCTTGGGCCGCCCCAAACCACACCGCTCGATACTCGTCCCCGTGCTGACGAAGCATCAACGAAAGGTGCTTCGCCTTCATCACCCGAGGCTCCCCAGCAAGGGTCACCCCCCGAGCCACAAAAACCGGCTGAGGTTGCCCCATTCCATAGGGCTGAAGTGCCTCGTGATGGTCGAGAAGCTCGTAGTCAATCTCCCCAAGAGTCAACTCGCCGTCCAGATGGAGTCGCGGTTGCAACTGCTCACCAGAAATTTTTTCCCGAGCATTAGCAAGGAAGGCCTTCCGAAAGGCGGCAAACTGTTTCTCCTCAATCGTCAATCCCGCCGCCATTTCATGCCCACCGTGCTTTTCCAAAAACTGCCCGCAATCCGCCAAGGCCGCGACCAAAGAGAACCCCGTGATACTCCGCCCACTCCCCTTGCCCATCCCCTCAGCATCAAACCCAATCACCAAGGTCGGACGATGATGTTGCTTCTGCAAACGAGAAGCCACAATCCCAATCACCCCCGTATGCCAACCGCGAGCACCAACGACAATCGCCGAATCCCGCTCGGGATCAAACCACTCCTCCAACTGAATCTCCGCCTCGCGAAGCACCTCCTCTTCCACCGCCCGACGCTCCCGATTCAACGCGTCCAAGTTGGTTGCAATACAGTTTGCCCGATCGACATCTTCGGTAAGGAGCAATTCCAGGGCGTCTGCGGCAGTCCCAAGCCGCCCAGCAGCGTTCAGACGCGGCCCGAGCCCGAACCCCACATTCGGGGGCGTAAATGGCGGACGCAACCCGCTCACCTCAATCAGCGCTTTCAAACCCACCCAGCGTGTCTTCTCCAACTGCCTCAGCCCTCGCTTCACCAGCGTGCGATTTTCTTCTAACAATGGAACCAAATCCGCCACCGTACCGAGGGCGACCAAATCGAGATGCGATTTCAAATCAAAATCCACCCCAGGACGTCGCTTAATCAAGGCATGCGCGGTTTTGAAAACCAAGCCAACCGTACAAAAATAATGAAACGCTTTCCCAAGTTTCGGATTGACCAACGCGACGCACGGAGGGAGCTCCTCCGAACACTCGTGGTGATCAATAATCACCACATCCACTCCCTCCGCCTGAAGCCCAGCGACCTCCAAGACCGATGATGTACCACAATCAACCGCAATAATCAGCTGGGGCTGATGTTCCAACAAACACCGGACCACCCCCCCAGCACTCAGCCCATAACCTTCTTCAGCCCGCAACGGCAAAAAACACGGGGCTTCCACACCAAAGGCTCGCAAAACTCGGCAGAGAAGTGCCAGAGAAGTCACCCCGTCGACATCGTAATCCCCATAGAGAACCACTCGCTCCCCACGGTCGACCGCCTGAAAGATCCGCGTCACCGCCGCCTCCATGTTCGGAAGCAAAAATGGGTCGCTCAAAGATTGCAAACGCGGGTCGAGGAAAGATTTAGCCTCCACCGCACTAGTGACCCCACGACGAATCAGCAACTCCGCAGCAAAACGCGCCAAGGTCGCATCCTTAGCAAGAAGTTGGACGGCAACGGGGTCGATCGGTTCAGGCAAAAGCCAGCGGCGGGTTAGCATGCTTTCATCCTTCAATTAACCAGCGGTGAAGATCAATCTTTGATCTTCAAAAGCCCCCTAAACAGCCCAATCATCTTCACCCCGATGACGAATTCTTTGATTTACGCTTGAAATAATCAGTATGGGCGTTACCTCTAGGGAATGAATTTTCCAAATTGGGACGGAGTGACACAACAAACAACTGCCGAAGGGCCGAAAAAGTTCGAAGATCTCCACCGCGCCATCACCATGGCACAAATCGCTAAAGCTGCCAGCGTCTCTCAAGGGGCCATTTCGTCCATGCTCAACGACCGGAATTACGGCATCCGCGTCAGCGAAAAAACTCGGACCCACGTGTTCAAGATTTGTCGCGAAATGGGTTACATTCCGAATGACCTCCGGGCTCTCGTCCGCATGTACCCCGAACTCGGCGGCTTCTCCCTCCTCATCGCCAATAACCTAACCGGTGGACTCACCTCACCGATGGTCTCCCGAATCGCCTCCGCGACCATCCTCGCCCTTCCCACTCCTAGCCAAACACTCCCCCAAAACTCCGAGGAAGCAATCGCCCTCACTCCCAGCCAAGCCCTGAGTATTGCTTTTTACGACCCCGCCATTGACTACCTCGCCGAAGGAACCAATGCACCCGGTTCTGTAAACACTTACGTCGACTCCAAATTCCTCATCGTCGGCCAGCCAAACCTCTCACTCCTCGAACTCCTCACCCGCCGCGGCCTTCCAGTAATGCAGCTCGGCTCTGATGTCGCACTCCCAGGTGTAGTGAGTTTTTTACCAGACTACGCCCTCGCTTCCAAATTAGCCATCGCTCACCTCCATAAACTCGGACACACCAATATCGGGATTGTCTCCGGCCCCTTCGGATCTTCTGATCCAAAGATTCTCGACTTTAATCGCGGTGTCCGCCTCGCCTGCGATGAGCTCGGCTTGAAAATCGATGCCCAACACATTGTCTACAGCGATTTAACCGTGGAAGCAGGACGCGCCGCCCTCGACGAAATTCTCGCTCGCACCCCGCAACCCTCCGCAGTCTTCTGCATGAGCGATGCCGTCGCCGTCGGTTTGATCGAACGTGCCCAAGCACAAGGGGTTTCCGTGCCAGAGAAGCTGAGCGTGATTGGTTGTGGCGACGATTTCGAAGCCCAAATGGTTCACCCTCAACTCACCACCATTCGCCTGCCCTTCGAAGAAATGAGTCGCTTGGCGGTCGCCGAACTCGACCGGATTGTCCATAATACCACTCCGCTCATCGCCCGAAAAATCTTTGTTCCTTTAAGCCTCGTCGAACGCGCATCCGTTGCCCCGCCGAAATCTAATTAACGTCTTCCCAACCCAAACCTAACCAACCCAAGAACTTCCCAAGTCCTATCCACCCATGAAACTTCCCTTCTACATCTCCACGCTCGCATCCTCCCTCTGCCTCATCCTGAGCATCATCGTCTTAGCCATCGGTAGAACCAACAACCGAACCCAAACCGAGCTGCAAAAGAAACAGGAAGGCATCCAAAAACAACAGCAGGAACTCCAAGCCCAGCAAGAGGAAATCAACGCCGCTAATCAAATCAGTAAGGAAATCGGTCCCAACCTCCTCCGCGACTTAGCAGGTGCCTCCGTCAAAAATGAAAAAATGAAGGCGCTCCTCGCCAAACACGGCTATAATGTCCAAATGAAAGATCCAGCCCCCGCAACTCCACCCACCGATACTCCTGCCCCCAAAAAACCCTAACTCCCTAATCCCATGAGCCAAGATACCGAATTCTCCTACCCTAGTTCCTCCCCCTCCATCCAGTTGCCCTTCGCCATCTTAACCTGCGCCTTAGCCGTAGTCATGATCACCCAAGTGATCGGCGTTACTCGCCAAAAGACCTCCCTCCAAGAAGGCAGTATCCAATTAAACGAAAACAGCGAAAAATTCGCCAAAGCCTTAATCGCCCGCAAACCAATGGTCACTCAGGCCGGTGAACTCAAAGCGAAACTCAACGCGATGATCCAAGATATCATCATCCTCGGAAAAACCGACGATGACGCTAAAACCATCATCCAAAAATATAACATCCAACAAAATTTACCACCAGCCAGCGAATCGGCCGCGCCCGCCCAACCCGCCCCCGCTCCGCTTCCCTAAAATCGCTTCTCTCCACCATTGGCATCTTCCAAAACACCCGACGTTTTCGCGTCGGGTGTTTTCGTTTCACCCCCATCTCCGTCTTCCATGATTAGTCCACTCGAAGCCAGCGCTCGGTCAATCATTCAGAAACTCCACGACGCAGGCTACCAAGCCCTCTTCGCCGGCGGATGCGTTCGCGACCAACTCATGAACGTCGCTCCTCACGACTTCGATATCGCCACCAGTGCACGCCCAGAGGACGTCCAAAAACTCTTTCCCAGAACCGTGGCCGTCGGCTCCCACTTCGGCGTCGTCGTGGTCCTCATCGGAACCGCTGAGTTTCAAGTCGCCACCTTCCGCAATGATGGACTTTATCTCGACGGTCGACACCCCGAAACCGTTTGCTTCTCCACGCCAGAACTAGACGCCGCCCGCCGCGACTTCACGGTCAACGGGATTTTTTTCAATCCTCTCACCAACCAATTTCTTGATTACGTCGGAGGCCAAGCCGACATCAAAATCAAACAGCTAAGAGCCATCGGCAATCCCACCGATCGCTTCCGCGAAGATCATCTCCGGATGCTCCGCGCCATTCGCTTATCTACCACCCTCGACTTTACCATCGAGCCCGAAACTTGGCAGGCCATCTGCCTCAACGCCAAACAGATCCACAAGGTAAGCGCTGAGCGAATTCGCGATGAACTCCTCAAAATCCTCCAATCACCCCGACGCCTCCACGGATTCGATTTACTCAATCAAAGCGGGCTCCTCGCTCAAATCCTTCCCAAAATCGAAAATCTCAAAGGATGCGAGCAACCACCCCAGTTCCACCCCGAAGGCGATGTCTTCATCCACACGAGAATCATGCTCGGCCTCCTCCCACCCACCGTATCCACACCCCTCGTCTTCGCCGTCCTCCTTCACGATATAGGCAAACCAGGCACTTTCGCCGTCGATCCCGATGGACGCATTCGCTTCAACGGACACGATCAACTCGGGGCGAAAATGACCGAGAAAATCATGCTCGACCTCCGCTTCTCCCGCGCCGATGTCGATGCCACTGTCGAACTGGTCGCCAACCACATGGTCTTCAAGGATGTCCAAAAAATGCGCGTCGCCAAACTCAAACGCTTCCTCGCACGCCCCCTGATCGATGACGAACTCGAACTCCACCGCGTCGATTGCACCAGCAGTCACGGTCTCCTCGATAACTACGATTTTCTCCTCCAAAAACGCGAGGAGTTCGCCAATGAACCCCTCATTCCTCCCCCACTAGTCACAGGCCACGATCTCCTCCAACTCGGACTCCGACCCAGTCCCCAATTCTCGATCATCCTCGAGGCAGTCGAATCCCGCCAATTAGAAAAAATCCTCTCCACCCGAGAAGAAGCTCTCGCCTTCATTCAAACCGAATTTCTTCAACCCAAATCCCATATTCCCCTTTCTGTCCCGCCACCACTCCCTTAAATTCTCACCTCTATCACATGTCCATCGAACATACCGACCCGATCAACACCCAAATCCTCTCCGTCTCCGAAGACAAAATTCAAGGATTCGTCCGCGAACCCTTCGCAGAAATTGCCCGACTCAGCGGAGTTCCCCTCGATACGGTTCTCACCCGCATTCAATCAATGCTCGCCGCTGGCACGATTCGTCGCGTTCGCCAAACCCTCGTCGCCAGCAACCTCGCCGAAGGCGCTCTCGTCGCCTGGAAGGTCAGCGAAGATCAACTCTCCCACGCCTTCGACTTCATGTTCCAACACGATCCCTTCAGTGGTCATGTCGTCGTCCGCTCGACCGATACCCAAACCACCGGAAGCGACTATCGCCTCTGGACCACCCTCAAGGTCCCAGTCGGCCAGTCGATGGACGCCCACTGCGCCGTCCTCATGAAAAAAACTGGCGCCACTCATTATAAACTAATGCCCGCCAAAGGGATATTCGCCCTCGGAGTCGGTCATGTTCGCCGCAAAAGTATCGAACCCGGCGACCGAATCGAATCGCTCGCCCAAATGATTAAGGTCGGCGTCGTTCACCTCACTGACCTCGAATGGAATGTCCTTCTCGCCCTCAAACGCGAACTCACCATCGACGAAATTCGCCTCGGCCTCTGGTCCACCCGAGCCGCCGAAGCCCACATCGATCTGGAAACCTTTTGTCAAATTGCCGAAGACCTCAACGCGCGCCAAGTCATCGGCCGGTTCTCCACTTTTCTCGAACACGTCAAGCCCTCCCAAACAGGCGTCCGCGTCACCCGCTTCAACGCCCTCTTCCACTGGCGTGTGCCCGCAGGCCGCGAAATCGAAGCCGGTGGCGAAGTCGGCCGCCACCCCATCTTAACCCACTGCTACTGGCGCGAAGGAGGCCCAGAGTTCAATGAGGTCAATATTATGGCGGTCTGCCATGGCACCGAAAAAGATCGCGTCTTCGCCCACAAAGCCGCCATCGATGCTCACTTAGCAAATATCGGCATGCCCGTTTCCTACACCAATGTCTTCTGGGGCGGACGAAGCGAAATCAAACCCAGCGAGATCTCCCCCAAACTTCACCGCGAGTGGCTAGAAAAAATGGGCGCTTAAAAAACTGCCCCCATCTCAAGGGCGGCGCACCAGCCTGCTGAACCCGCGTTCGCTAGCCCGCCGCACCTCCCTTTTCTCGGAAAGGAACATCTCATCCCGCTCGCCAGCTTACTGACAGGCCTCGCAGGTTCCTCCACTGCGCATCGCCTCAATCGAACACGAGGCGACTTCCTCGGCAGTCGGTTCCCGCTTCACTTCGCCCACCACCCGCCGATCGCGGTTCGCCGAATCAATCGCACTCTTATTCAAAGTCCGGAGATAGTAGGTCGTCTTTAACCCCCGCTCCCACGCTTCCCGATACATAAAACTCGCCGTCCGGGCATCGCTTTCCGCTAACCAGAGGTTCGTACTCTGGGCCTGATCAATCCACTTTTGCCGAACCGCGGCACATTGCAAAATCCAGGTCGGCTCAATCTCAAACGCCGTCTTATAAAGAGCCTTCATCTCTTCAGGAACTCGCTCAATTCCTTGGACGCTCCCATCAAAATATTTCAAATCCGCCAACATCTGATCATCCCAAAGCCCCTGCCCCTGCAACGCTCGGAGAAGGTGATCGTTCGTCCGAATAAACTCCCCGCTGGCGTTCGACTTCGTATGGATGTGCTTGTAAGTCGGCTCAATGCAAGGAGTACAGCCCAGAATGTTCGAAATCGTCGCCGTCGGCGCAATCGCCAAACAATTCGAATTCCTCATCCCTTGACGCTTAATCCGCTCCCGCAAATCGTCCCAATCAAGACGCGATTTTCTGTCGACAAGCACAGGAATCCCCCTCTCCTTCTCGAGCAGATTCAGCGTGTCCAGCGGAAGCAATCCCCGGTCCCACTTCGACCCCGGATAACTCGCATAAGCCCCGCGCTCCACCGCAAGGTCACTGCTCGCCGTGTACGCGTAATACGCAATTGCCTCCAACGCCTCGTCGTTAAAATCCACTGCCGCCAACGAATCAAACGCAATGCCCTTCTCATAAAGCGCATCCTGTAAACCCATCACCCCCAACCCAACCGGCCGATGCTTCAAATTCGAATTCGCCGCCGCTTCCACAGGGTAAAAATTAATGTCAATCACGTTGTCGAGCATCCGCATCAATACGGTGATCGTCTCCCGCAACCTCTCGTGATCTAGCCCCCCATCAGCGCGAAGATGGGCAGCAAGGTTCACGCTCGCCAAATTACAAACCGCGACCTCATCACTCGAAGTATTCAACTCGATCTCCGTACAAAGATTCGAATTGTGAATTACCCCAGCATGGTCTTGCGGGTTACGCACATTCGCCGGGTCTTTCCAAGTCATCCAAGGATGCCCCGTCTCAAAAAGCATCTCCAACATCCGCTTCCACAACTGCAACACTCGCACCTTTCGCCCCCAGATCTTCCCCTGATCAACCATCGCCTCGTACTCCTCATAGCGATCCTCAAATGCTCGCCCAAACAACTCCGGCAAATCTCGGCAGTCGCTCGTCCGCAGCAAAGTCCAAGTCGCATCTTTCGCTAATTTCCCTTCCGAGATCGCCTTCAGCCGCTTCATAAACACATCGGGAATCCAATGGGCCGTGTTCATGTTGTGCGTTCGACGACGGTCGTCCCCAGTCTCCTTTCGCAAATCAAGAAAGTCTTCGATATCCGCGTGCCAGAGCTCCAAATACGAACAAAGGGCCCCAGGACGCTTCCCCCCTTGGTTCACCGCTATCGCGATATCATTGCTCACTTTAAGAAATGGAATCACCCCCGAACTCTCCCCATTCGTCCCGTGAATGTGCGCCCCAGCCCCCCGAATCGCCGTCCAAGAACAACCCAGCCCACCAGCCCACTTCGAAAGATGCGAAAACCGCCGCCATGTCTCCGTAATCTCCTCTATGCTGTCCCCACAATACAGCAGGTAGCAGGACGAAAGCTGCGAATGCAGCGTCCCCGCATTGAAGAGCGTCGGGGTCGACGAACAAGCCCGCCGCGATTTGTAAATCGCGTAAAACTCCGCCGCCCGATCCTCTCGGTCTTTTTCCACAATCGATAGCCCCATCGCCACCCTCATCCAGAACATCTGGGGCGCCTCCAACCTCGTCCGGCGACCACTCACCTGATCGGTTTCGTGAATCAAATATCGATCAAAAAGAGTCTGAATCCCAATAAAATCAAACTGCAAATCCGCAAACGGATCGAGCGCCGCCGCCAACTTCGCCAGGTCAAATTCGGCGAGTCGCGGATCCAACCGACGGAGTTCAATTCCTCGCGCGATATAAGCGGGAAAAGCCTTCCGATGAGCCTCTTTCAATGCCTGAGGCCCGCCCGCCACCGTCCACTGGAGCGTCTCCTCATAAATGTAACTCAACAAAATCCGCGCCGCGAAAAAACGCGCATCCGCGTCCAACTCCAGCAACGACTTCGCATTCAAAATAATCGTCTCCCGCCTCTCCATCGGCGTCAAATTGATCGAGGTGCTCCGCAGAAGCCGAACCAACAACTCCTCGTCCCCCAAAGACAGCGTCAGCCCAATTTTCGCAAAGGAAATCCGCGCCCGAATGTCGTTCAGTTGCTCTCGAGTAGCCAACTCCAATTGCTGCCCAGAGTCATCCACTCCCACCACCCCATAAGTCCGTTCCGCCGCCCGACGCGCCCGATATTTTCCGTAGGTCAACGCGACTCTCGGATGACCAATCTCTATCAAGGTCTCCTCAACCATATCCTGAAGCTGCTCGATATGCACAAAGCTTGGCCGCTCTTGACTCATCCGAAATTCAATCTCCGCTTGCACCCGTTGCCCGATCCCCTCGTCTTGATTCTCCACAAAACAAGCGGCCGCCACCGCCCGCGCAATCTTATGTCCCACCCAAGGAACCACCCGTGGCTTGCCCGACGCATCGCCAGGAAGATCTCGACGGATCACTTGAGGAAAATCCGCCGTTCCGCTCGTCGGCAGCTCATTGCGAAGGACAAAGGTTGTGGTGCTATTCATGGGAGTAAGAAATAAAGTGAAGAGTCTAAATCAGGTGGTTTTTGCGAGGTTACTTTCGAAAGACGCGGTCGGTTCAAAAAACGGAACAGCCTAATCCCGAGACAGTTGGCCGACGGGCAATCTCCAAGATCCACTCCACTCAACGTGGAAGTTTTCCAAAAAATGCACGCCTCAGTATCCATCGTGATCAATCAGTAAACATCAAGTCGCCCTACATCCGCGGGGCGGTGATCCCCCGCTGTGACTGATATTTTCCACCTCTCTCCGCATAACTCGTTTCACAGGGCTCCGCCGCCGCCAGAAAAAGTACCTGCGCCAATCCCTCACCAGCATAAATTCGCGCAGGAAGTGGCGTGGTATTGGAAATCTCCAGCGTCACATGCCCCTCCCACTCGGGCTCAAATGGGGTCACGTTGACGATAATCCCGCACCTCGCATAGGTGCTCTTTCCAACGCACAGCGTGAGAACATCCCGAGGAATCCGGAAATACTCCACACTCCGGGCGAGGGCAAAAGAGTTGGGCGGCACGAGGCAAGATTCACCCCGCATATCCACAAAAGATCGGTCATCAAAGGCCTTCGGATCGACAATCGCACTGTAGACATTCGTGAAAACCTTAAACTCATCCGCCACCCGAAGATCATAGCCATAACTCGATAACCCATAACTGATTACCGGCGTATCCCCCTCTTTTCTTCGAATCAGCTTGTCCTCAAACGGCTCAATCATCCCATGCTCCAAAGCCATCCGCCGAATCCAACTATCAGCATGGATGCCCATTAGACGAGGTCATCTTCCGCCGTGTTCTTAACGCTCCCACTCGTCTGATACTCAGTCACTCGAGTCTCAAAGAAGTTCTTCTCTTTCCGAAGAAAAATCACCTCGTCAAGCCAGTCAAAGGGATTGGTTTTTACCCCAGAAAGAATCGGTAACCCTAGCCCCGCCAAACGCCGATCCGCATTGTACTCCACGTAGGTCAAGAAATCCGCTTGCGTCATCCCCACCCCATCCTCGGGCAGACAATCCCGAACAAATTCTTTCTCCAATTCCACGCCTTCACGCATGAATTCCACTAACTCTGCCCGAAATTCCGCCGTCCAAAGATCAGGATTCTCCGCAATCAATTGCGTCAAAATGTACCGCCCAAGCTCGATATGGTTGGACTCATCCCGAAGCGTATACTGAAACATTTGCCCAATCCCCGTCATCTTGTTCTGCCGATGCAACGAAAGCACCATCGCAAAAAGTGCATAGAATTGTGTCCCCTCCATTACCTGCGTAATCGCAAAGATCGCTTTCGCAAACTTTTGCTTGTTCGCCGTGATCGTTAGGTCAATTCCCATCTTCAACTCCGGCATGTGCCGAGTGATAAAAGCATTTTTCCTCTGCACACTCGGGATGTCCGTAAACTTCGCGGTCACTTCATCCAAATCAATATTCAGCGACCCAATGATGTGGAGGAGCGAATCCATGTGAATCGACTCCTCAGCAATGTGCCGCAACGAAGCGTGCTTCAACTCCGCAGCCGTAAGATTGTCCTCAATCACGTGCAAAACCGAGTCCCCAACAATCCCCTCGGCCGCCGAAAAATAACCCACGCCCATCTCAATAATCCAGCGCTCCTTCGCCGTCAGCGCTCCCGTGTTCCATTGATGAGAGTCCCGCGTCATATCAATGACATCGGGCTCCCAGTGATTCGCCTTCATCTGCTTATAGATGCGGTACGCCTCATGGTACTTCAGTGGCAAAATATTCAACTCCGCACTACGGAGCCCGTTAATCACCCGCTTCCCTTCGAGCCGGGCACGCGCCTTAGTTTTGTCTAAACGAAAGGTTTTTGCACCCATCTGGTAAACCACAAAATCCCCCTGCTCTTTAACAAGATGATCCCCGTCCGAAACAAAAATCGCCCCCGATTCTTCGCTGTCAAATGTGGTAGTTGGAATGTCAAGGGTGTCGTTAATCATGATGGCGTTTGAGTCGGTGTTTAGTGGAAGTTACGCATGCCCCGTGACTTGCGTTCATCTTTTTTTCGTAGTCTTAGTGCAGAAAATTGAGGAGTCAGCTTGAACGACTCAAAGCCTATCAATCCACGGGGTCTTCGCGACAAAAAAGCATTGATAAACTGTTTTTTCGCTTGATCTGACGCTTTGATTGACTTGCTCTTTATCAGCTGAAAATTGTCTTTCGAGACGGCTCTTTCGAGAGATTTTTATGGCAACCTTGTGGAAATGAGTCGCTTCCGCGAATTCATCTTCTGCAGGCCACTAGGATCCTCATAGAACCAGAAACCACTCTATCTTGTGGTTTCATTTAAGAACGGCACTAGATGTAGTGGTCCTTGATCAGGCTCGTCAAACTAATTTTCGGGGCATCCCGAATATCCCCCCAAAAAAATTCCCGTCGTCCATCGAGTTCAGAACACCGCCCCAAGCACCATGTCAGCATGGCGCGCCCAGTCCCATCTGCTGCCTCAGTTAAGTCCGCTTCGCAAAGACTTTTAGCTCCTGCGCTTGCTTAGCAACCTCTTCGAGTTTCTTCCGGGTTTGACTCTGACTCTCAATGACTAATTGATTTTTTGCCTTCACCTCTTGAAGCATTTGCGTAGCGGATTTACCCGAATCCTCAGCCCAGATTGAGCTCACATAACCCAACGCCAACCACCATCCGCAAAACATTAATCTCTTCATGATTACCGCCCCCCCCGTGAGGCAAAAATCCTCGCCAATCGGACGTTTTCAGCGATTTCCAAGACCTGAGCATCGATCCGTACCTGATTCTCCGCGATGATTAATTGCTGATTGGCTATCTCATTTAACAAGTTTGCCAGCCCCACATCGGCACCCGCCACCTCACCGCGAGACTTGGGTGAACCAATCCAAAGCGCCAGCACCACGGAGAGACTCAGAGCAGGAATGAAAAAGAGTTTCGGCTTCATCCTTCCCTAGTGAAGCGAAAACCAAGCCACAAAAAATTTAAATTAATTAATGCGTTGGCAAGCTTTGTGCTAAGTATTAACACGCAACAGTTCACAACTTCTCAAATTTATGTCCACATTTTCTCAAACGCAACGTCCAGACCTGATCGTCACTATCGGTCCCCAACTCCAGCAGAGCTTACGGATTCTCCAAGCACCGATGCTCGATCTTCGAAAGCTTATTCGAGAAGAGCTCTCCTCCAATCCCACTCTCGAAGAAGACATTCAAGAGCCCACCATTGAAGACAAGAAGCAGGAGCATGACGAATTTCAGGAGGAATTTGATCGATTAGCTAAGCTCGACGACGAATGGCGTGACTATATGACCCAAAGTCAAAGTTACTCAGGTCGCTCCGCCGAAGATGAGGAAAAGCGCCAGTTCTTTTTCGATAGTCTAGTCAGCAACCAGACCCTCCAACAACATCTGATGGAACAGCTTAACTCCAGCGGCCTCGACACGATCGACCGCCAATTAGCCGAGCTCATCATTGGCAACATCGACGACGCGGGATTTCTCCAAGTTGATCCCTTAGAGATCGCGAGCAACACAGGAATGGAAGCCGAAGATCTTCTTCGCGTGCTCGAATTCGTGCAAACTTTCCATCCCGCCGGAGTCGGTGCCCGCGATCTTCGGGAATGCTTGCTCATTCAACTTCGCCGATCTGGCAAAGAGCAATCACTGGAATATCGAATCATCGACCGCCACATCGCAGACCTCGCAAAGCGTCGCTTTCCCGAAATCGCTAGGCGCCTCGGAACCACCACCGAGCAAGTCCAACGGGCGGCGGGAATGATCGCCACGCTCGATCCAAAACCAGGGCATGTTTTCTCCGCGGACCCGAACAGCTATGTCTTGCCAGATGTCAATGTCGAGAAGATCGGCGGCACGTGGACGATTTCGCTCAACGGGGAACAGATCCCCCATCTTCGCATCAGCAACACTTACAAAGACTTAATGTCGGAAAGCAAAAATTCCGATGATTCAAAAACTGATCCAAAGTCTGGCAGCGAAGTGAAAGACTATATTCGCGACAAAATTCGTAGTGGCAAATTTTTGATTGAATCCATCCAAAAACGCCAACAAACCATCTCCAACATCGCTCGTGAAATCGTCGCCAAACAAAAAGACTTTCTCGAAACAGGCCCCAGTGCCTTGAAACCTCTCACGATGGTCCAAATTGCCGACATCGTCGGAGTGCATGAAACCACCGTGAGCAGGGCAATTTCCGGGAAGTATATCGCCACTCCTTGGGGCGTATTTGATTTAAAGTACTTCTTCACCCCCGGATACCAAACCACCGGAGGCGAGGCCATGAGCAATACCAGCGTCAAAGGAACCATCGCCGAAATGGTTAAAACCGAAGACGATAGCAGCCCACTGAGCGATAAGGAAATTGTCGAACTCTTAGAAAAGCACGGGATTCCGATCGCCAGGCGGACGGTGGCAAAGTATCGCAACGAGCTGAATATTCTCCCGAGTAATATGCGGAAACGCTATTAAACAAGCCCCATGCAGAACTGCGCAATCCAAGCACAGCCATAGAGCGCTTAAAATAGGCGACCCAGCCAATTTCCATCGCCCCACGCCTACGGCTCCAGTGACCGACCCAAAACCCACCTGTCTCTGGTCAGGCCCCTAAAGGGTGGAGAGATTCGGGAGCGTCTTCAACTCAGCTAAAAATCGAGCGTTTTGTGACATCGTTCCCACGCTCACCCGAATCCATTCAGGTAGAGCGTAAGAAGTCATCTCACGAACAATGATTCCTTTACTCAAAAGAGCATCAAAAACAGCTTTCCCATCCCCAACGCGGACCAGAATAAAATTCGCAAAACTCGGCACAAACTGAAGATTCATTTCGGCAAACTCGCTCTGCAACCAAGTTCGCCCCTCGATCGTTAACTCCCGCGTCTTCCTCTGATGCTCTTCATCAGCCAACCCCGCGAGGGCACCCGCCTGGGCAATCCCATTGGCATTAAACGGTTGCCGAGTTTTTTGGAGGATATCAATCAGCTCAGGCCTCGCCAAACCATAACCGATCCGCAAGTTCGCTAGGCCCTGAATCTTCGAAAAGGTTCGCAAGACAACCACGTTGCGACCCGCCCGAACAAACTTCAGCGTATCAGGTGGGTTTTCTAAAAACTCATAGTAGGCCTCATCAAAGACGACCACCACATGATCAGGAACCCGCTCCATAAATCGATCGATCTCCCCTTGAGTGATCAAAGTGCCCGTAGGATTATTGGGGTTCGCAATGAAAACTTCCCGCGTCTCCGGGGTGATTGCCGCCAACATCGCCTCAAGGTCGTGGGCAAAATGAGGGTCAGGAACCTCAATCGTCGTCGCTCCAAAAAGCCGAGCCATCAATTTGTAAACAACAAAGGCATGCCGCGAGCAAACGATCGCATCACCAGGACGAAGAAATGCCTTGCCGATAAACTCGATAATCTCATTTGAGCCACACCCGAGAATGACATTCTCCCGCCCCATCTCCACTTTCGCCGCAATCGCTTCCCGCAAATAATAGCCTCCACCATCGGGGTAAAAATGGGATCGCTCCAACATCTCCCGCATCGCGACAAGCGCCTTAGGCGAAGGCCCTAACGGGTTTTCATTCGATGCCAACTTGATGATTTCTTCGGGCTTCAGTCCGAGTTCGCGAGCGACATCTTCAATCGGCTTCCCCGGTTCGTAAGAGACGAGGTCGCGGAGCCAAGGGTGAGCGTTTTTCCAAAGTGACATAAGATCCGTTCACTTTAGCGTAGCTACAGGCAAATGCCAGCGGTTCGACACCGAAAATCATCAATCCCCCTTACTTGATTAGTCCCGAGGAAGTTTTTTTAAAATCGCCTCAACTTGAGAAACCGTGGACGGCGTCGCTTTCACTTTAAGAAGAAACTGACGCCCAGTAGTCAACGTTCGCCGAGCCTCTGCGGCTGATCCAAGGCTGATTTGCAATGATCCCAATGACTTGCAAACTCGGCAAAACTCCTCAGGCGACACCCCCTTGGGATTGGCTTGGGCGGCATCCATCGCCTCCGTGTAGGCCCCAATCGCCTCATCAAATTGTCGACGACGAACAAAGTTGTCTCCCGTCGTCACAAAGGCGACCCAATCGTGCAACGCGATCTCAGGGTCAGTGACGCCCGGAGGGCCAACGATCACTGGAGGAGTCACGCCCGGCAACGGGGTCACCGACGGTCCAGGCACGATTGCTGGAGGGCTCTCCTGCGAGACCGGTGGAACGACTGGCGGAAGATTGACACTCACCGGAATCGGACGCTCTGCAGGCGGAGCAGGAATGGGCACGACTGGTTCACGGGGCGTTTCCCTCGGGGCATCCACTCCCTCTGGCACGCTCAACGGGAGCCCCCCCAAGGGAGGATCCGCTTTCGGAACGGGCAACGACGGCACGGGCACATCAGGTTTATTCGAGTTCGTAGCCGTCTGGGGAGTTTCGCGCTTGCGGGGCATCTCCTCGGCCCCACCCTTGCCCGACTTTGGAGAGAACTGACTCCAAGCGAGCATCGCCACCGCCACCACCGCACAACCAGCCGCAATCAAGGTGCCAAACTGCTTCGGCGAATGAACCTCGGCAGGAGATTCGGGCTTGGTCGCCCCTCGACTGCCACCAGACGAAAGGTGGGGCTTATCTCCAGAGCCAAGGTGCGGACTGAAAGGAATCGTGGAGGGATCAGGAATCCTATGGGGAAGTGGCGTATTTCGAATCGACTCCACCGCAGTCTGCATTTCCCCAGTACTCGGATAACGCCGGTTCGGCTCCTGCTGCATCGCCCGGATCACGACTTGATCAATCCGCTCATCAACGGCGACTCGCTGCGATGGCGGGTCGAAAATTCCCGCAGGAATTTCTCCGCAGAGCATTTCATAGAGCATCACGCCCAAACTATAAATATCCGCCCGGTGATCGACCCTAATCCCCTTCTTTTGCTCGGGAGCCATGTAGTCAGGCGTCCCAAGGATCATCCCCGTCATCGTTTGCCCCCACTGCTCGGGTGTCTTCGAACTATCCATCCGCGCAAGTCCGAAGTCCGTCACTTTGACTCTGCCCTTCGTGTCCACCAGAATGTTCGCGGGCTTAATATCCCGATGAATCACGCCCTCGGTATGTGCATACTGCAAAGCCTCACACACCCGAACAATGATTTCCAACGACTGCGTCGGCTTCAGCGCCGCCGTCTTAATCAAATGATGAAGCGTCGTTCCCTCAACAAACTCCATGACGAAGTAAAGGTGCCCCTCGGTAGTTTTACCAAAGTCAAAGACCAGAACAATGTTCGGGTGGTTCATCTTCGCCATCGTCTGGGCCTCCCGGACAAACCGATCGCCAAAATCTCGATCAATACTCACCTCTAGCGGCAGAAGCTTAATCGCCACCACCCGATCAAGAGAAACCTGGCGCCCCTTATACACCACGCCCATTCCCCCGCGACCGATCATCTCCGTGATCTCATAGTTCGGAAAAAGGCGACAAGCTTCATCCAGACTCGGGGGCTCCCAACTTTGCAAACTTCCGCCACCAGTCATCCGGGCACTCTGCATTCCTCGGGCAAACAACTCGTCGGGACTCATCCCCTTAAGAATCGAAGGTACCGATCCCTGCTCTGCTATTGATGAACTATCTGCGTCGTCAGGCATGGCATTAAAGTTAGCTAGCCCCAACAAGCAACCGGGTCAACTCGCTGTCTATATCATCCTCATTCTGCAGGGTGTCCCCAATCAATCGCCGCAGCGTCTCTCGGTAACGCTGGCGAAAACGAAAGACCGTCACATGGAGCGCACTCAACGAGATGCCCACAATCGGAGCCACCTCGGCATAACGCTCTTCCCCACCGCCAAAACTCAAAAAAGCAGGAAGAAAAGCGAAGAGCTGCTCCTTGCCTTCAGCAAAGTACTCAGCACGAAGCACCTCCAACGTTTCCTCCAGCATACTCAAAGCCCACCTTCGCGCATAAACATCTTCCGGCGAACGACCAGCGAGATCTTGACGCGCTCGCTTTCTCGCCTTGAGCATATCCACAACGGGCGCCACCGCCACCGAGTTTTCTCGATCCGCTGGAGGATAACCAGCATCCGCGTACTCGGTAATCCGCGTGAGAAGAAACGCTTGAAAATGGGTCACCTCTTCGCCCTCCCTCGGGGGATCCACCGTCTGCAGGCGAAGAAAAAAATCTTCGGTCCGTTCTGCTGCCGCCTCCACACTACACGGGGTGGCGCGAATCCATGCAAAAACCGCCAGCCATGATCTCTTGATCAGAGGATGGAATGCTTCAGGAAAGCCACCAAGAACCGATGCCCAAAGACTTCGATGGGGATTTTTAACTAATGTAGGATTTTCAACCTCGGAAGACATTGTGAATCTCTCAACTAACGCCACCCCAACGCCCGAGGTCAAGCTTCAGCCCCGAAAGTTCTCCATGTTTCTACCCCACTCAAATCCTCTCCGCCTGAATCAGTCCCAGCGCCGCGCTCTCCCCCATCCGAAGATGTGTCAATCCAATCGCCAGCGCGTCAGCCGCATCCGCAGTCGGCGTCTCCGTCAATCCAAGAAGAGCCCGAACCATAAACGCCACCTGGCTTTTTTGCGCTCCACCTTGACCCACCACACTCTGCTTCACCCTTCGGGGCGCATACTCATAAATCGGCAACCCCCGACCAGCCGCCGCGAGGATCGCCACCCCACGCGCCGCCCCAAGGGTGATGGCGGTCCGATAACTTTGCACAAAAATAACCCCCTCCACGGCCACACAATCTGGCTGATATTCCGTGATCAAATCCTTGATCCGTTCATGAATCGCCACCAAACAACCGCTCGGAAGCAGGTCGGCACGGTTCTTCACCGTCCCATAAGCCAGAGCCCGAACCTTGGAATGACTCGATTCCAAGATGGCAAAGCCAGTGCCGCGAAGTGAAGGATCAATGGCGAGAACACGCATGTCCCCAAACGATAAGAGCCCAGTCAATGACTGACAAGACACGAGGCACGCTGGAGTTCCTCCACCCCAGACTTGCCAGAACATCCGCGAACCACGTATAGGTTTCTACCATGCCAGACTACATGCAAAAAGGCGGTCCGCTGATGTGGCTTATTTTGATTTGTAGCGTTCTAGCGGGCGCCGTCTTTCTCGAACGTGCCACCTACTTCCATCGCATCTCCCTTCGCTTAGGCGAGTTCATGCGAGGACTAGCCAACTTGAT
This sequence comes from Verrucomicrobiota bacterium, assembly GCA_037142835.1. Classification (GTDB taxonomy): domain Bacteria; phylum Verrucomicrobiota; class Verrucomicrobiia; order Chthoniobacterales; family Chthoniobacteraceae; genus Chthoniobacter. The sequence continues at coordinate 23,754 of JBAWZW010000006.1, forward strand.
CGAACATCGGCGATTTGCGGAAGCCCAGATGGAATGCGCAAGTACCCCCACCCCAGCAACCCGCGTCATCCATGCCGCCATCCTCCGACACCAATCCCCTCGCTCGGAATTAAAAGAAATCGTTTCCGAAGCCGGCCAACTCGAAGTGCCACGCTTAGAACACCGACTCGGAATTCTCGCCACCATCGCTTTCATCGCCCCCATGATCGGATTGCTCGGCACGGTTCTCGGCCTCATTGAGGCCTTCGGGGATGTCTCCACCCAAAGTGGCTTTGCCGGTGCCACCGCCATCGCTGGAGGCATTTACCAAAGCCTCCTCACCACCGCCGCCGGCCTCGTCGTCGCTATCCCCTCGGCGATCGGTTACGCTTATCTCTCCGCTCGCGTCAATGACCTCATCCACGAAATGGAGCGGGCAGGCATCGAAATCGTCAACCTCATCGTTGATCACCGAGACATGCCCACCCCAGAAATTATCAAATTTGGCTCAAATCCCCGAACCGCCCGCGAAGGTGTCGATTAACCCCCCAGCCATCACTTCCTCACCCGATGCAACTTCAGCGCTCGTTGAAAATTCCCCTCTGGCTTTTCAGCGTCATCCCTTTGGTCAATGTCCTTTTTTTAGTGGTGGTTTTCTTCGCCCTCACTTCCCGCTTCATCCTCCAATCTGGCTTAGCCGTCACCCTTCCATCCTCCTCCTTGACTCTCGCCCCACGAAGCGGGGCGACCGTCATTCGAATCACTCCTGCCCCAGTCCCCGCAATTTATTACGAAGACGAACCGATCTCCATCACCGAACTCCAACATCGTCTCAAATCAAGCTCCCATAAGGACCGCAGCTTGATCATCAAAGCCGATAAGGATGCCCCATATGCCCTAGTCGTGCAGGTCACCGATGAGGCCCTGCAACTCGGGTTCTCCGTGGTCCTCGCCACGGGCTCCCGCCCAAAATGAGCCCAGACACCAGGCCCACAACCTTGGTCTTCACCTGGCCGAACCCCATCGGCCGATCATCAGCCCTTTGGACCTGGATCGTGATTTCACTCCTCGCCCACGCCTCGAGCTTCTTTCTTTTTCAAGTCGTCCCACCCTCCACGGCCACCATTACTCCCAACATTCCCCACGTCAGCCTCCTCACCCCCTCATCCTCGTCGGCAATCGCCCTCCTTCAATGGCTCGACGCCCAAGACGCTGGCCTCGTCGCCCACTCGTCAGATATCACTGATCTCCCCGCTCTCCTCTATCAACCCTCCTACGCCACCGTCCGTACCCCATTAATTGGGCCCACCGAAGCATCCGACTCCGTCGCTTTTCCCCGAATCCGCGACCTTCTCGCCACCATCGATCCTCAATCTCCGCCCCAATCGCCTCCTTCCCTCACTCAACTTCCACCAGCCACCAGCATCAAACTTGCCCCAGATTTAATCAAACGATCTCCAGCCCCCTTCCCCTTCATCATCCCCCTCGTCAGCACGAAAACCCCACTCCACCCCTCCCATTACCTGATCGGCGTCACGGACCGAGGTACGGTTCGTTTCGTTTTTCTTCAAGGCTCATCGGGAAATCCTTCCTTCGATGACCATGGGGCGAACTTCCTCCAGTCTCTGGCATTTCTTCCAAACCCCCAGCCAATCGTCTGGGAATATGCGGAAATCGATTGGGGCGGCAATGCCTACAAAGTGGACCCACTCAAAGAACCCCATCCCTCCTCGTTCCCATGATTCGCGTCAGCTTCGGTGTCCTCGCCCTCCTCTATCTCGGATTAATGCTCGGGCCCATTGTCTTCGCTTGTTTGATCCACGAACGCCGACGTGCCCAGCGAATTCGCAGGAATTTGGCAGAAGTAATCTGCTGCCGGATCTGTACTTGCAACTACCCAAGCACCTCATCCACAAACCTCACACCCTGCCCGCACTGCGGCTCTCTCAACGAGCATCGATAGCTGTCAATAATCTAGGTTACGCGAAACTGAAGGACGCAAAACTGCCTTCCTTAAATTCCTCGCCCAACCGCCTCGGCCACTTTCCCAACTCGCCGAACAAGGTCAGCAAACTCCTCTGGCAACAAGGCCTGCTCCCCATCGCTCTTCGCATTCTCGGGACAATTATGGACCTCGCACATGATGGCATCAGCGCCAGCAGCCACCGCAGCCAGTGCCATCGTTGCCACATGCTCGCGTAAGCCAATTCCATGCGTCGGGTCAACCACAATGGGAAGATGCGTTTCCGCCTGCAAAACAGGGATAGCGTTAAGGTCTAATGTGTTACGCGTGTGCGTCTCAAAAGTCCGAATGCCACGCTCACAGAGCAACACATTAAAATTTCCCTCCGCAAGAATGTATTCCGCACTCATCAACAAATCCTTAATCGTCGCACTCATTCCACGCTTCAACATCACGGGCAACTTGCTCCGGCCCACTTCTTTCAAAAGGGAAAAGTTCTGCATATTCCGCGCCCCAACTTGCAGACAATCCGCATACTGCTCGATCGACTCAAGATCCCGCGGATCCATCACTTCCGTAATAATCGGTAGCCCAGTTTCTTCCCGGGCTTCCGCAAGCAGTTTCAGTCCATCCACTCCCAATCCCTGAAAACTGTAAGGCGAGGTTCGCGGCTTAAATGCCCCACCACGAAGAATCCGGGCACCCGCTTTCGCAATCGCTTTCCCAATGCCAATAATCTGCTCCCTACTCTCCACGGAACAAGGACCAGACATGATCACAACCTCTTTTCCTCCCACTGGTACACCCCCAATATTCACCAAACCAGTCTGCCCACGAAACTCCCTAGCAACGAGCTTGTAAGGCTTGAGAACTGGCGTAACTGACTCCACCCCAGGGATCGCCGCTAGGGGCATTTCCCGAATGACATCCTCCGCACCAATCACCCCAACGACCACTCGCTGAGCGCCACGAGAGACTTCAGCACGCAACCCCCACTCATCAATCCGGTCTAAGAGATGCTGGATTTGTTCTTCGGTAGCTTCAGGCCTTGTAACGATAATCATAGAAAAAGGTCACGATACTAGCCGCGACATCGATTTCATCAAAGTGAATTTTAAACGATCACGGAACAATTGACACCACATACCAAAATTGATTGGTTTGAACTTCGTGAAATTACCTACCCCGCTTCTTGCCATCGTACTCTTGCTCCCCGCTTGCTCCACTCCGACCCGTCCACAATATTCTCCCCCCAAAAAACCTCTCTTTTATCCCCTCGACAACACCCATCCAACTTCCTTGCGGCGCAATCTTTATTCACCCACCGAGGTCGACGGGCCCACCACCCGCGCCCTCAAAAATAACACTTGGCAGATCCAGGGAAAGACCGTCGATCAAGAAATGGCCGATCGCCGATTAAATTACTCGATCAGAAAACTTCTCAACAAAGAGGCCGCCACAGAGTAGCCGGCACCTCACCCAAAACTTCACAGACCCCCCAGACCCCCCAGAATTCGGGAATGCACCACGGCAAGAGCTAGACCCCCAGCAACTCCCGTTGCCAAGGCATCATCTTCAAAAGAATCTCCATCTTGTTTGCCGCGAGATTCTCTAAAATAGTTTTCGGCGCAATCAAAGAGGGGTCGAGTTGCAGTTCCTCCGCAAGTTTGTCGCGACGTCCCTTCAAATCTTGTAAACGTCGATCAAAGTCTGGAGTGAATTTTGGACGAGGAACCCTCTCCCGCCGAGGCCATTCCTCTTCAGTTACGCCCAACCCTGCCTCCGCTGCCACGAAAAAACGTTGTCTCCGTCCCCCATGAATGTGCGGAATCCGCACCTCTCGCCCAGCGTCGATGTCAACGGCCACCCGAAGAAGTTGCTCGTTGTGAAGAATATGAAAGGCGGGCTTGTCCACAGCCTGTGCTTCTTGATCGCGCCAATGCCAAAGAGCACGAAGAATTGCCCCAGATCGGTCCTTTAATTCGTGACTCCCACTAATTCGCCAAATTTCCTCGGGATCCCGGTCCTTAGTAATCGATGAAGCGATGATGGCCTTCTCACAAGCTTGCCGATGCCATTCCACCCGCCCCAGACGAAGCAGATCGGCCTCCAGGATCGTGGCGATTTCCAAAAGATAATGCGTATCTTTGACCGCATATTCGATCATCTGTGACGGAAGTGGACGAAGCGCCCAATTCGCTTTCTGAGAGGCTTTGGCAATCGTTTCCCCGAAGTATTTCAAGATTAATGCCGCCAGACTAAACTGCGTCTCCCCCGAAAGCCGGGCGGCTAGCATCGTATCAAACACCGCCTTGGGCTCCGCATAGCCAACCCTGCGCAGTAAGCGTAAATCATAGTCCGCACCATGAATGATTAACTCTTTCCCTGCGAACGCATTAAAGAGTTGAGATAAATCAATGGGCGCCAACGGATCAATCAACAGATCTCGACCAGGGACGCTAATCTGAATCAGGCACAGTTTCTCAAAGTAACAGTGGAGCGAGTCCGCTTCGGTATCGATCGGAATCCGCTGCAAAGGCTCGAGTAGTGGCAAAACCTCCGCAAAGCCCTCTGGGGTATCAATTAATGGGCTGGAAGTTTTCAAATGCTCATCAGGAATTTACCACTTCTAGAGTCGACAATGCAAAGCAAGAAAAGTGGGGCGATAACCGTATTCATCAAAAATCACTTAACCCCGCAGGCCCGTCAGAAGAAGCTCAGCATTGTTTTTCGTAGCGTGGAGCGCGTGCACAAGAATTTCCGTCGCTTCCAATGTCGGAAGGACCGCGAGCTGCCGACGCAGAATAGAAATTCGATCAAATTCCTCTGGATGATAGAGCAACTCATCCCGCCTCGTCGCCGACTGGAGAAAGTTAATCGCCGGAAAAACTCGCTTGTCGCTCAAACTACGATCAAGGCGAATCTCCATATTCCCAGTTCCCTTATATTCTTCAAAAATGAGATCGTCCATCCGACTGTTCGTCTCGATTAAACAAGTCGCAAGCACCGTCAAACTTCCACCCTCCTCGGTGTTGCGCGCACTACTGAAAAATTTCTTCGGCTTCACCAACGCCTTGGAATCAACACCCCCAGACATTGTTCGCCCACGATTCCCTTGGAGATTATTGTACGCCCGAGAGAGGCGAGTGATGGAATCCATCAAAATAACCACATGCCGTTTGATCTCGACCAGCCGCTTCGCTCGGTCGCTAACCAACTCGGCGATAGCCGTATGCCTCTGCGGGCTTTCGTCGAATGTCGACGAATAGATTTCACAATTGACCGTTCGGCGAAAGTCCGTCACCTCCTCGGGTCGCTCATCGACAAGCAGCAAAATCACGTGGGTCTCCGGTGAATTAATCAAGATAGATTGGGCGATGTCCTTGAGCAGAAGCGTCTTGCCCGTGCGGGGCGGAGCGACAATCAACCCCCGTTGCCCACGGCCGAGCGGGGCAATAATGTCCAAAGCTCGGCCAGTGATTGATTCGCTTTTTTGATTTTCAAGAACGATCCGCTCACTCGGATGAAGAGCCGTGAGCAGATCAAACTCCTTCGTCGCCTGCCATGAGTCCACCAGAATACCTTCAATACTCAGAATTTTCTCAGCAACCAGAAATCGCTCTTGCCCGCGGGGAGCTCGAACGCGGGCCGTTAAGCGATTCCCGTTCCGTAGACCATATTGCCTCTCCAGGTTTCCAGGCACGTAAACATCCTGAGGCAGAGATCGAAAATTGTAGCGAGGCCAACGTAAATAACCCGCCCCCTGAGCGCCTTGCTCAATCACGCCGTCAACAAGAACTTCCGCTCCACGAAGCAAGTAGGACTTCACCAAATCGAGCACCAGTTGGTGCCGCGTTCGGTCAGCGTCTGTCCTTACCTGGATGAGCTTACAACGAGCGATCAATGAGGCCAGCGACTCCGAATGGAGCTCGTCAATCCAAATTTGCTCAGGCGCCGGCGCTTGGGGCGGCTCGCACGGTGGATCGCTTAATTCGGTCGCCGGTCCGACCGGCGGTTCATCGGGCATACTGGGCGAGCCAATGGGCAAGGAGTTGGGACTGTCGCTCGAGACAGCAGAGGGTGGAATCGTTCCAGATGACATGATGAGTTCGGTTAATTTTTTCGGTGAGATCCAACTGCGATTCAATGATTTTATGGGCGAAGACTTTTTCTAAGTGACGAATCTCCGTCAGTCGCCGCATCTGGACCGATTGAGCACAAGCGACCACCACAGTTCGGTCGACATTTGATTCCGCTTGAACTTCAAAAAGCAATGGAAGGTCAACGATTAGCCAAGAATCGCCTCCCGCATACTGACTTGCAAGGCTTAACCATTTCCGCCGGATAACTGGGTGCAAGATAGCCTCCAGTTCTCGGCGCTTTTCGATTTGATTAAAGACAATCCCTCGAAGCTTAACTCGATCGGGAACCCCAGAAGCGTCGCAACTCTCATCGCCGAAACGTTTCTGCACCGCATAGGCAATTTGAGGGTCATTGGCCAGCAGTTCATGCGCACATCCATCCGCATCAAAGATGGTTGCCCCCATCAAACGCCGAAGTGACTCGGTTAGCGATGATTTGCCCGTAGCAATTCCTCCAGTGAGGCCGAGGACAGGCACAAGACGATTACTTCGAGAGCATTGGAAGCTCAGCGAACCCCGCGTCAGGAAGACCTAGTGGCTCAATCACCTCCTCGACCTCTTCCTCATTGCGGACGGGTTCGCCGTCGGGCTTCATAATCCGTGCCGACACAAAGATAACCAAATTCCGCTTGGTATGCTGATCAACACTCGAACGAAATAGCCGTCCAACTAAAGGAATATCCCCAAGAAAAGGCACTTTATCCTCAATCTTTTGCACATCTTCGCGCATCAGTCCTCCGAGGACCACGGTGTTCCCATCATAAACAGCGACGGTGGTCGTCACTTTACGCGTGCTAAAAATCGGCTGATTGATGGTGTTAGGCGTGAGCACGTTGGTTGTCTGAACGCCAGTGATCGGATTGGTCGTCTGCGTCTGAATGGGGCTACCATAGTTAATGAACCCCTCAAACTCGACAACTTGAGGAACGAGGTTGAGATCAATGGTTAATCCGTCAGGGTTAATCGTCGGATCCACCTCTAGGGTCACGCCCACGTTGCGAACTTCAAATGCCGTCGGAGTCGTCGGAGTCACCGGGAAGCTTTGCGCCTGTTGGGCCACAAACGGATTGAGGGGGTTAATGTTCTGCTGTTGCGGTGCAATCGTCTGCGGAATCTGTGGCGCACTAAACTCGGTTGGATACTTGAACTCCCGAATCACTTCAATGACCGCCCGTTGGCCACTCTTCGTGGTCACGCGTGGCGCAGAAAGTAAATCAATCCCTTTTTTCTGATTCAAAGCCCGAATCACGACTTGGAATTGGGGGTCTGTAAAGACTCCGGACAAGGCGGCAATGCCTGGCGCGACCCGACCAGCACCTAAGGGAGTGCCAAAAAGCAAGGCGTCAACCGCTGACCCACTCAATGCTAAACTTCCACTGCGGTTACCAGCAGTCACCGGATTCGTTCCAACGGGTACGGGGTTCGTTCCAGGTGGCACAAAGGGGTAGTTTGCTGGGTTCACTTGCTCCGCATTGCCTGCGGTACCACCGCTCGCAAACACTTTGTCCGTCTTCGTGGCGTTGAATGCCCCCACTAGCCAATCAAAACTCAGCTCCTTGGTGTTGTTTTGCGAAATTTCCACAAACTTTGCCTCGATCTCCACTTGACGAGGACCACCCGAATCGCCTGGCGCATTAATAATTGTATCAACCAGATCAAGTTGGTCTTGGGTATTTCTCACAATCAGGCGACTGTTCGAGACCAAATAAATCGCTGAAGCCTGCCCATTGAAGGTGACGCCCTCCGCGATTAACCAGTTCTTCGCTGACTCACGGTCGGCAATCCCACTTCCTCCTCGTGTCGCATCGCCGCCACCAGCGCCACCCCCAGCACCGAACGCTGGTGCTGCGGGAGCACCCAGACCACCACCACCACCACCACCCGCCGCGGTCCGAGGAATCAAATCGGCTCGAACTTTCCACTCTTTAGTGATCATCACGTCCGTGTTCGTGCTTGCGGGCACAATCGACACCGCGAAAGGCTCCACTTTATATTTTAAGTTGGCCAAGCCGGTGACATACTTTAAAGCCTCGCTTAAAGGAATGTTGGACAAGGCTACCGTAATCCTCGTGTCGGCGGCACCACCACCTGTCGGCGCGGGAGCGATTGGCGGCGGCAACGCTGGAGCGGGATCTATTCCGGGAATACCCGCCCCCCCAGGGATCACTGGGGCCGGCAACCCTGGATCGGGAGCACCACCCCCAGCACCAGGATCCAGCTTTAAGACAATATTAATTCCAGTTTTTGGGTCGGAAGGATCAAGCTCGATGCTTTTCCGCTTGAGAAAGTCAACCGCCTCACGGATCGTTGCCTCTTTGAAATCTAACTTGGGAATGATGATCCGATCCAGTTTCTGCTGAATTTTCACCATGTTTCCTGGATCTTTACTCGATTGCTCGATCACCCCAATCGCCACATTGGCATTAAAGCGCCGCACAGGATTTCCCCAAGCCGCATCCACCTTTTGAATCGCCCGCCCACGAGCCTCGTTGTAGCTAACGATGTTAAAATCGCTTTTCGCCCGGCTGATTTTTTCCTCCATCGACTTCGCCGCCTTGTTGTAAGGATCAATCGCTAAAATCTGCTCGCAGCGCTTGAAAGCAAGATCAAACCGGTCGGTATCATAAAAACCTTTGGCGTCAATAAAGAGCTGTTTGACCTTCTCCACATTGCCACGAAAAACTGGACCAATCGTGCGGTTATAATACTCGGGATCTTCGAGGCGCGCCCGAATCAACACCGCTTCCTTGCAACGGGGGTTATATCGCTCGCTGACCACCAAATCCACGGTCTTCTGGGCGTCGGCGTAGCGCCCCTCGCTGATCCGTTGCTCCGCTAGGCGACAACTCGCCTCGCAAAAGCTATGGAGGGCGCGATCATAGGAGATCTGCGTCATTTCCGAGTTAGGGATGAAGTCGCAGGCTCCCTTGTATTCGGACACCGCCGTGGCGTAATCGCGTGCCGCCATGGCGACATCGCCTTTTTCAAGCATTTGCAGGCCGCGAACTCGATAATCGTTGCGACGATTGATTTCCTGCTCCGCGGTTCGATGCACGCCTTCGGCCGCAAAAGTCGGACTGAGGAGCGACGACAAGGCGCACATTGAAGAAATCGCGGTGAAAAATTTTTGTCTATTCATGGTTGCGGAGTTTTATATTGGAAATTTTCAGAATGCTTGATCAACAAGAAAAGTACCCCATGAGGGCGAGGCGGGGATAAATTTAGTTTTTACTGCGGGGGTCTGGGAGAACCTCGATCTGTTGACCATCGGGTGACTGTATTACAGCCTTTCCCTCGAGGCTGTCAACGAGTTTGTAGAGTTCATTTTTATTGGGATTGAGCGCAAAATTTCCCAGTTTACGGACGATAAATTCCTTTGCGGGACTCTCCCATGTGTAGATGAACTTCATCGAATAGTTCGGTGAGTCCGTCAGTCGGTTTAAGACCAAAACGACCAAATCTTGAGTCTGGGTGTTTAATAAAGTGAGCTCAGAGACATCTTCATCGCTATCAGTTTTCAGATTGTGCCGACTTTTAAAGACAAACTTCTCCAGCTTGAACGGAGTTCCCGCAACCGGCTGTCCAAGCTTTAAAAACTGGGTAGGTTGTTTGAGATCGAGCGTATTCACTCCGAAACTAATCTGGTCAACGGGGGTCTTGGGTTCGCCGTCGTGTGACTTGAACTCTAAGCGAAACGGCACCCGAAGAAATTGTTTGACAAAAAGCTTGCTCACATAGGGAGGATGCGAGTCCTTACTATTGGGATCGGTTCCAGCTCTCCACTCGTCCTCATTCAGAAATCCATCCTTATCGGCGTCTCCCAATGGGATCAGGGGATCAAGAAGATTTAGATTATTATCCAAGAACCAGAGATTCGGAATCGGCTTTCCTGTCAGCGTATCTTTGTAAAAGGACTCTTCACTAGGTCGTTTTGGCGTACCGTCTTGGCCGATGACATAACGATCAGAAACAAAGAGTTGGCCACGCTTCCTCGTCTTCCCGTCCGCTTCTTTTGTCCGGGCGTCGACCTCGGCCCACTGCGCTGGAGTTTCCAAAGATTGTTTCGCCTTTTCAATCTCACCAAGAGCTAGCGGAGGAAGTTTGTCGTGATTCTGCACAGCAATATTGGCGGCCCCAAAATCACTCCCGAAGTTGCCAGAGCTGTTGATCAGCATCGCCGAAAAAGCCAGCAGCGAGACGGCCAACACCGCAAGGATAAACTGATCGTAATGTTTTTTAATCCAGTCCATGACTATTTTTCGGCAACGGCGGATGGCGGCGGGGCGAAGTTGACCACGCCAATTGATAAAGTGACCTCTAACTGCTCTTCTCCAACAATGTAGGCCGCCACCGCTTTGATGGGCGCGGCTGGCGCAAGACCCTTCGGCGCTCCGCCGGGCTCAACAATCGGGGGTGGAGGAGGAATTGCACTCCCAAGGATCGAAGCATCCGCCTTGGGCACGCGATCCTTTTGATTTTTAATCTGGATTACCCGAGGGGTGTAGAACTGCGGTGCCTTCGGCCCGACGAGCGCGTTTAAAAAAGTGGCCAGGGAATTGTGCCGACATTCAAACTTCAATTCAAATGAGTGCGTCGACACCAACGGCATCACAGCCCCACCTCCTTTCTTCAAGGTTTTTTCGGTCACTTTCCCGGGCGTCTCCTCTGGCAATGGTTCGCGCTTTAAAGATTCTAACTTGGTGATGTGACTATCAAGCAGCTGAGTCAAAACCCAATTAATCGACTCCAACTCCCGCCCGAGAGCGGGAGCCGCTAATGGCGAAGGCAAAGAGCCCTCGTAGTTCGTTGGCGCATCAAAACCTAGGAAAAATTTGGCAGGGAGCTCCGTCTGCCCCTGCGCGGCACGCTCAATAGCCGCGCTTTTCGTTGCCTTAAGCTTGTCCTGAAAAGCCTCAGGCTTCATGGGAACGAGGGGAAAAGCGTTCGCCGCCAGCTTGGCCTGAAAAGCCTCCACCGCACCTTTCGCCTCCTTTAATTGCAGATCGAGAGCTTGGCTATTTTTTCCAGTCGGCGAGATAGATGCACCAGCCAATCTCTGCAGGGTCCCAATGTCGGTGGCGTAGCCTGTCCTCGCCTCGTCTGCGTCCCCCATCGCGACGATCAGAAAGTAAGTCAAAACTCCACCGACCACTAAGACGACCCCAAGGGTTCCTGCGAGAAATTTGTTCTCTTTGATCCAATTCATTTTAATCTAGTTGGAAGGCTAATCGGATTTTTGAGGATCAGCGGGATTTCAAAGTCATAAGCCCAGTCATTATCATTAGGAAGATTGCGCTTATAATGCTTACTCCCCTTATCAACGGTGTAGAGAGTGGACTCACTTAGTTTTTTCACAAAGTCGTCAAACACGGCCGCCGAGCGGTCGTTATGCAAGTAGAGACCTTTAATCGTGAGAATTTGAGCATCTGGGGACACTTTGCCACGGGGCCCGGTCGCTGGCAATGCCTCGGGCTCCTCAGAAACTTCCCCATCCTTCAGCGGATCCAGAGCCTTAACCTCAAGATTGGTGATCCAGATCAAGTCTTTAGGCAACCGAACATTTAAGTCCTCTATTAACTTCACCCAATATTGGCGCTCTTCCACCGCCCGCACCAATGGCTTCGCATTGTTTTCTTGCTCCTTAATTTTCTCTTGGGAGACTTTGATTTTATTCTCGTACTCCTGCAGTGCTTTGATTTTCGGCTCAAGCTGACTTTTTTTCGCCAAGCTGGTAACCTTAGCGACCCGATCAAAGTAAATCACCCACCCGGCAATCGCTAGCAACATACAGGTGGCAGCCAGCAAAATGAATGGGCGACGCCGCGAAAGCTCCTGCTGTCGCACCACTTGACGAGGTCGCAGATTCAGCTCCATGGGACAATCACTGGTCCCCCGGAGCGCCAAACCAACCAACTCCCCCATCCGATGGGCGTTGAGGCCAATCTCTTCGGCATCAAGTTGCGAACCAAGCGCCACATTGCGCAACGGATTAAAGAACTCCACAGGCAACTGAAACTTCTCCTGAAAAAATTCCCGAATATAGGGTAGCCCAACGCTTCCGCCACTCAAGTACACACGTTGCGGAGGAGCTCCACCTTGTTGCGATCGATAAAAGCTAATCGAACGCGCAATTTCCGCGTGCAGACGGGTCATCGAATTTCGAATCATCTTCGATACTCTCGCCACCTCGGGAGCGTCAGGCTCAGCGTAAGCCCCACCAAGACTCACAAATCCATCCCGCTTCTTTCGCTCCTCAGCCACCCCAAATGGCTCATTAAAATCCTTCGCAATCGCTTGGGTGATCGTCGCCCCTGCATTGGGGATGCTTCGACTAAAAACCTTGTGCGGCTCAATAAAAATCAAGTTCGTCGTCCGCGCTCCGATATCAATAATCAAAGAGCACCCATCGATCCCGCTGTAGTTATAACGAAAGGCATTATAAACCGCCATCGGCGCCACATCGACCAACTTTGTCCGAAGATGGGCATCCTCCACAGCCGAGTTAATGTCATCGAGAAGATCGGACTTAATCGCCACAATCACCACCTCCACCACGCTGGAATCCCCACTGTCCACAAGCTGATAATCCCAAACCACCTCGTCAATCGGGTAAGGGACATTTTGCTGGGCCTCAAAGGTCACAATCTGATCCACCTGCTCTTCTCCAACAGAAGGCAACTTCACAAACCGCGTGAAGACTGACTGGGCAGAAATGGCGTAGTTCGCCTCTTTGTTTTTAAGACCTGCACCCTGAACCAATTCAGCAAGAACAAGTTGCGACTGAGCGATTCGCGTGGCGTCAGCAGCGGGGTCAGCCAGCAACTCGCGATTCTGATAGGAAAGGAGCACTAACCCTCCGTTTTCTCCAGTTCGAAACTCGGCCAAACCAATCGTCTGGTTTCCGAGACCGACAGTGATAATTTGATTGGACTTGGCCATGGAAACGCTTGCGAAGACTCGTTACTTGGTGGCCTTGATCGCCTCGTAACGATCCGAGTAGAGAGGAGCAAAAGGGGTCTCCATCTTATTTAAAAGGAGTCCAGCAACATGCGCGACGTTGGGAATCGCCACATTCTTCATTGCCGAAGTGTCGAGAACCTGCCCCTGCTTCTTGGCGACAACCCAGACATTTTGAATACTCCCAGCGGTGAACTGACGCCCTGAAGTAATCTTTTCTAAAGATCTCGGAGAGATATACATCACCGAATAATGGTCTCGTCCTTTAGGGATGCTGACATGGGTGACGACTCCGTCAAATAGCTTCCCCTCAATCATCACCGTGTAGTCAAGGGTGATCTCGTCAATTTCTTCAGCCTTCGTTTCAAACTCCACCTCGATCTCTAACCAGTTGCCGTTCAAGGATCGCTTCACCGGACCAGACTTCAATGCGTAGTCGGGCGTGGTCACCACCGCTGGTTGCGGTTTGCCGAGCTTGATCGCTCCTGCAGCAATGGGAGCTTGGGCCCCAAGATGGAGTGAACCGAGGAGAAAGAGGCTGAAGGCAAATGACAATTTATTCACAAGGATTTTTCTTAGAAGTTTCGTACGGGCAACGCCACGAGGGGAAGGTTTTGAGTGTTTGTCTGGCGTTGTGAAAGAAAAATTTGCAGTTGTTTGATGCTTATTTTACTCGCGGCCTAAAGTAATCAATCGTTTTTCCCATTCCCTCGTCAAACTTCACCCGTGGTTCCCAGCCAAGTACGCTCCTCGCCCGAGTAATATCAGGCTGACGAACCCTAGGATCATCCACCGGGAGCGGTCGAAACTCCACCCGCCCAGAAGTCCCAGTCAGACGGATGATCGCCTCCGCAAACTGACGAACCGTCATCTCCTCGGGGTTTCCAATGTTTACAGGCTCATGAAAGTCCGACTGCGAAAGCCGATAAATCCCATCAATCAGGTCGGTGCAGTAGCAGAAAGATCGGGTTTGCGATCCGTCACCAAAAATCGTCAAAGGCTCTCCACTCAAGGCCTGCCCAATGAAAGCCGGCACCACCCGACCATCCCGCAGTCGCATCCTCGGGCCGTAGGTATTAAAAATCCGCACGATGTGCGTGTTCACTTGATGCGATCGATAATAAGCCATCGTGATCGCTTCCGCGAAGCGCTTGGCCTCATCGTACACTCCTCGGGGACCGATCGGGTTGACATTCCCCCAGTAATCTTCGCGTTGCGGATGCACCAGCGGATCGCCGTAACATTCACTCGTACTCGCCAACAAAAAAGCCGCCCCCTTATCCTTCGCCAGTCCAAGTGCGTTATGGGTACCCAACGAACCTACCTTGAGAGTGGGAATCGGATGCTCCAAATAATCCACCGGTGAAGCTGGCGAAGCAAAGTGAAAGACAAAGTCCAGATCGTCGGGAAGAAAGATAAATGACGAAACATCATGCTTAATCAGCCGATAACTTTCGTTCCCCGCGAGGTGAGCAATATTCTCGACAGATCCCGTAAGAAAATTATCGATCGCCACTACCCGATGCCCCTCAGCCAGAAGGCGATCCGTTAAGTGAGACCCCAGAAAACCAGCACCACCAGTAACCAAAGAAATCGGCGAGGAAGGCGAGCGCTTAAACATCTCTCGAACTTTGCGAAGATTTGCAAAAGAAAGAAAGTGCGGATTTCACCGCCGACTCAACCCTCCGCCCGACTCCCAATCGCAGAGGCTTTCTACATAGGCCGCAGAACCATCGCGAAGCCATCCATCTAACTGGGCAGGCTCTTTCAACTGCTGACCGCGAAGGCGGGGCACAACGAGAAACTGGCAGGCAATCTCAGGAAGTGACGTCAGATCACTCCAGAGTTTTTCAAATTGGGCCACCGGAAAAATATCTTCCTGTCCATGTCCCCAACGCTTCTTCACGTCTTTCAACGTGATGTAAGTCGGAACTTTTGCCGCCAACGCGCGGATCGCCACATTCACTTCGGTCGCGTCCTCTAAGCTCGCCCGGTTCAACCCAAACGCCGCGAGCATTCCATCAATGTCGATCCAAGTCGTCATCGTATTGTAGTAGGTCAAGCCAAACTCTGTCTCTTCACGAGGGACCGCCAATCCCTCGACCAAGCGCAGGCGTCCATCCACCCGGGCCAACCCTCCGCCACGGTCTTCCAGTCGCCGCGTAATCACCTCAAAGCTGAGCGTTGCACGACTTTCAAGATGCTCGCCAAGCAAGCGGGGATCAAGGTTTGCACCCACCGTATCGATATTATGAAGGAGGAGCGTGCGCAACTGTGGACGCTGCCGCAGGAGACCTGCGAGAGTTCCGTTTCTCAGCAGATTCGGTATCTCGTAAAAATGACCCACTGGATGAAGGCACTGCTGAGGAAGATTCCCTCGATAGTCTGTCGCCTCACCTGAACTCTCGGCCCATCGTAACAAAGCCCCACGCAAAGACTCCCGCACCTTTTGCAACTGTTCATCAAGGACTTGCTGGGGCATTTCCTCCCACGCAAAGCGAAGATCCCGAGCCGTCGGCACCAGACGCAGCCCCACACTCTGCCCCCGGGAAAGGATCAGCGGACCCGCATAACCGTAGTTTTTCCGAGCTGCCAAAATCGCTGAAATCGGTCCATGGGTTAGATAGCTCGTCGTAAAAATATGCGGCACCGGCGTTCCTGAGATTCGACCAATCTGGGAAGACTTCGCTAAGTGCGTTTCTAAAAATGTCCGATGCCGTCCAGCCATTTTGCAAAAAGGGTGCAACGACTTCACCACCCCAGCTCCCTGGGTCCATCGACTCGCCGCCCCAGCCGCCAGGGTGACCACCGCAACCTCCCCTCGGCGGAGCGCCTCCATCCCCCGATCAACACTTGCTGAACCTCCGCTCGGCCCGCGAACATCAGTGACCTCATCCGCTCGCACATCCTCGATCACCGTGTTCGCAGCCAGGCGATTTTGCGCCAAGCCAATCCGCCCCAACCGAAGATCACTTCTAATCTGGGCGTGCACCTCCACATCAAAGCCATTTTCAGCAAGGAGATTTTCCAAAGATTCCGCCGCGCTTCGATCCTCCCGATCCCGCGGAAGCAGGGCATCAAAAAGTTCTTGAACCACCCCGCGAAGATCAGTCTGCGTCCGGCACGCCACCGCAAACTTATCCAGCTCCGCCCGGTCGAGCGGTCGGAGCGTGTGAGGCTCCCGGCGCAGAAGAAACGGAGCACGGAGCAGGTAGTAACCTTTGGGCATCAATGCCGTAGCCCCCGGAATGAGGTCAGCAACACTCCCACTTTCATTGATCTGAAAATCATAAACCACCGGCTCCATCGCAAAGGGCAGGGACGCAACCAACTCCTTTTTCGTCGCTCTCATGATCTCGCCAAGGCGAATTTGCGCTTCAGATTTTCGATGGGGCGCAAACATAAAACCCATCCCTCCACCACTCATTCCACCCAGCATCCAAAAGCCCCAAAAGTCCGTGCCAAATTCCGCCCGAACCTGCTCGATCAGTCGCTCCGTATAGTCAGTGGAAGCCCACGGAATAATCGTCTGAATCGGACGCTCAAAATTGCGCGTCGTCGCCAACCCAATCCGATCAATCGCTCCAACCTTCAATGCATCAAGAATTTCATCGAGCAATCCAAGCGCCTCTTTCCTAGCCTCCCACTCTTTCTCTGATCGCAACAAATACTTTTCCGTGACCATTTCTAAAATTGGCCCGACGTTTTGGGCCATCCCACCGTGGACGACAACCAGCGATGCTTGAAGCGCCTCACGCGCCGAATCAGGAATTTCCTCCCGCCCAAAAACATGATGCTTCGGCATTAATCGCCCCCGCGAGATTCCCCACTCTGGATCAACCGCATCGGCAATCACCCCTTCGATCAATTTAATCCCCGGCCAAACCCCACCAGAATCTTGCCATCCACCGCCACTCCCCCCAAGCCACTCTCCGAGAAGGGCTCGAGCAAGGACCAACCGGCGCTCCGACTCGCCAAGTGGACCAGTGAGCGATTCCGCCTGCCCAGTTGCCCGCATACAAACCCCAATCAACGCCGCCAAAAGATTCGTCGAAACCGCTAGGCGAGAACCTTTTGGAATATCGTTCACACTAGAGACGAGCTCGAACCCGCGCCCCGGCCCCAACATCTGCGCCAACAAGTCGCCGAGCGATTGACCAGACCCCTCAATCCCAGGCGGAACCAGCCCACTCGCAATCACCGCCGCCTTTAGCAACCCCAGATAATCTTTCGCAAAGTCAAAAACCTCACCCAATGAGGAGATTTCCGCACTCGCCCCCAGATCCACCGAGACTAAACGAATGATCGGTTGGTCGATCACCCGAAGCCATGCACTCACCGGAGGACTCGGGAAAGCGTCCCGCCCGTGCACCCCAAGATCAACCGAAATGTTTAAGACTTTAGCCCCCGCAGGGAAGTCCATCCCCAAAAAAAAGATATCACTCCAAGCTGAATGGGTCAGGTCCATCCGGACGGGCGTCCGTTCACGAAGAATCGGGAAAAGTCCATCGGCATCGGCCTCAATCAGCTCAGAACGAAAGCGCAGCGGCTGATCGTGCGGATGCCCCATTCGGAACATCCACTGGTTGCCCCGCACTGTTCGCACGCTTCGGCGAACTTGATCTGCGAGGGTTTGAAAAGCCAAGCGGTGATACGCCGAGGCCAATCCCGAACTCAATGAATCACTCGGTCCATCGGCACTTTGCTTTTGCGAAAAAATTTCAATCGCCTCCTCAAACCGACGCTCTAGTAAATGCTCATAACCAGAATAGGGAATCGGCGTCGGCAGGACATTCAGCGAAAAACGGCTCGGCAAATGAAATCGATGAATCGCGTAGAGAAAGAGGAGTGCCCGCACTCGCCGATAAAGATTCTTCTCCGCTCGCCGAAAATTATCGATGATCACACACTCCGCAAGCAACTCATCTAGAGTCGCTTTCGCGCAAATTTCGTCCAGCGAGCGATCGCGGATTTCCTCATCAGGGGAGGTGATCAGATCAAGAAGACAGAGCGACATAGCCCAACTATTTAACCAGTTTCGTCGCGATCAACTCCACGATGCCACGCAAGACTTCATCGCGGTCGATCCCGTTCAGTCCGAGTGCCAGTTGTGCCGTAAGTAACCCATACTTCACTCCAAAGTCATAACGCTGGCCACTCAGTTCGGCCGCCAAATAACGTTCCTGCACCGCCAACTCCGCCAGCACCGCTCGAAAATTGACGTGCTCATTTCCATCAGGCATCTCAGCAAACGCCTCTCCAAGAAGTCGTTGCGCGGCGGACGTCAAAACATGCATTCCAAAAAAACACAGGTAATATCCAGCCCGCAAGCCAGGCACATCAATCT
Organism: Verrucomicrobiota bacterium; assembly: GCA_037142835.1. Classification (GTDB taxonomy): domain Bacteria; phylum Verrucomicrobiota; class Verrucomicrobiia; order Chthoniobacterales; family Chthoniobacteraceae; genus Chthoniobacter. The sequence goes on from JBAWZW010000006.1 coordinate 42,142, forward strand.
TTTGCTCAGCCTCCGTAGGCGTCGGCTTTTCCAGTACGGTGTCGACCTGATAAAGTCGGCGATGCGCATCCACCAATTTCCCCCCAACTGCGCCATAGTAAGGCAATTGGCTCTCATGGGTAGATTCCACAGCTGAAACGCTACACTTCTCTGCCCGAGCTAGTTCCACGAGTTGCGAGGCGCATCCTTTCGGCACACTACTCAAATAAAGATGATCTCCAACCAATAACAAAAAGGGATCTTCGCCACAAAATGAAGCCGCTTGGAAAATCGCGTCGGCATACCCGCGCGGCTTGGATTGCTCAATAAAAGTCAGCCTTTCCGCATGGACCCCAGCGGCAACTCGATAGGCACTTTCGTCGCCAGGAGTGATCACCACCCCAATGGTTTCAATCCCTGCCCCAATCACTTCCTCGATAATAATCGCCAGGGCCGTTTTGGTCACGCCGTCCCGATCGACCAAAGATTGGAGGGGCAGGGTGCGCTGGCTTTCACCAGCCGCCGTTATTAAAGCTTTGCGAATATCCATGGCAAATTAATCATCCTAACGCGCTCCAGCCCCCATCAGGACAGCTGGGATGGTCTTAAGCAGAATTTCGAAATCCAGCCACAACGACCATTGGTCAATATAGCGGAGATCCAATTGCACCCAAGCTTCGAAACTCGTGATTTTGCTCCGACCACTAATCTGCCAGAGGCAGGTTAATCCCGGCTTCATCGAAAGCCGCCGGCGCTGAGAGGTACTCGCAAATTGCTCGACCTCATAGATCGGCAGCGGACGAGGGCCAACCAAACTCATCTCTCCCTTAAGGACATTAATGAGTTGCGGAAACTCATCGATACTCGTCTTCCGAAGAAATTTTCCAAACGGCGTCACCCTCGGGTCGTTGTCGATCTTAAAAACGGGGCCATCCATCTGGTTATAAGCCACTAACTCCGCTTGCCGCATCTCTGCGTCGGTGTTCATCGATCGAAACTTATACATGTAAAAAGGCTTACCATTTTTACCAGCCCGTTTTTGCCGAAAAATAATCGGGCCCGGTGAGGTCAGCCGAATGCCAACAGCCGCAATCAAAAATCCCCACGAGAGCAGCACCAGAGCAACGACCGCCCCGACTTTATCAATCAATGTCTTACACCGAAGCGCCCATGAGACATCGGGAGTGGTGCGAAAGACGAGCATCGGTCGGGTACCAAAGGCATCAAAGTCGGGACGCGCAAATTCCGTACGAATAAAGTCCGCCGCCAACCAGGCTTCCACCCCCTCAATTTCACAGGCGGCGATTCCCACCTGCAACCGGTTAAGGTGGCTATGTCCTCCAGCAAAGATCACTCGACCCACGGAATATTTATGCAAGGCATCGACTAAATCGGAGACCGGTTGCTTTTCAATGTCCATCTCCATCACCACCTCGATCTCTAAAACTTGCTCAGGAGTGAAGGAGTGCCGCAGTTGATGGATATCCGCAGGAGTCCCAACGAGGATTAAACTCTCCCGCAAATCTTCTCGACGAGACCGGGACCGGTGGCGGGCGAGAGAAAGTCGCTCCCGCAATAATAACAAGCCCACCGAAGTCGCGACAAAGATTGGCATCACCGCCCGGGAAGGGACATCTAACTTGAAAAAAAAGGCCGCGCAGGCGATGATCAGACCAAGCCAGAAAAGCGCGCGGATAATTTGATTGAGCGACTTGCCCGCCTCTTTTTGTAAGGGATTAGTGTAAAATCCCTGCATCTCTAAGCAGATAGGCCCAAAAGGCATAATTGCAAAAAGCAACCATTGAAAATCTCGAAACGGACCAATCGGCTTATCAAAAAAGAACCACTCCCCACCGACCCAGTAACGCAAGGAATGAGCACACCAAAAAGCCAAAACCAATGTGATGCCATCAACAAATTGGAGCGCTTGAAGATTGAGTTCTTGTTTTCGTCCGATCATCAGGTTTTCTGCGGTGGAGAAAGAATATGATCCATTTAAAAAGTGCGAGAAATTTGCAGGTCAGACCTTCGGTGGTCGGAACTGTTCACTCCCTCAAGGGGATTCGCGAAGCCCTTCGCCTCCATCCTTCCGATCTCGATTTCCTCGAAATTCGCCTCGATTCCTTTGCCTCCGATCTCCGACCCTTGATCCGTGCCATCCCCAAACTCCCACTGCCCTTGATCTTTACCGCCCGCCACCCTTCCGAAGGCGGCGCAGGAACTTTGCTCGCCAAGGATCGGCGGTCCCTCTTCGCCCAGTTCATCCCCGTGGCGACATTCATCGACATCGAGCTCCGCTCGATTCAGCAACTCGAATCGACCATCACGGACGCCCATTCGGCAGGGGTGGGATTGATTCTCTCCGATCACCACTTTGCATCGCTCCCGCCACCGCAAAGAATCGAAAAATTGTTTCAATCTGGCCAATCCTCTGGAGCAACCATTTGCAAACTCGCCGCCCGAACGGACCACCCCAGTGCCGTAGCCAAACTCCTCGCCCTCTTCTGCAAAAAAACACCCCTCCCTTTGAGTGTGATGGGAATGGGAGTATTTGGAAAAGTTTCTCGACTCCTGCTCGCCCAAGCAGGCTCGGTCCTGAACTACGGCTACCTTGATCAACCCAACGCCCCAGGCCAATGGCCCGCAATTCTCCTGAAACAGCGAATCGCCGAACTCCACAGTACCTCCGCTTAGTCGCAACGCCCTCATTTGATTTAACTCTGAGTAACCATCCGCGATTCCCATCTTCAAGCAGTTCAGACTACTCTTTCGCTGGCGTCTGTCCGAGCACCCGCAGGAGCGCCGAATAAATTTCTGATGGCCCTAGGCCCTTGCTCACATAGCCGTTTGCCCCCGCCTTCCGTGCCGCCTTCATCGCTTCCTCATCGTAGCCAAGCCCCGTAAACATCACAATCGGAAGGGTCGGATGATTTTCTCGTACCTGCGAAATCAACGTCAATCCATCAATCTTCGGCATCCCGATATCCAAAATCAGTCCGTCGCAAGGATTCAAATCCAGCCAAGACTCCACCTTGGTACTATCATTTAATGAGGTAGCCGAATGACCCTTACCACGGAGGTAGGTAGTTAAAAAGCGGTTCAGCAAACGATTGTCATCAACAACGAGAAAGATCATGAGAATTTTAGTTTAATCTAACATTGAAAGAGCAGTCTGCATGCCATCCGCCACCTTGCAAAGCAATCCAAATATCCACATCGCATCTCCCACTTGTCACCAGTCTTCAGACATTAGATCATCTCCTCATGTCCAACCTCGAACCGCTCCGCCAAGCCGTTGCCCTTTCGCCAAATAATCTCCCTCTTCTCCTCCTGCTCGGCCAAGCCTGTCTCGATGAATGGATCCTCGACGACGCCCGCGCTTTTTTCGAAAGGGCGCTCGCCATCGACCCCCTCCGCTTAGAAGCAAAAGTCGGCGTGGCTTCCATTCTTCATCTCAGCGGAAAAACCAGCGAAGCCATCGTTCGAATCGAATCGGTTCTCTCTGAAAATGCCGACTTCGGGCCCGCACACCTCCTCCTCGCCCGCCTCCACGCCGGCGAAGGAAACCGCCGCGATGCCCAGTCTTCCTACGCTCGCGCACTCACCGCCAATCCGCTTCTCCGAGACCCCGGCCTCGAAGCCCAACTCGAGAACAACCCGCCACCGCAAGGCCCGCGCACCCCAGAGAAAATCACCGCCCAAGGATACTCCAGCGATCCCGAGGAAGACGAGCATCTCACCCCACCGACATCCGCCGATCTCTCCCTACCAACCCTCAACTTCGCCGATATCGGCGGCATGGAATCCATCAAGGAGGAGATCCGCATGAAGATCATCCACCCCCTAAAAAATCCCGCGCTCTTTCAAGCATATGGAAAAAAAATCGGGGGAGGCGTCTTGCTCTATGGCCCCCCAGGATGTGGCAAAACGTTAATCAGTCGTGCCACTGCGGGAGAAATTAAGGCGAACTTTCTCTCCGTCGGAATCCACCAAATCCTCGACCTCTATCTCGGAAACTCCGAAAAAAATCTCCACGCCCTTTTCGAACTCGTTCGCCGCCACACTCCAGCGGTCATTTTCTTCGACGAAGTCGACGCCCTTGCCGCCGACCGCAATGACCACAAAGGATCCGCTGGCAGAACTCTCATCAACCAATTTCTCGCCGAAATGGACGGCAATGTCGGCAACAACGACGGCCTTCTCATCCTCGGGGCCACCAACGCCCCTTGGCATCTCGATCCCGCTTTCCGGCGCCCCGGTCGCTTCGATCGGATCCTCTTCGTCCCTCCGCCCGACGAATCGGCCCGATGCTCCATCATCGAAGTCATCGCCCGCGACAAACCCATCCACACCCTCGACGTCGCCTCCCTCGCAAAAAAAACCCGGGACTTCTCGGGTGCCGATTTACAGGCCGTCTTTAACCTCGCCATCGAACGGTCTCTCAGCCGGGCGATCCGCGAAAATCGCCTCATTCCCCTTGATACTGAAGATCTTATCAAGGCCGCCCGCGAAATCAAACCCTCCACAAAAGCGTGGTTTGAAAGCGCGAAAAATTACGCGATCTACTCCAATCAAAGTGGCTTTTATGATGATGTTTTAGCGTTTCTTGGAATCAAAAAGTGACCGACGCTTCCCACATTTCCTCGCAGGTATTGCGCGCCCTCCAGCTCAAAAATCTCGGCCGCTACTCCGAGGCCGAACGCGCTTTTAAAGAGGCCCTCTCGCTCCACCCCCATGATGCCTTCGCCCTCCATCACCTCTCCGCTTGCCAATTCTCCCAACCAACTCGCCACGCCGAAGCCCTCGCCACCATTGAGCTCTCCATCCGTCTCGACCCCAACAATCCCGATCACCATATCCTCCGCAGTTATATCCTCACCATTTTAGGTCGTCCTCAGGAAGGGCTCATCAGTGCCAATTCTGCGCTCACCCTTGATCCCCAAAGCCCCAGCGCTTTCACTGCCCAAGCCCAAGCTCATCTCCAAATGGAGAACTGGCCCCCCGCCGAAATGGCCGCCAGGCTCGCTCTCGCTCTCCAACCCGACCACCCCATCGCGGCCAATCAACTTGCTCAAACCCTCCGCCTCCAAAACAAACTCGCCGAAAACTCCACCCACCTCGCCGGGATGCTCGCTCGCGATCCCCAAAATGCCTTCACCCATGCCAATGCCGGTTGGTCCGCCCTCCAATGCGGTGACCATCAAACCGCCTCCACCCACTTCCGCGAAGCCCTGCGCCTCGACCCTGAAATGGAATCCGCGCGCGATGGTCTGCTCAACAGTTTTCGCGCCCGATCCCCACTCTATCGCAGCTTCCTCCGCTACTGCTTCTTTATGCAACGCCTCAGCTCGGGCGCTCGCTGGGCGGTCATCCTCGGCCTCTACTTCGGGGTAAAATGTGCCCACCTCATTCCCGGTGGCTACGCCCTCGTTGCCCTCTACTTACTCTTTGTCCTCTGGGTGTGGGTCGCTAAACCCATCGGAAATTTCTTCCTACTTTTCGACTCCTTCGCTCGCCACGCCCTTCGTCCCGAAGAAAAACGCGAAGCCCTCACCATCGGTGCCTCCCTCGGATTCGGCGTGCTTTTTTTAACGATTGGGTTCACCATCGATCACCTTCTCGCAGAACTGCTTGGAGTCGCCCTCCTTGTCGCCACTTTTCCACTTTCAATGACTTTCACCAATGGCAGTCGCCTCGGCGCCTGGCTTTTTGGATCAATCGCCACCCTCCCCATCATCGGTGTCTTTCTCGCGATCTCAGTGATGTATTTGCCAAAGTTCACCCACCCATTTGCTTCCCAACTCTTCCCTATCGGCGCGCTTGCCTGCCTCCTCTCCACCTGGCTCGGAACCATCCCCGCACTCCGTCGACCACTCACCTAAAAATCCCCCCGTGGCGGATCCGTAAATCAGCAACCCGCGCAAGCAGGACGGCGGGTCCGAGGCGTCGCCGTTGCCACGCTCGTTCACCCGCAAGAGGCGGAGGCCGAGCTCCCCGACGGCATCCATGATGTAAGGTCATCAGGGCTGGTTATAGCACTCGCAGGTGCATCCGGAAGTCCGCTGGCTGGGTGTCGCTCCTGACGATCACGCGGTTCTCTCTTGGCTTGGTGGCGAAGCTCAGCAGCGAGGCGCGCATGAAATTCACTCCCGCGCCGTTCGCTCCCAGCGCGCGGCATGATGGCTGAATAAGCCGCTAACCCACCCCGCGAGACCGCACGGGAAGACGACGACGAGAAAGTACCCTGGATAGAAAATCGCCAACAGAAGCAGCCACGGAGACTGCCGCCGATAGTGGTCGTCGAGCACCCAGGCGGTGATGCTTTGGACCAAAAACATCGCCATGCTGAAAGCCAGCCAGCTCCAAAACTCCGTCACGAGAACTGAACGACCGCCGGTGGCGATCCATTGTCCCAAAAATACCGGGAGCGTCGCGGCTAGAAGGAACGCCCAGAGGATGCTGGCCAGAGCTTCCCCGATGAAAGGCAGGAGCACCAGGGAGCGATGCCGCCACACATCACCTTGCAACCGTAGCACTTCCACGAGCCCCTGCGACCAGCGACGCCGCTGACGCCAGAGCGCGGGCAGCCGCTCCGGGACGCGGACGGAAACGTGGGCACGCGGCGCATAAGCCAACCGCCAGCCATCGCGCTGGAGCCGCCAGCTCAGGTCGATGTCCTCCGTCGCCGAGGTGGAACGGAATCCGCCCACCGCGCGCACCGCCGCGACCCGGAAACAAGCCGCCGCGCCGCTCACCGTAAAGAGCCCGCCCCAGAAGCCGTTCGCCCGTTTGAGCAGTCCGATGATGCTCGCGTATTCCATCTGCTGGAGCCGGGCGAGAAAGGAGGACGCTTCAGAAACGCGGATATTGGCCGTGGCTCCGCCGACCCGCTCAGTGGCAAAGAGGGCGACCATTTCGCGCACCGCGCGGGGATCGAGCCGGGTATCGGCATCCACCACCATGACGAGATCGCTGGTCAAAGCGGCGAGCGCCTCCTCCAGGACCTCGCTCTTCCCCCGGTTGACGGCGGAGGCCGCGAGCCGGACGCCCCGCGAGGCAAAGCTCCGCGCGATCTCCTCGGTGCCATCGGTGCTGCCATCGGAAAGCACATGGATTTCCGTGTGCGGCCAGTCCGTGGTGAGCAGCGCTTCGAGACATTCGGTCAGGACCAGTTCCTCGTTGCGCGCGGGCACGAGGATGGCCACGGAAAGTCCGCCGACACCCGTCGGAACGGCGGTGGAGCTTTCGCGACAGAGCACCTGAAGCAACGCGAGAAGCACCACCCACGCGCAGAGCAACGCAGGGTAGGCCGTGACGTAAAACTGGAGAAAGTCCCAGATCATTCAGCGGGCGAGGTGGAAGGGTTCCGGTGCGTCGTTCCAGCGCCACGCCAGTCCGTCGGCACGCGCTCCCTCCGCAAGTACCTGCCGCGCAGCCTCGCGGGCGGTGACGAAGCGACATTCCCGTCGCGTCTTGGCGAAACGGATGAAGCGGCGGACGGCATCCAGATTGCCTGGCTCCGCGACGATCCACTGGTGAATGCCGAGGACGAAGAGATTGGTTCGCGTGTCGATGGTCTTGACCAGCCGCGTCTCCCAAGCCGCTGCCATTTCCGGAGCGGAGAGGTGCTGGTGGTGGCGCGCATCCCAGTCATTCGGCACGATGAAGGGCAGCACCACGATGCCCGCGCGGTCATTCGTCGATGAGGCGACCGCTTCCGCGTTCAGCCAGGAAATCTGGGGGTCGTAGGCTTCAGACCCATCCCAGAGCAGTCCGTGGGCGATCAGCCGGTCGCGCACCGCGGGCGTGATGCTATTGCGCGGGGCGGCGAAACCGGAAATGGGAACGCCCAACCGGCGAAAAACCGCGAGGCTCCGGTCCACGATGGCGATCTGCTCGGCATCGGGCCGCTCGTCGAGTTGCTCGTGGTCGTAGGCATGGACGGCGATCTCGTGACCCGCGCGATGAGCTTCGAGGATGACCTCGGGCTCGATCTCCGCGAGCCGTCCACAAGTCACGAAAGTCGCAGGGATATCCTCCTCGGCGAACAGCCTCAGCAGACTACGAATCATCTCCGGGTTCACCTTTTCGTAGCTGCCGTTGCTGTCCGGCTCGGTATCGATGCGCACGACCAATGCGGTGCTGGCGGGTGAAGGCATGCGCCCGATCTCCGCGAGGCGAGCCTCCGCCTGGCGCAGTCCCGCAAGCACTTCCGACCGCCATGCCCCATAGTGGAAAAAGGCGCGCTCCCCTTTCCAATCACGGAGCGCATCGAGCGTTGCCATCGTCCGCTGGACGGACATGTCGCCATCGAGCACGCAGGACACGCGGGCTTCGCCATGGGTTTGCCTCTCGGCGTTCCGCAGACTCTCCGCGAGCCATCCGGGGGAGAGGGCCCAGTCGTCCCAATAGCCCATGAGCATGATCTCATCCACCCCTGCCAGGCAGAGCTTGGTGAGATCCTGGCCAGATTGGGTATTCAGCCGGTAGTCGTTCGCGCTGAAGGGCAGCACGCACGCCCCCAGCCAAAGATCGGGGGCCACTTCTTCGATGGCGTTGCGCATAGTATCGGCGACTTCGCGGATGGCGTCGCCGCGGCCCGCCGTCCACGCTTTCCAGAGGCTGGAACGGTTCGCCAGAGCGGCAGGCAAATCTCCAGCCTTCACGGACTTCTTTCCCGCCAGTTTCGCCGTCTCCCCGAGGCACCGCGGGCAGACGCAGGAAAAGTCGTCGTCAAAGCGAATGAAATCCACATAGACACCGCGCAGGAATGGCCGGCACGACTCCACGGCCGCGCGGACGATCGTGGCCTCGTAGCGTCTGACGTCGGGATGTCTCGGGCAGAGCCAGCCCGGTTGGGTCTTGCTCATTCGGCCGGATTTGGACCTCGACCACCATCCCGTCAGGGCGTGGCCTTCTTCCTCCACCGCAACATTTTGCGCCTGCCATTCAGGGTGGAGGCGCGCGGCCGCAGGGTCATGGAGCAGCGGCACCCATGCGCAGACTTCGATGCCCGCCGCCGCCATTGCTTCCGCAAAACGCAGCAGTCGGCCGTCCTCAAAACCCGCCGCCACCGGCGCGAGCGGGCTCGGGAAAAAGAGCGACCCGCCTTCAAACTCGTCGGTCTCGTCCTGCTTAAACTGCAGGAGCACCCGGCGCACGCCGTCGCGCGCGAGGCGTTGGGCAGTCGCCGCCGCATCAGCGGGGTCGGGACAATTCGGAGCGGCCCGTAAAACGATCGTGCGGGGAATCGCGATTTGCGAAGTTTCGAGCGGAGCCTGGGGAATTTCCACCGCAGCCCCGGGGAGATCGGTGGCGAGCAATGGCGCAGGCGGCACGAACGAAGACCAAGGTGTGTACTTCCAGAGATGCCAAAGCCCGGGCCCCAGCACCGCGAAAAAAAGCATCAGGCAGAGCACCGCTTTGACGCGCAGCCCGGAATCCACAGCGGATGAGGACGGAGTCATGGGGAGGTCCGGACGGAGTGGCGGTGGGGAAACGGCGAAATCTTTGGGACTGGTCATTGGTGAAATAGTTGGCGTGAAACGGGACTTACCTAGCCTCAGGAACCATGGTTCACGAAGCACAGCCCGGCAAACAAAGAAGCGTAAACCCCAGAGGAGGCCCCCATTTTTAGCCCATTTGGACGTTAAGATCAGCGGCGCTTGGCAAGGGCTTGTGAGTCGTTACGGGGGGAGAGACTTGAGTTCAACCTTCTTTTGGGGATATCCGTGTTTCTTCACCTTGTTTTCATGGGGCTTTGGCACGGCAACCGTTCGTCTGGAAATGCCGAGAGCACCCAATGATTCCTGACTTACGGAATCCCTGAGCGGAGCGGGGTTTTCCCTGACGCGATCGCCGGTCTGGCTACCATTCTCGGCGAGAAAAGGCCTGCCCTTTATGCCAACCTTACTCCACTGGACTTGGATGAAATCAGCGGTTCCTGAGGAGTGGATGAATCATTGCCCCATGAGTCCTGATCCAAGAGCAAAGCGCACTCGCAAATTTTAAGGCACATGTTGTGCATTTTTGCGATTTCAAAAAATCTCGGTAGTGAATCAAACACTTTTTCTCTGTAAAATTAGTCAATTGGTGTTTTTGCGATTTCAAGCGAAAAATCATGGGGCAATGCGGGTGCTGAGAGTGGGGCGAAGAGGGATCAAAACGGAGCTTTGCCTAGGGAGAGAGGAGAGAACGCCACCAATGGAATCCCGATTTAATCTCTCGCAAATTCACCAAGGACGGTGGCAACAGGCCGTTAGTTCCCGTAGTAAATTAAGCATTTTTTCTCTGTAAAATTAGTCAATTGGTGTTTTTGTCATTTCAAAGGAAAAATCATGGGGCAATTCGGGTGGTGAGAATGGTGCGAAGAGGGATCAAAACGGAACTTCACCTAGACAGAGAAGAGAGAAGACGGGGATAAAGG
>JBAWZW010000007.1:0-52170 GCA_037142835.1 Verrucomicrobiota bacterium
GTCGAGGAGGGACTGTCGATCGATGGGTTTAGGGAGGACGGGGAAGCCAGCGGTTTGTTCGGTGTAATCGCTGAGATCGTAGCCGGTGATGAAGATGATTTTGGCGGAGGGGAACTGGGAGAGGACGGCATCACGGAGGGCGAACCCATCGATGGGTTGCATGACGACATCGGTGATGAGGAGATCGAGTCCACCGAGAGCGGTGGCATGTTCGAGGGCGAGTTCGGGGTTCGTGGCGGCACGAATATCGGCTTGGGGAATTTCTTTGAGGAGGGCGAGGAGAGACTGGATGACGCCGGGGTCATCATCGACCAGGAGAATTCTCATGGGGTGTGGATTTTTTGAAGGAAAGGAGGGGGAGGATATTGTTCGGCGAGGCGCGGGGGTTGGGCGGTGGAGTCTTGGAGTTTGGTTTGGTAGTAAACGCGGATGATGTAGCCGAAGAACTGGCGATTTTCGTGTTTGATCTGGCTGAGGTCTGGGGCTGGGAGTTGGTAATCTACGGAGAGTTCTTCGGTATCGGAGTCGATCCAATCGGCTGGGGCGGTGACCCATTTGGAGTTGACGTTAGCGCTGGTGGGGCCGATGGATTTGCCGTCGACTTTATCGTAGAAAAGGACATGAATGACGAGGTCACGGACTTCGATTTTGGCTTGGGGGGAGGCTTTGATGGGGATGAAGAGGGTAAACTTTTTGAGGGTGTTGGGGGCTTTACGTTCTTCGATTCTGACCGTGCCGAGTTCGAGGTGAACATCACTGGGAGGGGTGATGGTGGTCGAGGCTGGTGTGGCGGGGGTTTCGGCGCCGGTGGCGTCGGCGATGGTGCGTGCCTGGGAGGCTTTGAGTTTGGCCTCGGCGGCGATGAAATAGGGACCGGCGGCCATGCCGAGGTCATAAATCGCCCGCCATTGTTCGGCGGAGCGTTCTGGCTGATTGATGAGATCGAAGGTGGCGGCGAGTTCGGCGAGGGCGAGGGGATTTTTTTCCTCCATGGCGAGGGCTTCGCGAAATTTGATGAGAGCGCTTCCGGTGTCGCCGCGATCGCGGAGTTGTTTTCCTTGGAGGATGGTTTCGTCGAAGCGGGTTTTGGGGATGGGGTCGGAGGCTTGGAACGGTGCGGCTAGAGTGGGGGTCGGCTGGGGGGGGGTGGAATCCTTGGTGGGGCTAAGGTTTTGGGTGAGGGAGTCAGCGGTGGTGGTGGTAAAGGGATCGGAATCGAATTCTGTCCTGAGAACGGGGGGGGCGGTGAGGCGGGCAAAGACGGGGGTATTTCGCGGGTTGGTGGCGATGGAGGCGGGGTGTTGGGTAAAGAAAGCCCAAGAGATGGCGATGATTTGGAGCGTCGCGCCGAGGCCTAAGACGGCGAGGGCGACCGTGAGAGTCGTGCCGTGATGGGGTTGGTGAGTGGAAAGGGCGACGGACATGGTGAATCGATTTTTCCCGTGAGGAAGAGGGATAAAGTAGATTTTTCGGAGGGCGGTGTCAAATGTCCGAGCGGGAGAGTTGTGGGGAAATATTTAGGGTGGAGGAAACCCTTTTTAAGTTTTTTGGGGGGTGAGGGATTATGAGGGGAGATTATTCTGACCGTTTTGATTCGCTACATTCTTCTTCTTTTTTGGTTTTTTCCGTTGGTGACGAAAGCTGGGGAGAAAGTGCTAGGTATTTCTGAGCGGGGAACGGTGTTACGACTGAGTTCGGCGGGGGCGATTCAGGCCGCCTTGGCGAAGAATTTTTCGATTGAGGTGCAACGATTTGGGCCCCGGATTGCGGCGGCGAATCTGGTGAAGGCGGGTGGGCGATTTGATCCGATTTTGGAATTGAATGTGCAAAGGGATGAGAATTCGCAAGCGGAGGCCTTGGTGAGTGGGGCGTTGACGCCGGTGCGGGCGCTGAGTCGGCTGGACAATTTGAGTGTGGGGATTCGTGGGACGAGTGCGATTGGTTTTGAGTATGACCTTGGGTTAGGGGCGAGGAATAATTTGGGGATCTTCAATCAGTTTGAAAATGCGATTGGGACCACGGCGAGTTTGGCGGTGAGGCAACCGTTGCTGCGCGGATTTGGGCCGGCGTCGAATTTGGCGGAGGTGCGAATTTCGCGAAACAACCTCTTAGTTTCGGAGTGGTCATTGAAGGCGATGATTATAGATATCATTACGCGTACGATATTTGTCTACAATGAGTTACATCTTGCGAAAGAGTTGCTTCGGGTGGCGGAGCGTTCCCGAGAATTAGCGCGGCAGCTTTTGGTGGACAACGAGGCGCGGGAGCGGATTGGGGTGATGTCGCCGTTGGATATTGCGGAGGCGCGAGCGGAGGTTGCGGCGCGGGAGGACGGGGTGATTTTGGCGGGGCGGGCGATTTTGGATAACGAGAATTTTTTGAAGCAGTTAGTGACGAATGATTTGGAAAAGATCTTGAAAGTTCGGGTGGAGATTGATGCGCCGCCCTCGCCGGCCTTTCGGGTGGATGTGGGGGCGGGGATACGGGAGGCGTTGATTTTGCGGCCAGATTATCAGCAAGCGTTGCTGGAAATCCGCCAACGGAACATCACTCTGGCGTATACGACGAATCGGGCGTTACCGCGATTTGATCTTTTGGGGAGTTTGGCGTTACTGGGTTTTGGGAATGATTATGAGGGGAGTTTGAGGCGGGTGGGGGTGGCTGATCAGACGGCGTGGACGGTGGGGGGAATTGTGAGTATTCCGATACCCAATCGGGAGGGGCGAGGGGCGGCGAATGCGGCGAAATTGGAGTGTGGGAAAGCGTTAGTGGCGTTGCAGGAATTGGAGCAGAAAATGGTCGTGGATGTGGATAACGCGAGTGGTCGGGTGGTGACGTCGCGGGAGAGGATTGGGTCGACGGCGGAGGCGGTGAGATTGGCGAAGAAGAGTTTGGAAGCTGGGGAGGAGCGATTGAGGACGGGGACGGGGACGACTTTTGAGGTTTTAGGATTACAGAAGAAACTGATTGAGGTGGAGGCTGGGCTGTTGCGGGCGCGAGCGGGATATAACCAAGCGGTGAGTGAATATCAGCGGCAGACGGGAACGACCTTGCGGGAGAACGCGGTGATTTTGAGGTAGGGAAAGTGGAAGGGGTGGAGTTATTTGGGTGATTGGATGGAGGCATCGGCTTGGGGGATGAGGTTGGAATCGGCGAGCCAGATGAGGGATTGGGTTTGCCAGGCGTCCCAGCTGGGGCCGCGGTAACCGTTGAGGCCGTGGCCACCGGTGGGGAGTTCGAGATATTTTGCGGGGAGTTTTTTTTCTTGGAGGGTTTGGTAAAACCAGAGGCTATTTTCAGGGGGAACGACGCGATCGTCGAGGGCGTGAGCGAGAAAGGTGGGGGGAGTTTTGTCGGTGATTTGTTTTTGGTTGGAGAAAAGATCGACGAGTTCTGGCGAGGGGTTGGGGCCGAGCAAATTGACTTTGGAGCCTTGGTGGCCTTTGTCGCCGAGGGTGATGACGGGATAGATGAGGATGAGGAAGTCGGGGCGGGAGCTGAATTGGGCGATGGGATCGGAGGAATTGAGGTCACCTGAATCGAAGTGAGTGCCAGCGGTGGAGGCGAGGTGACCGCCGGCGGAGAATCCGCAGATGCCGATGCGGTTGGGGAGGAGCGCCCAGTCTTTGGCGTGGGAGCGGACGATACGAATGGCGCGTTGGGCGTCGAGGAGGGGGATGAAAGGGTGACCGTGGGGGAGGCGATATTCGAGGACGACGCCGGTGATATTGTGGGCGTTTAGCCAAGTGGCGATGCCGTGTCCTTCGGGGCCGGTGACGAGTCCGCCGTAGCCGCCTCCTGGGCAGATGACGACGGCGGTGCCATTGGGGTGGGAGGGGTGATGGACGGTGATGGTGGGGTCGGCGGTTTGGAAAGAGCCGTCACCGATGGGGGCGTGGTTGGCCCAGAGGGAGATTTTTTCTGTTTGTGGAGGGGAGTCAGCGGCGTGGGAGAGGGTGGAGAGGGTGGAGGCGAGAAAGAGGGCGAGGAGGTGAGAGGTGTGCATTGGTGGATCGGGGTAGGTTGTTTGGGTAAGGAGTCTCTAGATTGAGCGAAGGTTGAAGTGCCAGAAGAGGAATTGCCACTGGGGGCGAGGGGCTTACCTTTTTGGGTCGGTGAGGATGGCTGTGGTTGAAATGTCGGCGGCGATGCCACGGAGATGTTTATCAAAGAATTGTTGCACCCGCTCGTCGAGTGCTGGGCTCCGGAAGCCGTGGCCACCGTTGGTCATGGTGATGAGGATGGATTCAACGCCGACACTTTTCAGTGCGGCATCGATTTCCTGAGCTTGGGCATAGGGCACCAGTGGATCTTTCGTGCCATGGGCGGTTAGAAAGGGCGCATCACCTGCCGAGACATGGGTGATGGGGGAGGCTTCTTTTGCTACTTCCGTTTTATCCTGAACGCGTCCGCCCAAGAGTTTTGCTTCGGGATAATCGTCCGTTTTGCGATCAATGGTGCTGGCTTGCCTGACCATAGTGGTGAAATTTTCGGGGCCGAAGAAATTTACTACGCAGTTCACTTTACTATCTTGATCCAGATGCTTGCCGAGCGTGCCTTCCAAGGCCTTCACATCACCGCTGGTCCCGAGAAATGAAACAAGGTGTCCGCCTGCGGAAGTGCCCCAAGCAGCGATCTTACTGGCATCTAGGCCGTATTCCTTGGCGTTTGCTTTGATCCAGCGAATGGCGGCTTTGCAGTCGTGAATCTGGGCGGGCCATGGCGCTTCATTGGTGAGTCGATAGCCGACTGAAACGCCCGCATAGTCGCCACTGCTGACAAAGCGAGCGAGGTTGCCAATGCCGCTCGATTTATTCCCCGCCTGCCAGCCGCCACCGTGGATGAAGACGATTACGGGCAGTGGTTGGTTGCCCTTGCGTGACTTCGGCAGATACAAATCAAGTCGCTGGCGGGGATTTTCCGTCGCCGCGTAAGCTAGATCGAGTTTGGCATCGATGTTCTCTGGCAAAGGCGGTGCTTGGTTGGCGTTGGGTGATTTTCGTGCTCTGATAAATGTCTCGTGTTCGGCTTTGGAGATGAAGCCATCCTTATCGGTGTCCACGCGTTCAAAGTTCTGGCGTAAGGCCTCGGGGAGTTCCTCCTTGGCGAGTCTGCCATCCATATTCCGATCCCATGTTTGGAAGAGGTCTGCTGGCTGGGCAAGCGAGGCTGTGGTTGCGGCGAGAAAGAGGAGGAGACGGATATTTTTCATGGGTATAGTGAACGCCATCAAGACTTTAGAGTTGCGCGCGGGTTTCGCTGGGATGATGAATGGGGGAACATTGATTGGATGGTGAAGGGTATTGAAAGAGCGGATGGCGGGAGCGTCTGGTGTGATCGAGCATTTTCGCGGAAGACAATCATCTACGCGGTCTGGGCAAAGTTTTGAGGTGTCTGATCATTGGATTGAATAACCGGTTCACCTATAGCGGGTTAAGCATCTTCATTAGAGGAGGCAATCCGCGAGGGTCGAGTTTCTCCCTCACCGGGTCATTGGCAGATCTGCAATCGCCTTGGGCATGAGTAGGGGCTCCGATTGGGGCAGTTTTGAAATTGTTTACTGGGGAAATTTAGGGTGAGAGTTGGCGGAGGGTGAGGTTGGCGCGTTCTTTGGACCCGGGGTCATCTTTTTCGGTATTGGGGAGGGCGAGACCCTTTTTGAGTTCGGTTTTGGCGAGAGCTGTTTGGTTTAGGGCGGCGTAGGTTCGTCCGAGTTCGACATGATGAGAGACGCGTTGGGGATTGATTTGGATCGCCTTTTGGAAGTTGCGGGTGGCGTCTTCGTAGGAAGCGGGAGGGAGATTGCCGTAGATGATTTTGGCGAGGCCGAGGAGGATGGGGTTGAGGCTGGCCATTTCATAATGCCAAGCACCGAGGACATGATAAGCGTAGTCGTCGGAGGGATTGAGGGCGATGGATTTCTCGGCGTGAGATTTGAGGAGTTTTGAGTAGGAGAGTTTGGTTTTGTTATCGACGAGAGAGGCGAGGCGACCGTAGCAGATGGCGAGGGCGAGGTGAGCGGTGGCGTTTTGGGGATCGGTGGTCACGGCGCGTTGAGCGTAGGCTAAAGCTTTCTGGCCGAGGGCGAGTTTGGCGGAGTTTGAGGGGGTATCTGGCATAGCGAGGGCGAATTCGCGGGCGATTTTCCGGTAGAGATCGGCGTTTGGGGGGCTGAGTTTTTCGGCTTCGAGGTAGGCGGCGAGGGAGGCTTGGGTTTGGAGTTGTTGATCGTAGAGATCGCCTTGGGCGATGAGATCGGCGAGGGCAAGTGGTGGGGCGGAGAGGAGTGGGTGAGTGAGGGTAAAGGCGAGGCAACCTGCGAGAAGGAGGGGTTTCATGGTTTCTGGAAGAGGTAATGGGAGACGAGCCATTGGTTGCCAGATTGGTAGCCCCACAGTTCGGCACAGGAGAGATAGAAAACGCGCCAATAAGCCCACCATTTTTGGGTATTTTCTGGACCGTAGGTTTGTTGGAAGATCGTCCAGATTTCGTTGCGATGGGCGTCCATATTGACCAACCAAGCTTCGGCGGTTTTTTGGTAATGGGAACCATTGACGCACCAGTGGTTTTCGATGGTGAGATCGTCTTGGAAGTAGAGGAGGAGATCATCGGAGGGCATTTGTCCGCCGGTGAAGAAGTAGCGGGTGAGCCAATCATCTGGGCCACGGT
This sequence comes from Verrucomicrobiota bacterium, assembly GCA_037142835.1. GTDB lineage: Bacteria > Verrucomicrobiota > Verrucomicrobiia > Chthoniobacterales > Chthoniobacteraceae > Chthoniobacter. The sequence goes on from JBAWZW010000007.1 coordinate 6,670, forward strand.
CCTCGTAATGATAAGCGAGGGAGTGGTGGGTGAAAATGTGGACGAAGAGTTTGCCATGGGGGTTGAGCCAGCTGGCGATTTTGGCGAGGAGCCGTTGGTAATTTTTCATGTGTTCGAACATTTCGACACTGACAACGCGATCGAAGGTCGCGGTGAGGTCGAGGTCGTTGATATCGGCGGTGAGGATGGTGAGATTTTTCAAGCCTCGGAGGGAGGCTTGGGCATCGATGTGTTCCTTTTGGGTGCGAGAATTGGACACGCCGGTGATTTGGGACGCCGGATATTTTTCTGCCATCCAGAGGGAGAGCGAACCCCAGCCGCACCCGAGTTCGAGAATGCGGATGCCGTTGGAAAGTTCGGCACGGGAGCAGGTTAAGGCGAGCATTGCTTCTTCGGCTTCGTCGAGAGTGGAGTGGGGTGAGGACCAGAGCCCGGAACTATATTTGAGGCGGGAGCCGAGGCAGAGTTCATAGAAGCGGGTGGGGACCTCGTAGTGTTGCTGGTTGGCGGCGAGGGTTTGGACGGCGATGGGGCTCTGCTTTAGTTCGTCGACATGGGTGAGGATCGCGGCGCGTTGGGCATCGATGGAAGGGAGAGTTTTTTCGCGGAGAGTTTGGGCGAGGAGGCGACGGATTCCGATGCGGATGAGGGGATCTGGGAGGAGATTTGCTTTGAGGAGAGAATCGATGGAGATGATCATTTTTTGAACCAAGGGATGAAGGGGCTAGTGGTGCGTTGGTATTGGCGATAGGCGTCGCCCTTGCTGCGGACGGCGTGTTCTTCGGTGAGGGGGATGCCGGTGACTTTGAGGAGGAAGTAGAGCATGAGGAGTGGGCAGAGGAGAGAGATCCAGCCGTAGGTGGAGTGGAGAGAAGCGAGGGCGAAGGCGAACCAGAGGAGGGCTTCGAAGAAATAATTGGGGTGACGAGAGTAGTACCAGAGGCCTTTTTGGCAGACTTGGAGATGGGAGGAGGGGAGACGTTTGAAGGATTGCATTTGGAGATCGGCGAGAGATTCGCCGATGAGGGCGAGGAGAGCGAGGGAGAGGGCGAAGATTTCGAGAGTGGAGAGAGTGGGGTTGGGGTTAAGGGCGGTGAAGAGAAAGGGGAGAGAGAAGATGACGGCGACGAGGGCTTGGAGTTGGAAGAAGAGGAGAAATTTGAAGGGGCTGGGCCATGAAGCGCGGAGGGATTCGTAGCGTTGATCTTCTTGGGGGTGATGGCGGAGGACGCGGAGGAGAATGTAGGTACCGAGGCGGAGGCTCCAAGCGATGCCGATGGTGGTGATGAGCAATTTGCGTGGGGAGCAACCTGGGGTGAGGAAGGCGTAGAAAGGAGCGAGGAGAGCGACGCTGTAAGACCAAGTGACATCGAGGAGACCGTAGTTTTTGATGCGGAGGCTGATCGCCCAAGTGATGGCGAAGCCGATGGTGGCGATGATCGTGGCGTAGAGGAGAAGGGAGGAGATCATAGCGAGCGAAGGGCGAGGAGGCGGAGGGGGTGGAGGAGGATAAAGTAAACGAGGAGAGTGAGGAGTGGTGCGAGGAGGAGCCAGACGGCGATGCCTTCGAGGCCGATGATGCCGAAGTTTTGGAGGAATTGGATGGGATGAGATTTAAATTCGGAGATGAGAAGGGGGATGGAGAGGGATTGGTGGGGTTGACGGAAGAGGGATTCGCCGGCGCGGTAGAAGGGGATGAGGAGGGCGAATTGGAGTGGATAGGCGAAGTAACTGGTGACGAGGATGATGGGTTGATTGAGGTGGAAGAGGAAGGCGGCGAGGGCGCAGAGGAGGGTGGTGGAGCCGAGGATGGGGAAGATCCCGAGGGTGAAGCCGAGGGCGATGGTGATGGCGATTTTTTTGGGGGAGATTCCTTGTTGGAGTTGGGTGGTGATGGGGTTGAGCACGAGACGTTTCCAGAAAGAGGGGGGAGGAGATGATTGGGGTGGGGTCACGGGGATGGGCGGCTTATTTTTTCCGCAAGAGGAGAGTGGAAATGGGGGCGGAAGCGGGGATGGTGAAGAGTTCGCGGAGGAGATAGATGGCCATGGCGATATTCCCGAGGAGGAGAATGGCGATTAGCCAAAGGAATCTGGCGAGATTGGAGGACTCTTTGTAGGCGACCCAAGCCCAGAAAGTGAGGAAGGCGAAATAGGTATCGAAGAGGGTGGCGATGAACCAGGGGTGAGTGGCAACCGAACGGGGCATTTTCCAGAGGGGCACGTAGTTGCTCGCCCAGGTGGTCACGCAGAGCATGGCGACGAGGACGAAGATGGCGAAGATGCGAAGGAGCCAAATCATTGGGGTTGAGTTATTTTAGGGGCTTGAACTCCGAGCCATTGGTAGGCGTAGCAGTGACATTTGAGGGCACGATGAGTGAGGCTAGCGGGGAGGCGTTCGGGATTGGAGAAATTGATGGGCGGGCCATGAGATTAGGGGAGGGGTTGGAGAGAGCGATTATTGGGGCGGGTGTAGATGGCTTGGACCACGCTGATATTGCGCATGGTGAAAGCGGCTTCGCAGTATTGGAGGTAATAGTTCCAGCGGCGGATGAAGCGATCATCGAAGCCGAGGTCGAGGACGTCTTGGGAGCGAGCATTGAAGGTTTCCCACCAGAGATGGAGAGTTTTGGCGTAGCTTAAACCGAGGTCTTCGAGGTGATGAAGGAACAGATTGCTGGTGCGGTGGAGGGCGGAGTTGACGCGCCCGATGCTGAGGAGGAGGGAGCCGGGGAAGATGTGTTTTTGAATCCAATCGATCCCGCGTTTGAGTTCGAGGTGTCGGCAATCGGGGACAGTGATGTATTGCAAGCCGACGAGGCCGCCGGGTTTGAGGACTTCATCGATTTTGGCGAAGTAGGTTTCGAGGTAGCGATCGCCGATGGCCTCCATCATTTCGATGGAAGCCACTTTATCGAACTGTCCGGTGATGAGTCGGTAGTCGGTTAATTGGAGGTCGACGCGATCGGCGATGCCTTCGCGGGCGAAGCGTTCGCGAGCGTAATTGAATTGGGCTTCGGAGATGGTGACGGTGGTGACGCGGCAACCGTAGTGGCGGACGGCGTGGGAGGTAAATCCACCCCAACCGCTACCGATTTCGAGGAGATGATCGGTGGGTTGGAGTTGGAGTTTGCGGCAAAGGGCGTCGTATTTGGCGGTTTGTGCGGACTCGAGGGATTGGTGGGGGTGGGAGAAAAGGGCGGAGGAATAGGTCATCGAGGGATCGAGCCAAATTTGGTAGAAATCGTTGCCGAGATCGTAGTGTTCGGCGATGTTCTGGCGGGCGGTTTGGAGGCTATTGGGGCGGAGGATGTGGAGGGCGCGGTTGTAGCACTGGAGGAGGTTGAGGGCGAACTGGCGGGTTTTGGAACCGGACATGGAGGGGGAGTTTTCGACATTGAGAATCGCCCAAGCGATGACGCGTTCGATGTTGGGGGTTTGCCAGTCGCCATCGACGAAACTTTCGCCGAAGCCGACATCCCCGAAGAGCACGCATTTTTGGAAGAAGCGGGGGTGAAGGATGTGAATTTGGGCGATGATGGGGGCGTTTGGGGAGCCGATGATTTGGGTGAGGCCGTTGGGGAGGGTGAGTTCGAGGCACCCCGCGTTCATTTTGGCGAAGGCGGAGAGGACGAGGCGTTGGTAGAGGCCACCGGTGGAAGCGGGCGATTGGGTGAGAGTGGTGGAGGGGTGATCGGTGGCGAGTGGGTTCATGAGGATTTTTCCCGGAGAGAAGCGTGAGGGTGGAGGACTTGGCGTTGGAGGTCTGGACGATCGGCTTTGGGATACCAGGGCAAGCGTTTTGTCCAGAGGCGGAAGGCGTGCCAGTGGATGAGGGTGATGACTTTGAGGGTGATGAAGGGATATTTTAGGGTGAACCAAGCGAGGCGTGCGTTGGTGAGGGGGAGGCGATTCCCGAGGAGTGAGGTGACGAGAATTGGGCGACCATCGGCGAGGTCGTTGATGTGGATTTCGAGTTTTTCGTTGGGGAGTCGGAGATGGAAATCGAAGTCGAGATCGAGGGGGGAGAATGGGGAAACATAGAAGTGTTTTGGGGTGATTTGACGAAAGGAGTGATCGGTGGTGGGAGCGGGGATGAGGTAGGGTTTGATCTCACCGAAAGTGTTGCCGACTTGGACGACGGCGTAGAGTGGGAGGCCTGCGGAAGTGGTGCAGAAGTAAAAGGAGACGGGGTTAAAAATGTAGCCGAAGACGCGGGGGAGAGTGATTAGTTGAATTTTTCCATCGGGGGGGAAGGTGAGGTGATGTTCGTGGAGGTAGGCGAGGAGATTTTCTTTAAGGGAGGCGGATTGGTGGCCTGGAAGGGTGAGATGATCGCGGTCGCGAAACTCGTAAATATTGCGCCGATTGTGGCTAAAAAAAGGCAGGTGTTTGGCGAGGAGATCGAGCTCATCGAGATCGAGGGCGAGGAGGAAAATTTCGTAACGAAACTGGTGTTCTTTTGGGGAGAGGCGGTGGTGCATGACGCGGCACTCGTAGATTGCGGAATTCATGACCAGAGGGGTTCGCCGGTGATGGCTCTGGCGCATTGGAGGGCGCTGGTGAAGCCGTCTTCGTGGAAACCGTATTTGAACCAAGCGCCGGCAAAGTAGGTGGACTGGTTTGGGGAGATGCGGTTGAGGTCGGGGAGCTCGCGTTGGGCTTCGGCGGTATCGAGGTTGAAGATGGGGTGTTCGTATTCGATCCGGCGGAGGACTTTATCTGAGGGAATTTGGTCGTGGCAGTTGAGGGAGACGAAGTAGTTTTTTTTGTGCGAGACGCCTTGGAGGCTATTCATCCAGTAGTGGGTGGTGGGTAGTGAAGGGCGGTGGGTGGCGGACTCGATGCGGTAATTCCAACTGGCCCAGCATCGCCGAGTTTTTGGCATCACGGAGGCATCGGTATGAAGGGTGACGGTGTTGGGTTGGTAGTGAAATTTTTCGAGCAAGCGAGTCTCCATGGGGGTGGGATCGGCGAGGAGTTGGAGGGCTTGATCGCCATGGCAGGCGAGGATTACTTTGTCGAAGAATTCGGATGATCCGTCGTCGGTATGGACTTGGACTTGGTTACCGACGCGGGTGACGCGGGTGGCTTGGCGTTTGAGATGGAGGCGGTCTTGAAATGGGGCGGAGATTTTTTCGACGTAGCTTTTCGATCCATTGGTGACAGTGAACCAAGGGTGTTGGGTATGAAGGCCAAGGAAGCCGTGATTGTGCCAGAAGCGGAGGAGCGTGATGGCGGGGAAGTCGAGCATTTTTGATGGGGGAACGCTCCAGACGGCGCTGCTCATGGGGACGAGGTAGAGGTGGAGCATTTCTTCGCCGTAGCGGCGTTCGGCGACATACTCGGCCAAGCTATGATTGCGGAAGTGCGGATCGGAGAGTGCGGGGACGGCTTCGGCGTTGAAGCGATTGATTTGGGCGAGCATCCGCCAGAAGCGGGGGCGAAGCAGGTTGATTCTTTGTCCAAAAAGGAGATTGAGACTCCCGCCGTTGTATTCGAGGCCACTGGCTTGATCTTGGACACTAAAGGACATGGGCGACGGTTTGGTCGCCACATCGAGTTCGCGAAAGAGGCGAGTGAGGTTTGGATAGGTGACATGATTAAAGACCATGAAACCGGTATCGATGGGGAGGGACTGATCTTCCTCGCTGACGGAGATCGTGTTGGTGTGTCCGCCGGCGTAATCGTGTTTTTCGAAAAGGGTAAGATCGTACCGAGAGTGAAGAAAGTGGGCACACCCGAGTCCGGCGATTCCTGATCCGATGATAGCGAGCGAGGGCACGCGCAAGAGATTAGTGAGCTAAGTCTTCAGTGGGCTGGGATTTTTCCGATTGAGCGTAAATGCTTGCTGGAACGGGCTTTAGATCCCAAATTAAGCCAGTCCAAGAGAGGGCTTTGAGGGCATAATAAGTGATATCGATTTCCCACCAATAGAATCCTTGGCGAGCTGTAGCCATGTAGCGGTGGTGATTATTGTGCCAGCCTTCGCCAAGGGTGAGGAGAGCGAGGAAGAGACTGTTTCGGCTATCGTCGTCGGTGGCAAAGCGACGGGAACCAAAAACATGGGCGAGGGAATTGATGAAGAGAGTGCAGTGTAAGAGGACCACGGTGCTGATGAAAAATCCCCAAATAAAGATTTGGGAGCCAGAGGTTCCGAGGTGAGGAGCGATGGCATTGAGGGTGGTGCCGAGGAGATAGAGGAAAGCGCCGTAAATAGCGGGGACAACGAGGTCGAAGCGGTTGAGGAAAACGAGTTCGGGAAACTTGGCTAAGTCGCGGATGGTGTTGTAGTTCGTGGGAAAGTTTTTGCTGCTCGTCATCCAGCCGATGTGGGACCACCAGAAGCCGCTGATGCGCGGGGAGTGGACATCGGCCTCGTGGTCGGCGTGTTTATGGTGGTGTCGGTGGACGGCGGCCCACCAGAGGGCGCCGCGTTGGACAGAGGTATTGCCGATGACGGCGAAAATGAATTGGACGAGGCGGGAGGTGTGGAAAGTGCGATGAGAAAAATAGCGATGATAGAAGCCAGTGATGGCGAACATTCGCACGAAGTAAAGGGCGACAGCGATGGTGACGGCGGTCCAGCTCCAATGGACCCAGAGAACGCCGAGGCAGCCGAGGTGAAGAAAGAGAAAGGGGAAGCACCGGCGCCATTCGAAGCGATCTGGGCGAGATTGAACGAGCTCTGCGCCTTCGGGAAAATAATCCGAGTCGAACCATTGGCGGATGGTTAAGAGGACGCGTTGAAGCCTCGAAGTGGCGGTGGAATGATGGCGTCTGGCGTTCACAAGAAAGATTTAAAAGAGATTGAGCGGATGAATCTAGAGAAAACAACTCGGGTTGGAGGCGGGATTTGGAGTGTTTGGGCTAGTGGCTTTTGGGTAATTGATCAGGGAATTGGGGGACTTTGACAAATTGATGGGGATCATAGCCTTGGCTAGCGAGTCGTGAAAGAATCGCGTTGTAGGTGGTGGTGGGGAGGGTTTTTTCTCGAGCCATGATCCATCCATATTTGCGCGAGGGATGACCGACGACCGTCCATTGGTAGGAGTGGTCGAGATCGATGATCAGGTACTTGGCGGTGATGATCTTAAAAAAGGTAATCCGCCATTCGGCATTGGTTTGGTGGTTAAAGACGACTGCCCGAGCGCGGACTTGTTTTTGGGGGGAAGTGAAAGAACCCTTTCGGAAGGTGAAAATATTGTCGATATTGCCGTCAGGGCGTTGCTGGTAAGTTTCGATGGAATCGATGCAGTTTTTTTCGGCGAAGTAGGGAATATTGGCGATCACTCTCCAGTCGCCCATGTAGCGGGGGAGATCGACTTTTTTGACTGTCTGAAGGGGAGGTTTTGGGTGCTTGAACATGGGTTTTGTGGTGCGGGGAGCGGTGGCGTGGGCAATGATTGGAAGGAAGTGGGTAAATAAACCGAACAGGGCGAGATACTTAAGAGCATTGGAGATTGGAAACATTGGCGTGGAGGAATTCTAATGGGAGCGAAGATCGAAAGAGTTATCTGTCTAATTCGATTGGCCGGCTGGTGAGGACGCAATTTGAGAGTGGCGTGATGGGGGTGTGGTTAATTTGCAGACCATTGTACGGGTTGATCGTTGGCTTGTTTGGGTCCTGCGGTGCTGCGTCCGTCGTTGATGATTTTTTCAAGCTTTGAGGTTAGTTCGGCGACGATTTCTGGGTGAGTGGTGGCGAGGTTGTTGGTTTCGCTGGGGTCGGTATTGAAGTCATAAAGCTGAGGCGACTGCACCCCAGGACCTTTCGACCACCCGCCACTTCCCGAGCAAAGGGCGAGTTTCCATTGGCGATCGCGGATGGCAAATTTCCCGTTGATACTATGGTGGATGACGGGGGAGCGGGGGATTTTTGGCTCGCGACCGAGGAGAATGGGAAGAAGGCTAAAGCTATCTTCACCAGCGGTTTCTGGTAGGGGAACACCAGAAATGTCGGCGCAGGTAGCGAGGAGGTCGGTGTGACAAATGGCCAGCGAGGAGGTCGATCCTGGCGTGACGACGTTTGGCCAGCGGACAATGAAGGGCACGCGATGTCCGCCATCCCAAATATCGGCTTTGTAGCCACGAAATTCTCCACTGGGGAAGTGTCCGAGTTTTTCGAGGCGAGCTGTTCCTGCGGCTGGGGAGCAACCATTATCGCTGGTGACGATGACGAGGGTATTTTTACGGAGTTCGGCTTTATCCAAAGCGGCGAGGATTTGGCCGATGGCGTCGTCGGTCTGCATGACAAAGTCGCCGTAGGGGCCAAGGGCACTTTTGCCCTGCCACTGGGGCGAGGGGAGGATGGGTGTATGAGGTGAGGTGAGCGGGACGTAGAGAAAAAAGGGTGGGGCATTTTTAATTTTTGAGCGGCCTTCGATGAAGGCGATGGATTTCTGGGTGAGGGTAGGGAGGGCGTCGACGGCTTCGAAACTGGGAGCGGCTGGACCTTTACGGACCCACGATTTTACTGCGGTAGGGGATTCGGTGTAGTGATTGTTTTCGATGAAGGCGAATGGGGGCATATCGAGTGAAGCGCTGATGCCGAAGAAGTAATCAAATCCTCGGGTGGTCGGGCCATCGGTAATGGGGCTTTCGAGATTTTGGGGCGGAGGAAGAGACATTCCGAGATGCCATTTGCCGATGGCCGCGGTGAAGTATCCTTGGGTTTTGAGATAGGCTGGGACGGTTAGGCGGTTGGGGGAGATCAGGGCCTTGGAGTCGCCATTAAGAACGCCGCTTTGGAGGTGAGTCCGCCAAGCGTATCGGCCAGTGAGTAATCCGTAACGAGTTGGAGTGCAGACGGATGATCCGCTATGAGCATTAGAAAATGAAAGGCCATCTGAGATCAGTTGATCGAGGTGGGGGGTGGAGATTTTTCCGCGGATGGGGTTGAGAGCGTGGACATCGCCGTAGCCGAGGTCGTCGGCGAGAATGTAGAGAATATTTGGTTTGGATGTGGAGGGTTCCTGGGCGTGAGTGATCGGGCAGAGAAGGCAGAGAAGGGTGAGATTGAGAAGGTGAGAAAGTTTCATTTTTGGGAATTTTAGGGGGTTGGAGGTGATGGAGGTGTGGGAGTGATGAGCCAACCGAGTGAGGTAAGAAAGCGATCGGTTTCGCGAAGGGTATCAGTGAACCAAGGATGGGCAGGGGTGTTGTGGTTAAAGAACCCGTGACCAGCGCCTGGGTAGAGGTGAAGATCGCAACGGGTGCCGAGATCTTCGAGTTCTTTGGCGAAGTCTTGGAGGGTTTTTACGGGGATGAGTTGGTCTTGATCTCCGAGAAAAATTACCGTGGGTGGGGCATCTTTTCGGAGGTGATGTGCTGGGGAAAACTCCCGGAAGCGGGTTTTGAGACGATCGTATCCCCATTGACCTGGGCCATTGTTGCAGACGGGGTTATAGAGGATGAGGGCGTTTGGTTTACAGGAAACGGAAAGATCATCTTGTGGATCGTCTTGGCCTTCGACGAGTGCGGTAAAGGCGGCTAAGTGTCCACCTGCGGAACCGCCGGCCCCAGCGATGCGCTGGGGATCGATGCCGAGCTCACTAGCGTGGGATCGGATGTAGCGCATGGCAGATTTGGCATCGGCACAGCAGACGGTTGGTGGGCCGTGATCGCCTGGGGGAATTGTTCGATACTCCACGCGGATGCCGATGGCACCACGTTCTGCGAGACCCTGACTTTGGGGAATGAATTGGTTTGGGGTTCCTCCGACCCAGCCACCGCCGAAAAAGAAGACGATTGCGGGTCGGCGATCGGTGGGTTTCCAGCCTGAGGGCTTGTCGAGAAAGATGCGAAGTGGGCGAGCGGAAACTTGTTTATAAGTGATGGGAAGAGTATCGATTGCTGGGGAATTGGAAGACCAAACAACGAGGAGCAAGAGATGAAGGAAAGCTGCGTAGAGACTTTTGGTTGTCATGGGATTTGTGAAAAAGGGCATGAGCTTGGGAGATTTTCTCAAGGAGTTTTTTGAGGTGAAGCAAACGGAGATCTCATGATGTCGTAGAGGCTGATTTTTCACTGGAGTGAGTCTGGGACGGAAAGTCGTCAACGAGGCAGGAGAAAAGTATTCAGTGAAAGATTTTTAGGGAAGAGGATGTTTGGTGAAGAGGCACCCGTTGAGATTGGCAGGTGAGTTGGCTTCGGCTAGAAAGGCGAATGTGAGTGGAATGATTGCAGCCTTTGGGGCTTTGGTAGATCGGATTAAGGTCAACAATGTTTCCCGCCAAGTTTGGCGGGGGCGACCTGCATGGGTGAAGCGTCGCCGCTGGATGGCCCTGCCGATTTTAGCTTCAGCGAATCGTTTTTTTGAGGTGATCGATCACCCTGTCGAAGTGCTTAGAAAAGCTCGCGATTGGCAGAAATGGGAAGTGGATTGCTTTCTCTCATTGCATGGCGAATCTTATGCGGCGGAGTCACTTGGGTCAGATGCGATCGTGGCGGAAGCGGTGCCGGGACAAAGTCTTTCTGCTCAGCTTTCGGCAGGCACGCTGGGCTTGGGAATGATTGCTTCGGCGGCTCGGGAGTTAAGCCGGGCACACCAGCAATTTTCGGAGTTTTTTGGTGGGCCTTGGTCGCACGGGGACTCGCATACGGGGAATTTTATTTACGATGCGGAGGGAGACCGGGCGAGGTTAATTGACTTTGAGTTGAGGCATCGTCGGGCGGTTTCTCCTGAGGATCGGCAAGCGGACGATTTGTTGGTGTTTTTGCAGGATGTGGTTGGCCGGATTGACCGTCAGCACTGGATACCGAGTGCCGAGGTGTTTCTTCGGTCCTATGGGAGAGAGAAGATTATCGATCGGTTGCGGGAAAGGTTACGTTTGCCTCGAGGGATTGAGGGACTGTGGTGGGCGGTGCGGACGACCTATCTTGATCGTGGGGAGTTAGATCGCCGATTGGCGGAACTGCGGGCGACCCTTTAGGTGGGGGAAGGGCAGAGGGAATTTTTCAAGGCGACCCACTCAGCGACGGGTTTTCCGTGGATGAGGTGTTCTTGGAGGATGCGTTCGAATCGTTCTGGGGTGACTTCCCCGTACCAGATGCCGTCTGGGTAGACGACAATCCAAGGACCACCAGTGCAGATGCGAAAGCAGTTTGCTTTGGTTCGGAGTGCGAGCACGTCGGTTTCTTTGAGTCGTTGTTTGATTTGAATCCAGAGGGATTGGCTGGCCGAGAGATCTGCGCAATCGGGTCCAAGGCAAACGAAGAGATGGCGTTTCGCTTGAGCGATTGGAAGATGGGTAAGGTTTGGGGATTTAGGGAGCATGGTTGAGTTGAAGGGATGGAGTTATCATAGGGTGGGATCTTCTTTTTGTGAATGGGGCCGTCGAGGGAAGTCGATTATCTGGAAAATCCCTATTCCATTCTCTGACGATTCAAGTCTAGAAAGGAGATCGTATGAAAATCGTCGTCGCTTACTCTGGGGGTTTAGATACCTCCGTTCTCTTGACCTGGTTGAAAGAAACTTACTCGGCCGAAGTCGTGGCTTTCTGTGCGGATGTGGGGCAGGAGGAAGAGCTGGACGGACTGGAGGCCAAGGCGCTTCGCACGGGGGCGAGCAAGTGTTACATTGACGATTTGCGCGAGGAGTTTGCTCGAGACTTTATCTTTCCGATCATCCAAGCGAACGCCATTTATGAGGGGCAGTATTTTCTGGGGACTTCGATTGCTCGGCCATTGATTGCCAAGCGGATGGTGGAAATTGCTCGTGCGGAAAAAGCGGATGCCGTGGCGCATGGAGCGACGGGAAAGGGGAATGATCAGGTGAGATTTGAGTTAACAGCGGCGGCATTAGCGCCTGAATTGGAGGTGATTGCACCTTGGAGACAGGATCGCTTTCGTGCAGAGTTTCCTGGTCGTGCAGAGATGATTGCTTATGCGGAAAAGAACGGCATCCCGATTCAAGCGTCGGCGAAGAAGCCCTATTCGAGCGACCGGAACTTGCTCCATATTTCCTTTGAAGCGGGGATCCTTGAGGATCCTTGGTTTGACGCTAGTGCGGAGTCGAATCGAGACATGTATGTGCTTTCGGTTTCGCCTGAGGAGGCTCCGGATCGAGCGGAACATATTGAGTTGCGATTTGAGCAAGGCAACTGTGTTGGGGTGGCTGTGGAAGGCTTGGGTGAACTGCTTGCGGAGATGGGAATCGTGGGGGTAGAAGTTGATGGAGAAAATGAGGGGCGACTTACGCCGCTTCAGATCATGCGAGTTTTGAATCGGTTGGGAGGCAAGCACGGAATTGGGCGGGTGGATCTAGTGGAAAACCGTTTCGTGGGGATGAAATCTCGGGGGGTTTACGAGACGCCTGGTGGGGCGATTCTGCATTTTGCGCATCGGCAGGTTGAATCATTGACGATGGACCGAGAGGTGATGCATTTGCGGGATTCGATTGTTCCTCAGTATGCGACCTTGGTTTATAATGGCTTTTGGTTTGCACCTGAGCGCGAGGCGTTGCAGGCACTGATTACGGAAACGCAGAAGCATGTGAGTGGCACCGTCCGGCTGAAACTCTACAAGGGGAACGTGATCACGGCTGGGCGGAAGTCGCCGTTGAGTTTGTATAATCCAGAGATTGCGACCATGGAGGCCGACCCGACGAAGGCCTACAATCAGAACGACGCCACGGGATTCATCGCTCTAAATGCGTTACGATTGAAGGTTGCGGCGAGGGTTCACGGTGGGAAAGACGGGCGAATTTAAAAAAAGCCCAAGAAGCAATTGAAACGTAGATATTCAGCATGGCTGTTCGTGTCGCGAACTATTGACGTGGCGACATACAGCCAACGCAACTGACTTAAATTTTATGAAACCACTCCATCCTGCATTGCTTTTTTCGCTGTTATTCTTACCTGAGGCATTTTCTGCCAACAAGGGGCCGGCGGCAGATCCGACGACCTTAAAGATCGCGGAAGGGTTTAAAGTGGAGCTCATTTACACGGTTCCGAAGGGCCAGCAAGGATCGTGGGTTTCGATGACGGAGGATAATAAGGGGAGGCTGATTACGGGGGATCAGGGTGGAGGATTTTTTCGGGTGACGGTCCCTCCATTGAACACGACTGAGGGGGTGAGTGTGGAGGCTTTGCAGCTCCCGCCCGAGGCGAATGTGGGAATGATTGGTGGGGCCCATGGGTTACTTTACGCTTTTGACAGTCTCTATGTGATGACGAATGAAAAGAGTGGGAAAGGTCTCTGGCGCTTGCGGGACACAAATGGGGACGACCAATTTGATAAGGGTGAGCATCTTCGAAAGTGTGATGGAGGTGGAGAGCATGGGCCTCACGGGGTGGTGTTGGCGCCCGATGGAAAATCGATTTATTTTGCGGCTGGAAACCACACGAAGTTGCCAGCGAACTTGGAGTATTCTCGGCCAGTGGCGATCGGTGAGGACCACTTGATCACGCGACTTTGGGATGCCAATGGGCATGCGAAAGGAATCATGGCTCCTGGAGGGTATGTCTGTAAGACGGACCCGGAAGGGAAGAGAGTGGAGTTTATTGCGGGTGGTTTTCGCAATCAATACGACATCGCCTTTGATGCGAATGGGGAGCTCTTTACTTATGACTCGGATATGGAGTGGGACCTTGGTTCCCCTTGGTATATGCCGACGCGGATCAACCATATTGTCAGCGGTGGCGATAATGGTTGGCGTTCTGGTGCGGGTCGTTGGCCGAGCTACTTTGCAGATTCACTTCCTGCGGTGGTGGATATTGGGCCTGGATCTCCTACGGGAACGATTTTTGGAACTGGGGCAAAGTTTCCTGCCAAATATCAGCGGGCACTTTTTGCTTTGGACTGGACCTACGCGACGATCTGGGCGGTTCACCTTACGCCAGATGGGGCCAGTTATCGGGCTGAGAAAGAGGACTTTCTGGGTGGCCAAGGTTTTTCGGTGACCGACGCGGTGGTTCGGAAAGCGGATGGGGCACTCTATGTGACGATTGGGGGTCGGGGAAATCAATCGGCGCTTTATCGAATCACCTACATTGGTAGTGAAAGCACAGCGCCAGTGGGAGCGCTTCCGCTGACCGCGGAAGCAAAGCTGCGACAAATGCTCGAAGTGTTCCATGCAGAAAATACTGGGCCTGAAGCGGTTGCGAAGGCGTGGCCTTATCTTGGGCATGGGGATCGGTATGTTCGCTGGGCGGCCCGAGTGGCGATTGAGCACCAGCCTTCCGCGCAATGGGCGGAGCAAGCGCTCGGGGAGAAAGAGCCACAAGCGGCATTGGAAGCATTGATGGCGTTAGCGCGTTGTGGAGATAAGGCACTGCAACCGAAGTTGATTGCGGCCTTGAGTCGGTTGGAGTTTGCGAAGTTGACGCCAAGTTTGCGGTTACAGTTGCTGCGAGTTTGGGAATTGACCTTTACGCGGATGGGGCGACCTACGCCGGAAGTTTGTGCAGAGATTTTGGCGAAGTTGGATCCGATTTTTCCTGCGGTTGATCCCTATGCAAACCGTGAATTGGTGACGTTGCTTTCTTACCTGGGATCGACAAGTATTGTGGCCAAGACCGTGCCGATGCTCGACACCGCGAAGGATGCGGACAACACCATCGCAAGTGACTCTGTTTTGCAACGGAATGGCGGGTATGGTGGGGCGGTTCACGGGATGCAAGATAGTCGGCCGAATCGACAAGCGATTTCTTATGTTTATGCTTTGCGGGAAGCGAAAGCGGGTTGGACACCGGAATTGCGCAAGGCATTTTTTGGTTGGTTTCCGACGACCCAGAATTGGAAAGGTGGGAACAGTTTCAGGAAGTTTCTGGAGAACATTCGCAATGAAGCGTTAGCAAACGTCGTGACGGATGCCGCGGAGCGGGCAGATTTGGAGAAACTGGCAAAGAGCGCGAAGCCGGCCCCATTGGCGAATATTGTGTCACCGAAAGGACCTGGCAAAAACTATGCGACCGCCGACGTGGTGGCGCTGGCAGGAGAAGGAATTAAGGGGCGGAATTTTGAACAAGGGAAAGCGATGTACGCCAGTGTGTTGTGTGTGAACTGCCACAAGATGAATGGGGACGGTGGGAACATTGGTCCAGATTTGACGGGGGCTGGAAAGCGTTACACCCTACCAGACTTGATGGATAACATCATTGAGCCATCGAAAGTGATCAGCGACCAGTATGGGACGGAGCAGATTGAAATGAAGGATGGAAGCATGGTCGTCGGCCGAGTGACGGTGGTGGAAAATGGGAAGGCGTTTGTGATGACGAGTGCTTTGGCTCCCGACGCGCTGACCACGATTGATGAGGCGCAGATTAAGCGTCGGCAGCCGTTTAATGTTTCGATGATGCCCGCGGGATTAATCAATTCATTGAGCAAAGACGAATTGCTTGATTTGGTGGCCTATCTTCAGTCGGGAGGAAGCGCCACGGATAAGGCTTTTCAAAACTAGCAGCTGATTTTAACTGGGAGACCATCGAAGGCACCGTGCCACTCATGTGGGGCGGTGTTTTCGTGTTTACGGGAGCGGTTCGGTTGGGCAGTTTTTGGGGTTCATGAAACTGCTTTATGTCGCTGACCTTCACTATTCTCTGAAGCAGTTTGATTGGTTGGTGGCACAGGCTCCAAGATATGACGCGGTGGTGATTGCGGGTGACCTGCTTGACCTAGGGTCGGCGTTGGATGTGGACGTGCAGATTGTCGTTGTGGAGAAGTATCTGAGCCGTCTGGCTGAGAGGACTCGACTGCTGGTGAGTTCTGGAAACCACGATGGCGATACGCGGACGGAGAGTCAGGAGTCGATCTGCCGGTGGCTTCGGGAGGTCAAGGCAGGGGAGCTTTATGTGGATGGGGATAGTGTAGAAGTCGGGGGAATGCTCGTGACCATCTGCCCTTGGTGGGATGGGGTAACGACGCGGTTGGAGGTTGAGCAATTGATTGAGCAAGATGCTCGGAGAGAGAAGGATCGGTGGGTTTGGATTTACCACTCTCCGCCAGAAGGATCGCCGGTGAGTTGGACGGGAAGACAGTCGGTGGGCGACGCATTTCTGACGGAGTGGGTCGCCCGATTTCGGCCTGACCTAGTTCTGTCGGGACATATTCATAATGCACCTTTTTATGCGGAGGGGAGTTGGGTTGATCGGTTGGGGAAAACTTGGGTGTTTAATCCTGGCCGACAAATTGGCCCGGAACCGACGCATGTGGTTCTCGACTTAGAGACAATGGAGGCGCGTTGGGTTTCGATTGAGGCGGAGGAAACGCGAGTCCTCAGTTGGTTAGATTAGGGACTTTGCCTCGGGCGTTGTTTGTGCATCAAAGTCTCGAGGACTTGGTCGACCATCGCTAGGTGGTCGTGTCCTTCGTATTGGTGGCGGACATCGATGAGGTATTTGTTGAGGGCGTCGAGGCGACGAGCGAGGAGTTCGGCGAGATAAAGGCAGACCTCGGGGTGTGAGGACAAAAATGCGCGGGGATTGTCGAGCACCGCAAAGACCGCGGGAGTGAGAGCCTTGACGGTAGCGGTGGCGGCGCCGCCGAGCAGGGCAGACATTTCGCCGAAAACCACCCCGGGTTCGGTAGACTTGGCGACGCGGAGGCCATCGCGGAGGACTTCGACTTCGCCCGAAACGAGAATCAGCAATTTGTCGACCGCCGAACCCTGTTCAATGGCGACTCCCCCTGCGGGGATCGATCGAGAGTTTTCTGCGGTGACGAAATCAAGAAGTGGTGACATCAGAGGGAATTTCGTATGCGGAGTGGATGACCGAGTAAACTTGAAAATGAGGGAGTTTGGAATGTGGGCCTGGTGTGGGGTGGGTTGGAAATCCGTGTCATCAAAAAATCTTTGCGGTGTTTCGCGATTGAGCGAGCGGGCAAGCTAGGCTACTTTGCGAATCTTTTATGGCTTTCATCAACGACAACTATCTCAAACTCAAAGCAGGGTATCTCTTTCCAGAAATCGCTCGTCGCGTGAGGATTTTTACAGAAGCAAATCCTCAGGTGGCGGCGAAGATTATTCGTTGTGGAATTGGTGATGTGACGGAGGCATTGCCGGCGGCGGTGGTTAAGGCGATGCACTTGGCGGTTGATGAAATGGGGACGCGTGTGGGATTTCACGGTTATGGTCCAGAGCAGGGCTACGAGTGGTTGCGGGAGGCGATCGCGGAAGGGGACTTTCGTTCCCGTGGCATTGAGGTGTCGGCTGATGAGATTTTTGTGAGCGACGGATCAAAGTGTGATTGCGGAAATATTTTAGACATTCTTGGGGATCAAAATCGGATTGCCATCACCGACCCAGTTTACCCTGTTTACGTGGACACCAACGTGATGGCTGGGCATACGGGCGAGGCCGACCAAACGGGGGCATACGCGGGGCTGATCTACTTAAACTGTACGGAGGAAAATGGATTTGTGGCGTCCCCGCCGGAGGGTCATGCGGACGTGATTTATCTTTGTTTTCCCAATAATCCGACAGGAGCAGTAGCGACGCGAGCGCAACTGGCTGAGTGGGTTGCCTATGCGCAAGCGCATCAGTCACTGATTCTTTTTGATGCGGCTTATGAGGCGTATATTAGTGATCCTGATGTGCCGCATTCGATCTATGAAATTCCTGGGGCCAGAGAGTGCGCGATTGAGTTTCGAAGTTTCTCTAAGAACGGCGGATTTACGGGCACGCGTTGCGCGTTTATCGTCGTCCCGAAAACTCTGATGGGGTCGACGGCAGATGGGGAGCGGCGAGCGTTGCACCCCCTGTGGTCGCGCCGGCATACGACAAAGTTCAATGGGGTTTCCTATATTGTGCAACGTGGAGCTGAGGCACTTTATTCGGCGGAGGGGAAGGCGGAAATTGGGGTTTTGATTGAATACTATATGGGCAATGCGAGGATTCTCCGCGAAGCGGTAGACTCGGTTGGGTTGCGAGTTTTTGGTGGGGTGAACGCGCCTTACATTTGGGTGAAGACGCCTCTTGGCACGACGAGTTGGGAGATGTTCGACCGCTTTTTGAATGAGGCGAATGTGGTGATTACGCCGGGGAGCGGGTTTGGGTCAATGGGCGAGGGCTACTTCCGGATTAGTGCGTTTAATTCGCGAGGCAACGCTGAGGCCGTGGCGACGAGAATTAAGGGGATGGTTTGGTGACCTAGTGGCTTTTAGGCTTTGCGTCCGAACTTTTTTTCGAGTTCCGCGTAGCTCATTTGAATCATCGTGGGGCGACCATGTGGGCAACAGTAGGGGAGTTCGCAGGCTAAAAGATCTTCGACCAAGCGAACGAGTTCAGGCTCGCGCAGGTAGTCGTTGGCTTTGACGGCGTGTCGGCAGACCGTCATGGCAATCATTTCTTCTCCGAGGCGAACCTTAGAGGTTTGGGAGCTAGTTTCGCGGAGATCTTCGATGATTTGGCGAAGCAGTTGGGTGGGTTCTGTAGCGCTGAGAAAGGTGGGGAGGCTATCGACTTTGAAAGTGCCAGTGCCGAAGGGTTCTAAGCCGATGCCCGCCCGGTGGAGGAGATCGAGATTACGGATGAGCCAGTCGGTATCGCGAGGGCTGACATCAATAGTGAGCGGAATGAGAAGTCGTTGACCTGGAACGCCTTGTTCTTCCATGCGCTTTTTCATTTCCTCGAAGAGAATCCGTTCATGGGCGGCGTGTTGGTCGACGAGCACCAAACCCGTGGAGTTTTCCATGATGAGGTAAAGTTTGCCGAGAACCCCTAAAATTTTAAAGTCTTTGGAAGGAGTGCTTGGGGGGGGATTGGAATTAATTTGCGGGGATGCAATGATTGGTGAAAGTGTGGGAATAGTGACGGGGAGTGGCACTGAAAGATCCACTGGGGTTTGAGGGAAGTTTTCAGGTTGGTTGATGGGGAGGGGGTTAGGTTTGGGGAATTGGAATGGGAGATTATTCCAATCCTGACGAAGGACGATTTGCTCGACTACGGGAATGAGTGGGGGAGTTTCTTCGGATGGAGGCGTAAGGTGAGAGGAGTCGGCTTGGAAAGTTTTTGTCCAGTTGGTGCGATCACTTTCGACGGTTCGTCGGGTGGCTTCGATGATGGCTTCGCGGATCCAAGTGGGGTTACGAAAGCGGACCTCGCGTTTGGAGGGGTGGACATTGACGTCGACCTCTGCTGGATCGATTTCCATGAAGAGAAAAGTCACGGGATGTTGACCTTTCATGAGGGCGGTGTGGTAACCTTCGCGGAGGGCGAAATTGATCGTGCTGTTTTCGACGGCGCGACCATTGAGAAAGACGAGTTGTTGTGCTCGTGAGGAGCGACTCACTCCCGCTTTGCCGAGGAATCCGCGGATGGCGATGGAGTCGGTGGCAAACTCTGGAATCTCGAGGAGATCCGTGGCTAAAGATGACCCACAGAGATCGCGAATTCGGTCGCGAAGATGTTTAGTGGGAGGAAGTTGTCTGACGATGCGATCATCATTGAGAAAGACAAAACCGATTTCGGGGTGACCGATGGATTGGAGGTGAAGTTGGTGTTCGACATGACTGGCCTCGGTATTTTCGGTGCGCAGAAATTTTCGTCGAGCGGGGAGATTATAGAAGAGCGAGCGGACTTCAATTTGGGTTCCTGGGGCATCACCGGAGTCGCGGACGCTTTCGATTTTTCCGCCACTGATAATGACTTCCGTGCCAGCGATGGCCTGGGACTCGCGGGTGGCGAGGCGAAAGCGGGAGACGCTGGCGATGCTCGGGAGGGCTTCGCCTCGGAAGCCGAGGGTATGGATTGCGGAGAGGTCAGCTCCGGTGCGAATTTTGCTGGTGGCGTGCCTTTCGAGGCAGAGTAGAGCGTCATCGCGGTCCATTCCGGAGCCATCATCGATGACTCGGATGTAGGAGATTCCTCCTCGGCGAATCATGACTTCGATGTGTTTGGCGCCGGCGTCGATCGAGTTTTCGACAAGTTCTTTGACCACGCTGGCGGGGCGTTCGACGACTTCACCAGCGGCTACCTGGCTGGCGACAGTTTCAGAAAGCAGAGCGATACGGGACATAATGGGGAATAATCGTGGGAGAAGTGGGGGGTGACAAGCGAGAGATTGAAGTTTGAGACTTGGCAGTGGGGGGATAGCGGATTAAGGTCTGAGGCTATGATTCAAGTCACTGATGTTGCATTTAATCAATTGGCGATTCTCATTCGGGAAAGTGGGGATGAGGGCAAGGGATTGCGAATTTTCGTGGAGAACGGGGGGTGTGCTGGGCTGCAATACGGGATGGGATTAGATTATGCAAAAGAGGGTGATGAAATCATGGAACATGCTGGTTCTAAAGTAATTATTGATGGAGAGAGTGCCCATTTTTTGAACGGTTCGACGATTGATTATGCGGATGACTTAGCGGGATCAGGGTTTCGGATTCACAATCCTAACGCGGTCAGAAGCTGTGGGTGTGGGACCTCCTTTGAGCCGGTGGAAGAGGAGGGAGAAGTCACCCATCAGCACTGAAAGTTTGTTGCCCATTCTGGATCGTGGATCCTCAAGGAAATTGACCAATGTCGGACGATTTTTACGGATTTGACGATGGCGAAGCGCCAAAAGGTGGAGGAAGCCTTTTTCTTTGGACGATATTTATTCTTTTGCTGGTTGGTTTGGCTTTTGGATGTTGGCTAGGAAGTTTCTATATCTTTGGTCATCCCGAAAGACCTGGACCATACAGGTTTCTGAAGAAACTTGGCAAAATTGAAAGTCCGCAACGGTTTGAGGTGACGGCGGCGCCCCAAGGCGAGTTCCTGAGTGCGCGGAAATTATTTGATCGTTATAGCCGGATGACCCCCCTTGAGTTGGATGAGGAAAATGCCCAACTTTTGCGCATTTACATTAAAAACTATCGCGAGACCAAGCGAGTGGTGACTTATGTGACGGGGCGGTTTCTTCTCTTCGATGCTTACCCATTGAAGAAGACGGATTTTTTCTCGTCAGGGGTGGTGGCGCTGGCTCAGTCGGTAGACTATCCGCAGGTGATGATTGAGCATCTTTATCCCTCGGGAACTCGGAACATTCCGATTTTGCAATCCATGCTCCAGACGGGACTAGAAATCAAAATCGAAAAGACCTTAGACCTCTCTGTGCTCTTGCATGTGGAGCGTCTTTTAGATGGGCATATGCAGTTCACGGTCGTGCCGATTCTTTATGGTGCATATACGATGAAGCAGGGTGCGGGAACTTTTGCACTAGATCCCCCGAGCGAACTGCTCATTGAGGCGGGGTTGCCGGTGATCAAGGCAGTCGCATTTGACGCAGGATTAAAGAAATTTGCGGAGTATCGGCGAACTCAGTCGATCGGAAAAATTGATCCACGGGGAGAAAATCCCAGCGACTTAGAGGCGCCTGCGTTGGTTCGAGTGGATCCTGTGAAGTCGGTGGCGGTGTCGTCACCGGTGAGGGCAACGCCTTTGCCAACTGTTCCATTAGTGGCCACTGGCTCTCGTCCTTCGACTCGTGACGAGGGACGTCCACCAGTGACATCTCCGCCGAGCGTGGATTTGCCCCCTCCGACGATTGTTGCTCAACGAGATCCAAAGGGAACTGGGAGTGGAGGATCATGGCGGATGTACGAGCGCGGGAAAGCGCCCGCGGGTCGTCTGCTTACGACTGCGGAGGCATTAGAGTGGGTTGATCGTGGGGAGCCTAATCAGCGGATTTATTTGGGTGGAGAATTTTTGGTTACGGCCACGAGTCAAGGGAGGGCGATTATGCGGGTGCGGGGTCCGAGGAGTGAGGCGGCGGATGCGCCCCGGATTTTTGTTGATTACCCGGCGGGAGCGTTGCCTCCGGCCGAGAATAGTTTTGCGGTGCGGGATTCCAGCCGACCATTGCAAATTCGAAGTGTTCAGCGGGGGACGAACGGGCAACTAAATATTTACGCGATGGAGATCATGCAGCCCTGACGGTTGGGGGAGGAGGGTAGCTTAGCGATCTTCGGCTTCCATCGCTCGAGTTTCAAAGCGGGTAAATTCTTTCAGGAAAGTCAGTGGAACGTCACCGACTGGACCGTTCCGCTGTTTGGCGATAATCAGAGTGGCCTTTCCTTCGTTGGCTTTTTTTTCTTCGTCCGAGTCGGCGTAATATTCATTACGAAAGAGCAAGCCGACGAGGTCCGCGTCCTGTTCGATGGAGCCCGATTCGCGTAAGTCGGAGAGTCGAGGACGGCCTTTGGCCTCACCGGTGCGTCCTTCGGGATTTCGGTTGAGCTGTGCGAGGACGACGATGGGGATATTGAGTTCTTTCGCTAGTCCTTTGAGGCCAGAAGAGATTTCGGCAATTTCGAGTTGGCGGTTGTCTTGGGCTCTTCGACTGGTGCTACGAAGGAGCTGGATGTAATCGATGAAGATGGCGGCGATGTTGTGTTGGCTTTTCAGGCGTCGGGCTTTCGCTCGGAGTTCGAGGATGGAAAGGCCAGGGGTATCGTCGATGAAAAATTTTCCTTCGGCGAGTTTGGCTGCGGCGGTGGCGAGTGCGGGAAATCCTCGTTCATTGAGGAGTCCGTTGCGAATGTCGCCGAGGTTGACCCGAGCTCGTGAGCAGAGCATCCGTTGGACGAGTTGTGATGTGCTCATTTCGAGGGAGAAAACCGCCACGGGAAGTTTTAGTTCGAGGGCGATATGCTCTGCCATATTCATGGCGAGGGCGGTTTTACCCATGGAAGGTCGGGCGGCGATGACGATCATCTCGGCTTTGTGTAAGCCGTCGGTCATTTTATCGAGCTCGACCAGTCCTGTTTCCAAGCCAGAAATCGCTCCCCGTCGCTCGTAAATCAGCTCGATATCCGCCATCGCTTGGAGGACTAAGTCTTTGATATTGGATACTTTGTCTTTGAAGCGGTCTTGGGCGATGGCAAAGATTTTAGCTTCGACATCGTCGAGGAGAGTGGGGACGCTATCCTGTTCATCGTAAGATCGGGCGGCATACTCTGTGCAGACTTTGATGATCTCGCGGAGGGTGTGCTTTTCGAGAACGATGTCGACGTAATAGGCGACATTAGCGGCGGTGGGGAGGAAGGTGAAAAGTTCGGTGACAAAAGCTGCGCCGCCGACTTGATCGAGGCGTTGGCGGTCTCGGAGTAGTTCGGTGAGAATGATGAAATCGATGGGCTTTCCGGCATCCCAAAGTTCGATGAGCACTTTGTAGAGTTCCGCGTGAGCCGGAATGTGGAAGTGATCGGGAGTGATCTGTTTTTCGGCGCAGTAACCTCCAACGTCGCGAGGTACGAGGAGAAAGGAGCAGAGCACACCTTTTTCAGCATCAGGCGACTGGGGGAGTAACCTGTGCATATCTGGTCGATAATGCGCTGGTTGGCGCAAGTCTGGGCCGCCGCCATTTCCACCCTTTCCGGCGGACTTCACAGTTTTACTGGAAGCCTCCATGATTTAGCCTTCGACTAGCTGTGTTTGGCCTTATACTTGGCCTTGTAAGTCTTCTCTCCGAGTTCTTCGGGAGTGGTGACGGGAGATGGTTGGCCAGTGGCCTTGACGATCAACTTGAGTTTTGCGGTGACTTCGTGGTGAAGTTTGATGCTGATCTCATGTTCGCCACTCTCTTTGATGGGGCCTTCGAGATGGATCTTATGGCGATCAATATCGATTTTTCCACCCAACTCCGCTTTGAGTTTTTCGGCGATGTCTGCCGCAGTGATCGAACCGAAGGATTTCCCAGTGGCACCCGTTTCGAGTTCCATGGTGATCTTGAGTTTGTTGATTTTGCGCGCTAATTCGTCGGCGGCATTCATTTCTTGGCCTTCGCGTTCGGCGCGTTTTTGTTTTAGGCCGTTGAGACGTTTGAGGGTGGCTGGGGTGACTTCTAGAGCTTTTTGTTGAGGGATCAAAAAGTTTCTTGCGTATCCACGCTTGACCTTGACGATGTCGGCTTCGACGCCCAAGTGGGCGACTTTTTCGGTGAGAATGATTTCGGTCGTAGGCATGTGGAGATGAGTTTGGTGAAAAGGGAGTGGAGGTAATACGCGAGTTGGGATTCTTTGTCAACGCCTTCTCGAGGAAAATCTTTGGTTAAGTTAGCTGGGTGCTGGAGCGGGAATTTTACGGTTTATGCGGCGTGGGCAGATCGGTGCTCTTTGTGGGGGAAACTGGTGGAGTTTGGGAACGGACAATTGTCGGGGTTGGGGATTGATATTGATCGGCTTCTGCGGTGAACCACGATTCGATTTTCGTCCGCGCCCAAGGAGTTTTCCGGAGAAAAGTCAGGCTAGATTTGATGCTGGGATCGTAAAGGAAACAGCGAACGGGAATCCACCGTCCTAACTCTTCCCAACCGTGGCGTTCGACGAGTTGGCGGAGAATGGCTTCGAGGGTGATGCCGTGTAAGGGATCGCGAGGGTGAAGTTGTGGGTCAGGCAAGTGAAGCTTTTAGGCGGGGATAAATGGAATAAAAGTGGGGAAGCGACTAGGGGTGAGCTTCTTGGTAATGTGTCCCGAGGAGGTCGTGGCCGAAATCGTGATCAAAATCACGCCAGACGCTGTGGACATGATTGGCTTCGTTTTGGGTATTATCGTATTCGAGAATAAAGTGTTCTCCTTGAATACGATAGTAGTGAGGTTGACCACGTTCGATACCGCCTGCCCAAGCGAAGGAAATTTTGTCGAGACCAGCTTTTTCGATTTTCGCCCAATCTTCAGCGGCGACATCGGGGCGACAGCGAAAGAGGTATTCTTTGATGAGTTTGACGAGGACAACGTTCTGGTCAGCGGTGAGTTTGGCTTGGGGTAATCCTTCTTTTTGAGAAGAGTTTCGGCCTGGGATGGTGGTGATGTCTTTTGGGGCAACGGCGAGGATGATGGCTTCTTGGCGTTGGGTCTCGTTGAGCATTTTGATGAGGGAACGGCCGAATTCCTCTTCGTTGGCGAGGACTCGGGCTCCTGTTCGGGCGCCCGTGCGGACTTCGCCGGGGTTAGTGCCAAAGAAGGAGGGTGTCATTGCAGGGGCGGCATCGCCAACGGCGGTAAAGTTGAGGGAGAGGTGGTGGCCTTCAAAGCGCCAAGCCCACGGTTCTTTGCGGCCTGGCTTACCAAAAATGGAGAAGAAATATTTTTCGGGGTCACGGACGGGGGTGCCGACTTTATCTTTTTCGAGTTCTGCGAGGATGGCCTCGAGGCTCATAATGGAGACTGCTTTGGTGTAGCCGCGGTGGCTGAGGCCGGTGGCGAGTAACGCTTGAGCGAGGAGTCGCTGTTCTTGGTTCATCTCTTTGATGGCCAGTCCTTTGCGTTCTCGAGGAATGAAATGCCAGTTGGCTCGTTCGGGGGTGACAAAGTCGAATTGAACTTTGGCTTGCTGTTCGGGGTTTAAGGAGGCGAGAAAATCGGTGGCGGCGGCACTCATTTCTGCGGTGGCATCGTGAGCGAGGATGGAGGCGTTAAACAGTAAAGTAGAGAAGACGACGGTGAGGATGAGGGAGAGTTTTGTTTTCATTAGGGAAGGCAGATCAAGAACACGAAACAGTGGGAAGTGGAAGGACTTAGTGGGGATTTTTGTCATTTTGGGGGATGATTGTTGAGCGGAGAATCGTCTTTTGCAGGGGTGTCCGTTCCTGATGTTTTGTGGGGTTTGTCAGTCGCGAAGGTTTCGATATATGGTGAAAGGATGTCTAACTTAGAATTGATTGATTCAGAGATTACGATGCGCGAACTGTTGCTCCTTTATCCAGGGGCCCAGAGGGCGATGTTTAGGCACTATCACATTGGAGGTTGTGCGAGTTGTGGGTTTCAGCAGTCGGAAACGCTTGCTGAGGTTTGTGCTCGGAATGGGGGATTGGCTGTGGGTGAAGTGATTAAGCAGATTGTGGAGAGTCACGCGTCCGATTTGAAAGTGATGATCGAACCGGGTGAGCTTGCTCGAGTGCTAGCCAGTGATCCTGAGGTGAGGCTGATTGATATTCGGACGCGCGAGGAATTTGACGCGGTGCGGATTGAGGGGGCGATCTTTTTTACGCAAGATCTTACGCAGGAGATTCTTGGCCAATGGAGTCGGCAGGCTCTGTTGGCGGTGGTCGATCATCTGGGAGCTCGGAGCATTGATGCGGCCGCTTACTTTGCTGGCCACGGTTTTGAGAATGTCCGCTCAGTTCGTGGTGGAATCGACGCTTGGAGTCAGGAGGTTGATGGGAACCTTCCTCGCTACGAGGTGGACTAAAAATGAAACTGAGTTAACGGCGGAAAGGAAGAGTGGGGGATGGGTTCGTTGGCGTTACTTTAATGTTGCGAGGTATTCGATGAGGTCGCGGAGTTCTGATCGGCTGAGGAGGTCTCCCATTCCTGCGAGCATGGGGGAGGGGGCGGTTTGTCGCTCTTTGATTTCCGTGAGTGGAACGGTTTGGGTCTGGAGTTTGCCTTGGGCGTCGGCGGTCTTGATTTTGAGGCCTGCGGCGTCTTGTCCGGCCAGTGTGCCGGCGACGATATCGCCATTTTTCAAGGTGATGACGACGGTTTCAAAGCCTTCGGCGATTTTTTTACTTGGCCAAACAATCGACTCGAGCAAATAGGCTCGGTCTTTGGTCGCGCCGATGTGGGTGAGTTCGGGGCCGACAACGCTTTCGCCCACCTCACATTTGTGGCAACGGAGGCATTCGGTTTGGGCTTTTTCGCGGAAGATTTTTCGCCCACTTTCGGCGTTACCGCCGAGGAGAGAAACTTTCCATTTTGCGAGATCATCGTCAGCCGGTAACGAGGAGTCATATTTAGTGACTTGGGCTTTTAGTTTACTGGTTCCTCGCTTGGTGGCGGCGTCGAGGACTTCGAGTTGGATTTCTCCCGGAAGTTGTTTGGCGATTAATTGGTCGACCAAACTTTCGAGAAGGGTTTCTGCCTCAGGGCTTTTGAGTTGTCCGAGTGCGCTCACCCCAGCTTGTTTTTCGACGACGCTTCCGGTGTTGACGATTTCTCCAATGATTTTGACGGCGGCGGCGGGATCGACGCCCACGAGAGCTTGGAGACCTGCGGCACGAATTTTGGGATCTTTGTCGGTTAGCGCGGCGCGGGCAGCTTTAGCGAGTTGCGGATCCTTAAGAGCGACGAGTGTTTTGATGGCTTCGATGCGAACCGTGGATCCCGCTTGGGAGTTTGAGGCAAGTAGGGCGAGGGGTTCTCCAGTGCCGGGGATAGAAAGTTTGGCGACGAGTTTGGCAACCATTTCCTGCACAGCTGGCGGGGAATTTTTGAGAAGATCGGGGACGGCCGCGGTCATGGCGGCTACGGCGTTCTCGTTTGTCCGGGTTGGGATGGGTCTCCATTGATTGAGAAGGCGGTCTTTGGGGCTGGGATTGCCCCATTGGGTGAGGGCGTCGAGAGCATCGCGTCGGGAGTTTTCCGGGGTAGTGGAAGCGCCTGCAAAAGCGGCGATGATCCGGGCGTTTTCGGCCTGACCGACGCGGTAGTTGGCGTTGATGATCCGTTGTAAAAGGTGGGGATTTTTCAGTGCTCCGTTGGTGGCGATCGCGGCGAGTGCGGGCATTGCGGGATTAATGGGGGCATCGTGAATTGCCCGAGCGGCTTCGAGGATGACCGTCTCATCTGGGTCGTTGAGATAGGCGGTGACGAGGGGGCTTTTTAAATGACGGAGGGCGACTACGGCATCCCCACGGACGGCGATGGAGGGATTTTTGGAGAGGGCGGCGATTTGTTCAGCGGTGGCGCAGCCTTTGATGCCCATTACGCCACCGTGGCGGAGAATGGGATCTTTATCGTCGTTTTCGGCGAGCATGACCACGAGTGGATCGAAGGCGGTTTTTTCGCCGATTTTTCCGAGGCTCATGGCGGCAAAGAAGCGGACTCGGTTGTCTTGGTCTTTGAGGAGGGCGATGATTTTTGGGGTGGCGTTAGTAATTTTTCCGTCACCGAGGACCTTGGCAGACTGAGCTCGAACCTCGGGATCGGGATCTGCGAGGAGTGCGGGGATGGAAGCGAGGGAGTTGGGATGTTTTGCGCCGAGCTGACCGAGACCCCAGATGGCGTGGAGTCGGGCGAGAGGGTTTGGGGCAGCGGAATCTGCGGCGACCTTGGCGAGAGTTTGGACTGAAGAGATCAGGGTGTCGGGTTTGGTGGCGCGGTCGACGAGTTCAAACTGAGCTGCCTGGCGGACGCGCATATCGGCGTGTCCGATCCATTTAGCGAGTTCTTGGTTGGGGCGTTTGGCCATGCCCTCGCGGATGAGGGTTTCCGTTTCTTTTTGGAGTTCAAGATTGGCGGCTGGATCGGTAAATTTATAGATGCGACCTTTCCCAACGCCACCCCAGCTGGCGACCCAATCGAGGACATAAAGGGATCCGTCGTTACCGAACTCGACGTCGGTGGTGAGGACGCCTTTGACCCAGTCTCGGGATTTAGCGGTGAAGAAGGCGCCTTTGGGTTGGGTAGTGATTTCGTGGACCACGCTATTATTTGCACCGCCCCGAAAGTCGCTGAGGAAAAACTTTCTTTGATATTTTTCTGAGAGGCCTGTTCCTGGGTTGTAAGTTAAACCACTGGGGCCATTGGAGATATTGGCGACGGGCGGGATGATCCAGCGAATGGTCGGTCCGATATTGGCGTCCCATGGGCGCTCGCGCATCCATGGTCCGCGGTCGTTTAGGTATTGATAGGCCATCCGCCAGCCGCAGTCGCCCCCTTCAACTAGGTAAACGAAGCGAGCGAGATCACCGGCGTCGCAATTATTATCGCCAGTAAAAAGATTCCCATGTTCGTCAAAGGCGAGTTCTTCGGGGTTCCGCACTCCGATGGCGAAAATTTCAAAGTTGGTGCCATCGGGATTACACCGCATAATCGTGCCGTATTCGGTTTCGGGGAATTGGGTGCCTTCCTTGGACTTGACGTTAATCGCTCGGTCTCCAATGGAGAAGTAAAGTTTGCCGTCTGGGCCAAAGCGCAGTCCGTGCATATCGTGGCCACGGAGGGCAAATTTTACGCCGAATCCGCTGAGGAGCTTTTCTTTGACATCGGCAATGCCGTCGTCGTTTTTATCGGCGAAATGCCAGAGGTTGGGGATGCAAGTATACCAGACTGAGCCTCCCCGGGCGATCAACCCAGATCCCGTGCCGTCGGCAGCGTCGTGCATTCCATCGGCAAAAATGGTTGATTTGTCGGCGAAACCACTGCCGGTGCTGTCTTCCAAGCGCCGAATCCGCTCCTCATATTTTTCAAATTTTTCCGCAAATTTTTGGGGATCGGGGAAATGCTTGTGCATGTAGGCGAGCCGATCTTCGACTGATTTCGAAGCGATATCGTCATCGAGCCAGTGGCCGTGTTGGCGGTTGTCTTCGATGCCTTTTTCCTGTCGGAAAGTTTCACCCACATACCAGCGTCCTTTTTCGTCTTGGGTGAAGCAAACGGGGTTTCCGAGCAAGGGTTCGGCGGCCCAGAGTTCGCATTTTAAACCGGCATCGAAGCGGAAAGTTCGGATGGCATTTTTCCCATCGGCAGACGGACCGGCCACGACTGATGCGGAGGCACCAGTGCCGTGTGCATCTTCGGCGAAGATGGGGGCGATGAGGATGGGGGCGAAGGCGAGAGGGATGAGGAGGCGCGTGATGGACATAACTTGAAAAAAGAGTACGGAAGAAAAGCAGGGTTTGGACGCTGAATCAAGGGGGAGGTCATGGGAAAGTAAAGCTCAGTGGAGCAAGCGTGGGCTGATGATTCTGCCGCTGGTTGGTTATTTTCCGCGGATAATTTGGAAGGAGTCTCGGATAAACCAGGCCTCGCCTTTGGTGGCGCGGAGTTCGGCGACGAGAGGGACATCGCCTCCCCCGGTTTCGAATTCGTAAACGACTGTGCGCCAGGGGGAATCGCCCTCGAGCCCATTTTCTCTTTTACCGAGACCAGAGACGCGGAGACCGGCGCCTTTGCCTTTTTCGTCTTCGGCAGGAACGACACCCCGAGTCCTGACCGATGCTTCAAGTCGGTAGTGGCCTGCTTCGAGTTGGGTAGTGAGACGGTAAGAGGGAGCGCCTGCTGTGGTGGCAACGATGTGCAAGCATTCGTGGTTGTCGAGTTTCACTTCGTCGCCTCGTCCGCCGTCAGTTCCCTGAAAAACCCAACCGGGACCGATTTTTAGAGCCCCTTTTGCATCAAAAATGACTGGCTTGATCGGGACGCCGAGTTGTCGGCCAATCGCGGCGATTCGTCTGGCGACTCGGCCTTTTATTTCGTTGATTTGTCCTTCGTAAGCTTTGGCGGCGTTGGGATCTTTGGCGGCGAGAGCGTCCCTGACGCGGCGACCTTCGGCAGAGATTCTTGCTCCCCAGTCCTCTTTGATGAGGAGCGTTTGGTAAAGGGCATCCAACCTTGTGCGATAGAGTGCTTGGCCTTGTGGACAGCGGATGACGGCACCACCGACTAGGGCATCGAAGCCACGAATTACCGGCCAGTTTTCCTCACCGAATAGTTGATCCATTCCGTGAAGAAAGAAGGAGAATTTTCCCGTCGAGGGATCATAATAAAAGCGGTAATTGTTCCGGTTGTTATTGTAGCCATCCCAATGAACGAGAAAGACTTCCATAATTGTAAAATCAATAAACTTGTTGATGTCTAAGATTTTTCCGAGGCGATCCCAGCGTTTCGCGTTGTCGGGTTCTTGGCAGGCGGCAATCAGTTCTTTGATCGCTACTTTGTCCTTGGGGTCGCCTTTATCTTTTTCGGTGTTTTCGTTGACCTCAGCGCAGAAGCCCCCGTCGTAAAGATCGCCATCGGTATTTTTGAAAAAAGCGCCGAGGAAGTCGTGGGTGAAAGCTTCTTTGACGACGTAGAGCCCGAGGTCGCGCCCGTTGAGTTCGACAAAGGCGTGGGTGCAGCGGGATGCGGGAACCCCTATTTTGCGAGCCATCTCACCTGCGATGAGTTCGTTGAGGTAGGTCCCGTCTTGGGCGCCATTGTTGAGATGGATTTTTTGCATTCCATGAAAGCGGGAGCTTTCTTTGTTTTTCTCAAAACTGATCGTCATTCCTGGCTTGCCATCGAGGTGCTGAAAGCTTCCTGCGGAACCTTTGAGTTTGATGGAGATTTTTTGGTAAACGACTGGGCCCGCTATTGTGGACTCGGTTAACGAAGCTTCGACATAATTTCTTTCATCTTTTTGAAGTCGATCGCGTTGATCTTGGGAGATTTCGATCTTGATACGGGGAATTGGACCGGTAAAAAAAGTGGAAGCTAATTGGGCGTGGGTGTTTTTTTTGTCTGGTTTAGTTGGGGGAATTTTTTGAGGAGGAGCCCCTTTGAGTTGATGAACAGTGGTGAGGGTTGCGAGGACTAGAAGGGATGCGGCAAAGATTGAATTTTTTTTCATACGGGCTTTGGGGAAAGAAACGCCTTAGGTCTGCTTCCGTCAACCGGTTCTGGCGATCATGGACATGGTGGCGGATGGTGCGGTGACGTGGTGAAAGGGGAGTTGATCGGGAGGATTTTCTATGATTTAAAGAGGGGACCTTGATCTAGTTATTTTTAAGGAATCTAAATTGGTCCGCCCATCGTAGGTTGGGTTGATCAGATTTTCACGACTAACCATTTTATCTACTTTTTATGCTTTCTGCGTTCTTACAAAATCAATCAGCTATTTACGCCTCTGGGGTAATGACAAATCAAGAGAGGGAAGATTTCGAGCTCGTTCTTGAGTTTCACGATGAGGTGCGGGAGTTTGTTTCTGGTTTAGTTGAAGTTAGTGCATCGGTCTGTTTGTCTGCGGTATCGGCGCCCAAAGTCGCTCTTTCTGCAGGCTTCCAAGATCGTCTTTCTGCTCGAATCGACACCACTTTACAGGATTCAAGGCACGATGGGATGGCAGTCACTGGACCAGAAGGGCTTGTTCAATGGATCAATCCAGAATTTACGGCGATGTGTGGCTATGATTTGGATGACCTTCGTGGAAAAAAAATTGGGCCAATCTTGCAGGGGAAGAAAACAGATCAAGCAACCGCCGAGCGGATGAGGAACGCGGTTCATGAGTTTCGTCGTTGTAAAGAAACGATCGTTAACTACCACAAGAATGGCGTGCCATATTGGGTGGACATCGCGATCACGACGATTTTCAACGATGATGGAGAGCCTATTTGGATGATCGCTCGGGAGCGTGAGTTAACTCAGCAGGTCGATTAGATTCTGAGGATGGGTGACCTAGCGGGAAAACGGGTCACGACGGGTAACTTTGCAAGAAATTCTGAGGACTCTTGATTGTTGTTTTGGTGGTTTATTGGATTTTATTTTCCTTTGTTTGCAATTGGCTTAGATATTGCTGAACATCTGAATCCTATGTCTAACGAAACACCAACCCCACAGCAAAGCCTTCAACTTAAATACGAAAATTTCACGGCCCGCTACGCCAACCACGCTTTGGTAAGTGTGGGTGCCGAAGAGGTTTACCTTGACTTCACTTCGGGGATTGTCGCCGATCGTCCTGGAGTATCGGTGATGCCGATCCACACGCGGATTGCGATGACGCCCTCTGGAGTAGTGCGTCTTGCTCAGTTGCTCGCTCAAACCACCCAAAACTTTCAAGTGGTGCAAGTGAATCCGCCGCAAGTCCCGCCGACTCCCGTGGAGCCAGCCCCGTTACCGGCTTCGGAGGAATCAGCTAGTTAGTCAGCGATCCACACTAACCCAGCTCTTAACCCGCCGAACTGTTTTAAACGAACAGTTCGGCGGTTTTTTTGGGCCTAACGCTGGAGGAGTCTAGGCAATGGTCGAATGGAAAAAGGGGCGAAGAAATTCTCTGAAGTGTTTCTCACGGAATAATGATTACGAATCGGATGGGGTGGTGTCGATGCGGGGAAAGAGTGGGGAAGGTTGTCCGAGGGTGTGTCCATCGGGGAGACCTCCCCAATTGATTTCATTCCATTGGAAGCGGGATTCTTTTTGGGTAGTTTGGAGATTCCATTGAAGTTGATCAAAAATGCCGTGAGCCGCGTTGGGCATTACCGGGGAGATGAGGATGGCGATAACTCGGAGAGAGTCGGCGAGGTGATAGAGGGTGGCGTCTAAGGTTGCGGATTGGGAGGGATCTTTGGCGAGTTTCCACGGGGCTGCGAGGTCGACCAATTCGTTGCCAAGGGTGGCTATGGAATGGGCATAGGCAAGGGCTTGAGCCACGGCGAAGTGCTCCATCTCCGTTTGGTAGGAGTGACAAATCGTTTTCATTCGGAAGGCTCGATCGATGATTTGATCGAGTACGGAAGAGGTGACGGGACTGGCTTCGGGTGAATAATTGGCGACGGACTCGCGGAGCCCATGAGGGGCGGTGACCGAGCCGAGGCGATACTTTGCGGACATGCTGAGCGTTCGGTTGAGTAAATTGCCGAGGCAGTTTGCGAGGTCAGTATTGTAACGCATCACGAGGCGTTCCTCGCTAAAGTCGGCGTCTTTGCCAGTGGAGATGTCGCTGATTAAATAGTGGCGGAGCGCCTCTGCTCCGTAGCGGTCGGCGAGGGCGTCTGGGTTGACGGTATTGCCGAGACTTTTACTCATTTTTGAGCCCGCGATATTCCACCAACCGTGGACGAGGAGGGAGGGCATTTGATCGACGTCGAAGCCGAGGGCCTTGAGCATAATCGGCCAATAGACTCCGTGAGCGGGGATAAGGATATCTTTGCCAATGATCTGTAAAGGTGGCCAGCGGAGGGTGAATTGAGGTGAATGCTCTGGGGCAATGGGATTAAAGCCTGGAGCAAAGCTGAGGTAGTTGACCAAGGCGTCGAACCAAACATAAGTCACGAACTCGGGGTCAAATGGGAACTCGATGCCCCAAGCGAGACGAGATTTCGGTCGGGAAACGCAAAGATCGCCGGTCATTTTTTCGACGGCGTGACGAAGTTCGGCGCGCCGAAAGGTTGGAAGGACGAAATCTGGGCGGCGATCAAGGAGATCAAGTAACCAGTCGCGGTGTTCGGCGAGTTTGAAGTAATAATTTTCTTCTTCCCGAAACTCGACTTCTCCCCATTCTGGACCGAATTCGCCTTGATCATTCCGTTCCTTATCGGTGAGAAACTGTTCTTGTCTGACGCTATAGTGTCCCCCTTGTTTGGATTTATAAAGCTGTCCTGCTTGATGTAGGCGGGTGAGGATTTGACCGACACAATGCTTATGCGACGGCGCGGTGGTCGTTGCCCAGCCGTCGTAACGGATGCCGAGTTTTGCCCATAGATCGGAAAATTTTGAGGTGAGGCCATCGACAAACTCTTGGGGTGGAATCCCGTGTTTTTCAGCTGACTGCTGAACTTTCTGACCATGTTGATCCACCCCAGTAAGAAAATAAACTTCTTCGCCTCTGAGTCTATGATAACGAGCCAGGACATCGGCCAAGATTTTTTCGTAGGCGTGACCGATATGGGGTGCACCGTTGGTATAGTCGATGGCGGTGGTGATGAAGAAAGGTTTGCTCATAAATGTGGAGTAACTGGAGGTGTCTTTTGGGTAGAATGGTTGAGCGCCAGCGACTTAAATGGGTTTTTTGATTTTTCCACCCCAGCCGAGAATTTTTGCTTTGGCGCCGGCGGCTTCGGCTTCGGGGATCATTCCCGCACGGACATAGAAGAGGGAGAGACTAGACCAAGCGAGTTGGTCATTGGGGCTTAGTTCTACGGTTCGGAGTCCGGCGGCGATCGCTTCCGAAGGCCTTCCCAGTTTCATTAAGGCCATTCCGAGGGCGTGCCAACCATCGGAGAATGCAGGAGCGATTTCCGTGCATCGAGTATATTTGGCGACCGCTTGATCTAGTTGACCAAGGGCAAGGTCACCGTTGGCATCATCGAAGAGTTCGTCGACCTCAATCGATTCGTCCATTGTGCGGGGTGTTGGGGGATTTAGTTTTGTTTGGCCAAGGTCACCCGAGCATCTGCGCGGCGTAATTTGAGCCATTCGGCAAAGAGGGCCTCGGTGGAAAGTTGGGAAAGATTGGCTTCGAGGGTTCCCTTTTCGGTGGCGAATTTTGATTCATCGATTGGGGGCCGCTGGTCGACATAAATCAGATCTCCGCCAGCGGCGGTTGGGGTAAATGCGCTGAGCGTTCCCTGTTTAAGATCGAAGGCGGCGACCATAATTTCTCGGGCGTCTGGTTGATCAAACTTTGGGGTTGCTTGCGAGAAAGAGCCGAAGACCTCGGCCTTGGTTCCTGCGGCGATTGAGGCATCCGTAAATGACTTGCCTGCTTTGAGTTCGGCTTCGATTTTGTTGCGAATTTCCGTGGCTTGAAGGGTTAAGGTTTCTTGGGCACGCTCGCGTTGAATTTGCGCAACTAGTTGGGGTTTAGCTTCTTCGATGGTGAGGGGACGCGTCTCGGTGATTCCAGCTAGTTGGAGGACATAGTAGCCACGATCGGTGGTGAGGACATCGCTATTTGGTTGGGCCTTCGAGAGTTTGAATGCCCCCGCAACGACTGCTGGGAAAGCACCTAGAGCGGCGGGAGCTTCGCTTTTTCCGAAGTCTGGCGTTTCGTCGACCTTCGCTTGGGCGTCGGTTGCTAAGGCGGTAAAATCGGGATTTGGTCCTGTCATGGCGATGGAGAATTCTTCCGCAGCGCGGCCTAGTTTTATGAGGGCTTCGGCGCGCTCTTTCGGCTCAAGGGGTTTATCGGTGGTTGGGAGAATAAAGGCAGCGACTTTAACCCGGCGTTTTTCCTCAGATTTGAGCTGACCTTTTTGGGTTTCGAATAGTTTAGCGACATCTTCATCGGGGGCGGTTGCTTTGGCTAAAAAGTCGGCAAGCTTGAGACGAACCACGGATGCGACGACCGTTTGGTTGCGTTCGTTGTAGACTGCGTGAAGCTCCGCTGTTGAAGGCGCTACGGATGCTCCGAGCAATGATTTGATTTTTTTTAGGCGGAGTTCATCCCGCACTAAATCTTCTAACTGATCCTTTCCCAGGCCTCTTGGTTGCAGGGCGTTTTCGAAAATCATGGCGTACTTCGTTTTGTCGAATGCTCCATTCGTTTGAAAGGCGGGTAAGGATTGAATCGCCGCGAGCACTTCGTCGTCGCTGGCGTTGATTCCTAGGGCTTCGCTTTCGTGGCGGAGCACCAGACTATTCCAAGCGAAATTATCGACGGCTTCCTGTTCGCTCTTGGGTTGGCCGATCACGCTCATGAGGAGATCCTGCAAGCCGAGCATTCTTGCCAATTCGAATTTGCGACTTTCGCGGGCGATTTGTGCCTGGGGGACTGGCCTCCCATAAATTTTGGCGACATGGGTTCCGCCGAGTTTGTCCATTGATCCACTTCGATCAAAAAAACCGACGAAACTGACGATGATCAAGAGGGTGAAGATCACGAGGAGTGGATGCTGATAACGGCGGAGAAGTTGATTAAACATGATGAGAAGTTTGGAAGTTGCTTTTTTTGGCGGGCCTCACTAACTTGCCACCCGCCGAGAAGATGAACTTACGTTTCCCAGCCCAATTCCAGCAACTCCTAATTCTTGGGGGCCTCTTTTTCCTGACGGCTCGGGTCGCTCGTGCACAGCAGGATGCCGAGGCGGTTATCGCAGGTAAAACCACTCGAATTAAGGTGGTTTCGATCGTGGGAAACTCCCTGATGATTAAAACGGAATTTGGCGATCAAGGGGTGCCGTTGTCGACGATTTCGGAGATCCGCATGACCCCACCCGGAGAGTTCTCTAGTGGGATGCAGGCTTATCAAGAAAAAGATTACCCGAAGGCTCTGGCTTTGATTCGAAGCGTAACCGATCGTTTTCGCGGACTTCCCGTGGACTGGGCGAAGACGGCTTCGGTCGTGTTGGTGGAAATTTCTTTGGCGATGAACGACATTCAGAAAGCCGACTTAGAGTTTTCAGCACTGCTCCGAGCCTATCCCACTGGCAATTCTTTGCAGGGAGATTTATTGACAGCGCGGATCGCCTTAGCGAAAAAGAATTTTGCTTTGGCTAAGCAGAAAGTGTCGCCAATAGCCGATGCCGCCCTCAAGGACAAGGCTCCGAACTTCACCACCGCGCCTATCTACGGGCAGGCGTTCCTGATCAGTGGCCAAGTTAAAGAATCTGACGGTCAATTTGCTTCAGCTTTGGAGGATTATCTGCGCACAGTGACGATTTTCTACCAAGATCGCACCGTGGCACTTCAAGCACAGGAGCGAGCCGATGCTCTCCGCCTTCAACATCCCGAAATCAGCATACCTTAAAGTCAAACTTCAACTCAATATGATGCCCATTCTGCTCCGCCGTTTTCTTCCACTTGCGACTTTTCTGGCGGTTCTTTGTTTGAGTCGAGCTACTGGACTGAGTCAAGACGATGCCGCGCCCGTTGCCGAGGCGCATTCTGAAAGCGTTTTGGATACGATTAAAAACGGCGGGCCGCTGATCATTTTGATCTGGATTTGTATCGTTGGGACCTCGGTAACGATGGTGACGTTTATTATTCAAAATATTATGTCCCTTCGTAAGGACAAGCTGGCTCCTCCTGCGCTCATTCAAGCACTTCAAATGACCTTGGCTGCAGGAAATTATCAGGAGGCTTGGGCGACTTGTGCGGTGAATAAAAATTACCTTGCCAACGTTCTGAAAGCGGGATTGAGCCGTCTGGGGCGAGGAAAAGAAGCGGTTGCTGATGCCGTCGCCGAGCATGGCCTCCGCGAAGCGACGGTGTTGCGGACTCGGAATAGCTATCTTTCCGTGATTGGGGTAGTCAGTCCGATGATCGGTCTTTTGGGAACGGTTATTGGAATGATGGGGGCTTTTGCAGTTTTGGGAAGTAGCGGAATGAAAAATCCTGGAGCTCTCGCTGGTAAAATCGGTGAAGTTTTGCTCGCTACGGCCAGCGGGCTCTTTATCGCCATCCCTGCATTCGTCGCCTACTACGTCTTTCGCAATGTTTCGCAGATGTGCATCGTCCATGCGGATGATGTGGTGAATAATCTCCTGCTCGACATTCCTTATGATGAATTGGCTGGGGTGCAGATCGGCGAAACCTTTGACGCCAGCAATCAAACTGCCGACTACAATCCAGGGATGCGGAAAGTTTCCCTAGGGATGAGCACAGCATGTCCGGTCTGTCAGGGAGCGGTGACGCCGGGGGTTAATCCTTGCCCGCACTGCGGGACGACGCTCGACTGGGCGTCCTGATTTATTTTCGAATGGCCCACCGTGCATCTCATTCGCAAGAGTCTCGGAAGAAGACTCGGCTGGTCCCGGAAGAAGATCCGGAGTTTCAGATCGCCCCGATGATCGACATTCTCCTTGTTTTGCTTGTCTTCTTTATGTCGATCAGCACTTCGGAAATCCTTCAGGTGAGTGAAGGGGTGATTCTCCCTGTGGCCAAGGATGCGAAAAAAAGAACCAAGCCGAAGGGTGAAATTCTTGTGAACGTGCTTTGGAATCCAATCAGCAACGCAGGAGGAATCGAGATTTCGGAACAATCATACGATCGGGCCGATCAAATTGCGGGTCTTCTTAAAAAAGCGGTTGAAGAGTCCCCTGAAACGCGGATTCTCATTCGTGCAGATCGGAACGTTCGTTATGATTATCTTCGTTCAATTATGGTGGCCGCTGGGCAAGCGAAGATCAGTAAGGTGACTTTTTCCGTAGTCGATAAAGACAATGGTGGGGCTGGAGATTCGTCGCATTGATTGGCCCCGTTCCCTGAGTTTTAACCCTTTAATTTCACACTACAATGGCTGGATCCGCAGGTTCTGAAGATGGCGACATGGGGTTTCAAATTGCCCCGATGGTGGATGTTGTTTTCGTGTTGATGCTCTTCTTTATGGCGAGCGCGGGGCAACAGGTCACTGAAAACGAATTGAATATCTCCTTGCCGAGTGGGGCTCCATCAAAGGAGAAGCCTGAAAAGACCCCGATTTTGATCGATATTTCCGCCGATGGAGAGGTGAAGATGAATGGGGAGAGATATGGCAATGATAAAAGCCTCACTAAGCTTCGTGATTTCCTTAAAGGGGCGATCGAGCAGTTTGGTGGAGAGGACCCTGTGATCATTCGGCCGGAACCACAAACGCGTCATGAGAGGATCATTGATGTCCTGAACGCGGCGGCGGCGGCGGGGGTGAAGAACCTGTCATTTAGTTGATCCGCCCGAACGTTGGTAGGCTGTAAAATACGTTAAAAGGGGAGGCCGTGGTTTATTGCAGACTTTTATCTCGATTGGAAAATTACCTATGAACATACCGATTCGCTTGAAGCTTTTTTTGATGATGGTTTTGGAGTTTTTTATTTGGGGCGCTTGGCTTCCGTTGATTTTTGGATATCTCCCCAGCTTGCACTTCACACCCGAGCAACAATCGTGGGTGCTGAATGCCTTCCCGATTGCGGCAATCGTCGGGATGTTTTTTAGCAACCAATTTGCCGATCGGAATTTTGCTGCAGAAAAATTTCTTTCCGCGAGTCATTTGATCAGTGGCCTGGCGATGATTGGGTTAGCTTTTACGAAAGACTACACGACTTTTCTGACCTTGATGTTCGTTCATTGTTTGCTTTATGTGCCGACGATTTCGATTACGAATTCGATTGCTTTCGCCAATATGAAAGATGCCAAGCAGGAGTTTGGGATTGTGCGGATGGGGGGGACGATTGGGTGGATTCTGGCAGCGTGGCCGTTCACATTTATCCTTGTGGATTGGGCGAAGGTGGATGCGGCGCAGACCCACGGGTTTGGTTCATGGTTGGGTACGGTATTTTCCTCGGGATTGACTGGGGAGGCACTTCAAAAAGGCACGACTTGGACTTTCATTGTTGCCGGAATTGCTTCACTGATCCTTTCGGCATTTAGTCTGATTCTTCCGCACACGCCTCCTAAACCGCCCAGCACAGAGGGCAATCAGCAGGCGTGGATTGAGGCTGTCCGCCTCCTGAAACATCCCTTTGTGCTCGTCCTTTGGGTGGTGACTTTTCTGGATGCCTTTGTCCATAATTGCTTCTTTAATTGGACGGGAACATTTCTGGGAACTGCCGTTGAAAAAGGCGGGGTGGGCATTCCTGGGAATTGGATCATGCCCGTGATGAGCATTGGCCAGATCGCGGAAATCCTCACGATGTTTATTCTCGGCGCCACCTTGAAACGTCTTGGTTGGCGTGCGACGATGATCGTGGGGATTCTCGGTCACGCCGCTCGTTTTGCGGTGTTTGCTTTCTTTCCCCAACATCAATGGACGATCATTTTGGTGAATCTCCTTCATGGAGTCTGCTATGCATTTTTCTTTGCGACCGTCTATATTTTCGTCGACGAGTTTTTCCCCAAGGACGTCCGAACGAGTGCTCAGGGTTTGTTTAACGTCATGATCCTAGGGGTCGGGGCACTGGTGGCAAATACGATCTGTCCAAAGCTGATTCAGAATACTTTTACGAAAGATGGGGTGATTGATTTTCAGGGTCTCTTCCTCGTTCCTTGCGGATGTGCGCTTGGGGCAGCCTTGCTTCTTGGACTATTTTTTCACCCACCAAAAAGTGGGAAGAGCGTGGGGGAGATGGGGCCGATGGTTCACTGAGTTTTGAACGCTTTTTTATGATAGATTCACCAATATTTTCGCTGATTCCGACTGAGCGCATCTTGATGGGGCCTGGTCCGAGTCCTGTTCCTCAAAGGGTACTTCGGGCGATGTCGAGCCCGACTTTAGGTCATCTTGATCCGCAATACCTAGCGATTATGGATGACACTTGTGCGATGCTTCGGGAGGTTTTTCGGACGAAAAACCCCCTGACTTTTCCAGTAAGTGGGACAGGGATGGCGGGGATGGAGTGTATCGCGGTTAATTTACTGGAGCCTGGCGACGAGGCGATTGTTTGCGTCAATGGGGTTTTTGGTTCGAGGATGAAGGATGTGATGGAGCGTTGTGGGGCAACCGTTTATGCGGTGGAGGCGGCTTGGGGAGAGGTGATTGATCTCGAACAAATCCGTGAAGCTCTGGATGCCCATCCACGGGCGAAGTTGGTGGGGATTGTCCATGCGGAGACTAGCACTGGGGCGCATCAGCCTTTGGCTGGCTTTGCCGACCTAGTGCACGCGCGTGGCGCCCTTTTGGTGGTTGATGCCGTCACTAGTCTGGGCGGACATGAGTTGCGGGTTGATGAGTGGGGAATCGATGCGATTTATAGCGGAACTCAAAAATGTCTTAGTTGTCCACCGGGGTTGTCGCCAGTGAGTTTTGGGGAGCGATCTTTGGCGGTGATGGATGGTCGTCGGACCAAGGTTCAATCGTGGTATTTGGACGTTTCGATGCTTCGAAAATACTACACGAGCGGGGCTGGGGCTGGTGGTGGGCGGGTGTATCACCACACGGCGCCGATCAATATGACCTATGCTTTGCACGAAGCCCTTCGGATTGTCTTGGAGGAGGGATTGGAAGCGAGGGTGGAGCGTCATGCGCAGATGCATCGGCGTTTGCGGGTGGGTTTGGAGGCTCTTGGGCTTAGTTATATTCCCAAGCATTCACTTTATTCGCTGAACTGCATTGGCATTCCTGCGGGAGTCGATGATGGGGCGGTTCGGCGGCGGTTGCTGGAGGAGTACGGGATTGAAATTGGGGCGGGTTTAGGTCCGATGGCAGGGAAAGCGTGGAGGATTGGATTAATGGGGCACGGCTCGACGGTCAGGAATGTGGACCTCGTTTTGGCGGCATTAAAGACCGTGCTTGGTTAAGTGGAGTGAGGTTTTTATGGGGTCAGATTTGATCGCGAGGCTGGCAGAAAGGTTGCCGCCGGGGCGGATTTTATCGGGGCCGGCTCATCTTTCCGCGTATGAAAGCGACGGATTGACGGCGTTTGCGGTTCGACCGATCGCGGTCGCGGTGC
Organism: Verrucomicrobiota bacterium; assembly: GCA_037142835.1. Lineage (GTDB taxonomy): Bacteria > Verrucomicrobiota > Verrucomicrobiia > Chthoniobacterales > Chthoniobacteraceae > Chthoniobacter. The sequence continues at coordinate 48,363 of JBAWZW010000007.1, forward strand.
CTGAGTCGCAAGAAGAGGTGATCGCGATTGTGCGATTTTGTTTTGAGGAAAGTCTTCCGTTTGTGGCTCGGGGGAGCGGAACGAGTCTTTCTGGTGGCGCGTTACCGGTGGCGGGAGGGATTGTGATTGCGATGAGTCGGGTGAACCGGTTGGTGAGGATTGATCCTGAGGGGCGGGTGGCGGTGGTTGAGGCTGGGGTGATCAACGCCGATGTCAGCTTAGCGGTGCATCCCTATGGGTTGTATTTTGCTCCAGATCCTTCGAGTCAAACGATTTGCACCATTGGGGGGAATGTGGCTTTTAATTCTGGGGGGGCGCATTGTTTAAAATATGGGATGATGTCCAATCATGTTTTGGGGTTAAAGGCGGTACTTGGAACGGGGGAAGTGGTGGAGTTTGGCGGGGCGAGTCGGGAAACTATTGGGCCTGACTGGACGGGATTATTTGTGGGAAACGAGGGATTATTTGGGATTGCTTTAGAGGTCACGCTTCAGTTGTTGCCCAGAGCGGAACTCTTTCACACCGTGTTGGTTGGGTATGCAACTTTAGAAAAAGCAGGAGACGCGGTTTCGGCGGTGATCGCCAGTGGATTGTTGCCCGGCGCGTTGGAGATTATGGATGCGCTGGCGCTGGAAGCGGCGGTGGCGGCGGTCCACGCGGATTACCCACCGAACTCTGCGGCAGTCTTGATTGTGGAGCTGGAGGGGCCGCGAGAGGTCGTGGCGGTAGATCGAGTGCGTTTAGAGAAGATTTTATTGGAGAGCGGGGCGATGGAGATTCGAGTGGCGAAGAATGAGGTGGAGAGATTGGCGATTTGGAAGGGAAGGAAGAGTGCCTTTAGTGCGGTGGGGCGACTTTCGCCGGATTTTATTGTGCAAGATGGGGTGGTTCCGCGTCGGCGATTAGGCGAGGCGTTGCGGCGGATTGGAGAATTGGCGGGAGCGGCGGGCTTGAGGTGCGCCAATGTTTTTCATGCGGGGGATGGGAATCTCCACCCCTTGATCATGTATAATGGGGAGGAATCGGATGGGCTAGCGAAGGCGGAAGTCCTTGCAGGGCAGATTCTTCGAATGTGCATTGAGATGGGCGGATCGATTACTGGTGAGCATGGGGTGGGGATGGAAAAGCGGGAATACATGCCAGAAATGTTTTCTGCGGATGCTTTGGATTGTCTGCGGAGGATTCGGGGGGCTTTTGACCCGCGTGGGGTGGCTAATCCGGGAAAGATGTTCCCTGCGGCTGAGGCACCTGCCCTTACGCATCACGGGTTGCATCCGCTGGAAAAGGCGGGGATTATTTCGCGGGAATGAGCATGATTCTGAAACCATCGACGTCGATCGAGCTTGCTGAGGCGGTGTGCTCCGCTCCGCGAGTGTTGGCGGTCGGCGCGGGGACGAAGCCGAGATTATCGGCGGTTGGACAGGAGTTTGTGCGAATTTCTACTCGGGAACTTTCGGGAATTTTGGAGTATGAGCCGAGTGAATTTACCTTTACCGCTTTGGCAGGAACATCGGTGAAAGAGATTTCTGCTGCTTTGGCGGAGCGAGGACAATATTTGCCGTTTGACCCATTGCTGGTGGAGGCAGGGGCGACGATTGGCGGGACGGTCGGTGCTGGGTTGGGTGGGCCTGGGCGGTGGCGTTTTGGTGGGGTGCGTGACTTCATTTTGGGCGTACGGTTTGTGGACGGGGGTGGGCGTCTGTTATGGATGGGAGGGAAGGTGGTGAAAAATGCCGCGGGCTTTGACTTGCCGAAGTTTTTTGTGGGTAGTTTGGGAAGATTTGGGGCCTTGGCGGAGATTACTTTCAAGGTTTTTCCTCGGGCGGTAACGATGAGAACATTGCGTTTGCCGGTGAGTGATTCGCGGGCGATGACGGCGATTTTAGTGGAGACGAGTGGAAAGCGTTGGGAGCTTGACGCGGTTGAGGGATCGGTGGGGGAGTGGGCGGTTTATCTGCGTTTGGTGGGGTCGTTATCGGCGATTGATGCGATGGCTGCGGAGATTTTGGGTCGATGGTCTGGGGAAGTTCTTGAGGATGAAGTTGGGCGATCTTTTTGGGATGGGGTGAGGGAATTTGGCTGGGCTCACCCTGGTGGGGAGTGGGTGAAAGTGGCTTTGGTGCCGATGGAGGTTCCGGAGTTTTGCGCTCGAGTTCAAGCGGTGGAGGGTGCGCGCGCTTGGGTTGGCCAGGGTGGGAATACGGGATTTGTTTCGTTGCCGAAGGGGGAGAAGTGGATGGAGAGATGGGATTGGCCAGCGCTGACCCTTCAGGGTGAGGGGGCACTTTGGCCGGGAGTTCGTCGGGAATTCGGGATTTTTCAGGCGGTTAAATTGGCGATGGATCCTCAAGGTCGATTTCCATCTTTGGAGGACTAATGCGAGGGCGAGCGACTGCCAGCGCGGATTTGTTGGGGGTAATTCCTGAGGTTGCAATGGGGAAGGTTGAGGCTTGGAGTGTCGCGAATTTTTGATTATGCAACATACGATTGATGCGGAGAAGTTTGGTCCCTTGGGCAAGCCGATTGCGGATGCGATCAAGGCGTGTGTGCACTGCGGCTTTTGTTTGCCGGCTTGCCCGACTTACCGGGAATTTGGGCAGGAGATGGATTCTCCTCGCGGGCGAATTGTTTTAGTGAAGCAGGTCCTAGAGGGCACGCTTCCTTGGACGGAAGTTCAGCCGCACATTGATCGATGCCTAGGTTGTTTGGCTTGTGAGCCGGCGTGTCCCAGTGGGGTGGCTTATGGGGATTTGATCAGTCCTTTTCGGGTGCTTGCGGAGGCGAAGGTCAAGCGGCCCTTGGGGGTGAAAGTTCGTCGCTGGCTGGCTGGGCAGACGATTCCTTTTCCGTGGCGATTCCGGCTGGCATTGCTGGGGGCGAAGTTGGGGAAGATGTTTAGTGGGTTGGTTCCAGCGGTTTTTCGGCCGATGCTGGAGTTGGCTCCGTCGAGCATTCCTGCGGGGATCAAATTGGCTCGTGTGCATCCAGCAAGGGGGGAGCGTCGTGGGCGAGTTGCTTTACTAGCGGGTTGCGCCCAACAGGTTCTTGATCCCGATATCAATCAGGCGACGATTGAGGTTTTGACGCGAAATGGAGTGGAGGTGATTGTTCCTGACACGCAAGGATGTTGCGGTGGACTTGCTTGGCACACCGGGGATCTTCGAGCTGCCCAAGCATTTGCTCGGAAAAATCTCCAAGCTTTTTCGGGGGATTTGGACGCGATTTTAACGAATGCCGCAGGCTGTGGATCGGCGATGCATGAGTATCATTTGATTCTGAAAGGCACGCCGGATGAGGGGCGGGCGCGGGCATTTCGTGACCGGGTGATGGATGTGAGTGTCTATCTGGTGAGGCTGGGCCTGCGGGAAACACCCGAGGGGTGGAGTGATGGAAAAGGGTTGAGGGTGGCGTACCACGATGCCTGTCATCTTGCGAATGCCCAAGGGGTGAAAGCTGAGCCGAGGGCATTATTGCGAGCCGTTCCTGGGCTCGAGGTGCGGGAGTTGACCGACCCCCACATTTGTTGTGGAAGTGCGGGGACGTACAATCTGGATCAGCCTGAGACCGCAGCCTCGCTGGGAGCGAAGAAGGCGAGTGCGGTCTTAGCCACCGGGGCGGAGGTCGTGGCGAGTGGGAATATTGGGTGTTTGACCCAACTGCGAGCTCATTTAGAGAAGACTGGTGCTTCGGTGAGGGTTCGCCACACCATGCAGATTTTGCGGGATGCTTATGGGGAAAAATGAGTTTTTCCTGATAAGGGGGGCGGGACTGGAGATGTCGGAGGTTGAGCGGCGAGGAGTTGATTGAG
>JBAWZW010000008.1:0-50803 GCA_037142835.1 Verrucomicrobiota bacterium
GGGTTGTGACTTTGCGGTGGAAGAGGGGGCGTATCGGATCAAGCGGATTTTGGAGCCAGCGGTATGGGATGGGGATCGGGGGCCATTGAGGCAGCCTGGGTTGGGGGTGAAGGAGGGGGATTGGTTATTGGCGGTGAATGGTCGGGCGTTGGATATGAAGGAGGATCCGTGGGCGGCTTTTCAGGGGTTGGGGGAGCGGACTGTGCAGTTGACGGTGAATGACCGACCGAATCGGGAGGGGGCGCGGGACATTTTGGTGACTACGTTGGGGAGCGAGGCGAGTTTGCGGCATCGGTCTTGGGTGGAGGGGAATCGTCGGCGGGTGGAGGAGGCGAGTGGGGGAAAGGTGGGATATATCTACGTGAAGAATACGGCGGTGGAGGGGCAGGGGAATTTGTATGAGCAATTTCGGGCACAGTTTACGAAGCCTGGATTGATTATTGATGAGCGGTGGAATTCTGGCGGGCAGATTCCCGATCGGTTTATCGAGTTGTTGGGGAGGAAAGTGACGAATTACTGGGGGGTGAGAGATGGGAGGAGTTGGCAGACGCCGCATGTGGCGCACGCTGGGGTGAAGGCGATGTTGGCGAATGGGTGGAGCGGATCTGGGGGGGATTGTTTTCCGTGGTTATTTCAGAAGAGTGGACTGGGGCCGGTGATTGGGCAACGGACTTGGGGCGGGTTGATTGGGATGACTGGGGCACCGGCATTGATTGATGGCGGGAAGGTGACCGTGCCGACGTTTAGCATTTATGATTCGAGCGGGAAGTGGATTATTGAGGGGCGCGGGGTGGAGCCGGATATTGCGGTGGTGGATGATCCAGCGGAGTTATCGCGAGGGGTGGACCCGCAGTTGGAGCGGGCGATTGAGGAAGTGAAGAAGGGGTTGGAAAAGAATCCTCCGGTGGGGATTCCTGATCGTCCGGCGTATCCGAAGCGTGGTCGGTGACGGTGAGGAGTGGGGGATTTTGGGTGAGCGAAAAGGGGAGGGGATTATTTTTTCGACCAGCGGTTCCAAGCGGAGTAGGAGTGGAGAATCAGGGAGGTGATGCGGGTGGGAGATTGGGTGGTGTTGAAGCGGGCGACTTCCCACTGGATCCAGGAGATGAGAAATCCGAGGAGGGTGTTGGCGATGAGGAGGGGTGGAGATTGGAGAGACCAGACGGTGAAGAATTGGGTGATGACAATGGCGAGGAAGAGGAGGGAGACGATGGCGAGTCCGCCTTTGAAGCCGAAGCGGCGGAAGAGGATGCGGGCGTAGGGATTGGATTCGGCGTCTGGTGGGACTGAGCGAAGCGTGCTGACGACGTCGGCAATTTTCGTGAGGATTAAGGCGGAAAAACTCCACCAGTAAAGGATGGCGATGAGCATTTTGGGTGGGGTTCTGCGGGTTCAAGTTGGCGGTTTGCTTTTTGGGGGTGGAGCGGAAAGCGAACTGAGGGATGAGGTCAGTGGTTGATTTCGGTGAGGAATGGGAAAGTGGTTTGATGCCAGCGTTCGATGTGGGGAGTTTTGGCGGGGAGGAGGATCGACTGAAGTTTTTTGAGGAATTTTTGCATGGGTCGAGGATTGTGGATTGGTGAGCGGATGTTGAAATACTCCTTGGGTTTTTGGCGGAGAGGGTTGGCCCGCTGAGGAAACCTGAGGAGTTGTTTGGGCTCGAGATTAGGGTGCCGACACAGACAAATACTGTCCTACCCGGAAAAGAATTTCCATTTTGAGGCGAAATGGATGGGGAGGGAGTTGGGGAATGCTGGATTTGGACGAGGCTCAACATGAAAGGGGGGTGGCTTGCGTCGTCAGTGATCCCGGTTCTGGGCAGGGATTTTTAGTGATTGATCGTCAGTGATCGTGCTGGGGGAGTTGGATTTCTTTGTATGGGGTGGCTTTGAAGCGACTGATCGGCAACTGGTTGCGGAGGTTTTTGCCGAAGGGAATGGGCTTTTTGATGGGACGCCCCGGGGCTAGTAGGGTGACTGGGGTTTGGATTCCAGAATGAGATCGTAAGTCGGGCGGGTGGAGCCGTCTTTGTAGGTGGCGCCGTTTGGGCAGTAGGAGATGCCCGTTTCGTGGGTTTGCCGACGGGTTGAAAGGGAAGTGATGCCGTAGGAGGTGAGGGGGAGGACCTCGCCGGGGTCACTGATTCCATTGGCATTGCGGTCGCGCCAGAGTGCGAGGGCGGTGATTTCCTCTCCGCTGAGGACGCCGTCGTGGTTGTCATCGAGGAGGGCGAGAGCGGCGTAGGCATCGGAGCAAAAGAGGAGGAAGGAGCGGCTTCCGAACATCTGGATTGCGGAGGTGATTTTTCCCGAATGTTGGGGATCGAAGACCAGCCAAGCGGCCTCGTTGGTGATCCATGGCCAAGCGAGTTGGCGTCCTGAGCCATCGAGATCGAAGTGGACGCGGGCGGTGGGGTCGAGGAGGGAGGATAGATTGTCGTGATTTCCGACGGGAATGACTAGTGGAGTGATGGCGCGTGGGAGGGCAAGGAGATGTTCTTTTCTCTGTTTGATGAGGGCGATTTCGTCGGCATTTTTTGAGGGGTTGAGGAGTGGCAGGAGGTAGCCGGTGCTTTCGACGTAAACGAAGTCACCGAGGCCGCCTTGGCTTTTGCTTTCGGTTGCCCAACTGGAATCGGCGACTTCGCGGTAGAGGATGGTGGCGGCAGCTTTTTCTCCTGCCTGATCTTGGCACCAAGCGAGGCCGAGTTTAATCGTGGGGTTTTTGGGATTGGAGGCGAGGGCTTTCTGGTAGATTTCGATGGCTTTGGCGAGATGCGCCTTGGCGGAGGCGATTTTTTGGGCATCGGCGGATTGGACTGCGGTGGCGAAGGGGACTTGAGGGGGTTGCGGTCCGAACCAGAGTTGGGCGGTTTTTTTTCCGTCCCAGCCGCTCCAGATTTTTACGGGATCAGCGTCACCGATTTTGCTCGAGTATGCCATGGCATGGGTGCGGGCGAGTTGGTGAAGGAGTTCGCTGTTGGTGGGGTCGGCTTGGAGATTTTTAGCGAGGTTCTTGAGGAGTCGATCGAGGGGGATGTTTTGGAGTTCTGGTTGAAGATACATGCCGTGGGATGGGAGGCCGTTAAAGAGGGCGAGGAAAAGGATGAGGAGGATTTTTTTCATGGGATGAAGAATAGGCGGAGAGTAGCGAAGAGTTGTCAGAAGATGGTGAAATAAATGTCAAAGACTTCGATGAGGGTAGGGGAGACTATTTGAGGGTGAAGAAATAGGGAAGTAGGGGATCTTGGAGGTTTTTGGAAGGGCGAAAAGTTTGATTTCGGAGTGAGGCGAGGGCGGATTTAAAACTGGATTTGGCTGAGGGATTGGGGATTGAGTGTGGCGATGCATCCGTCTGACTTTTCCGAGAAACCATTGCCGCCGAATTTAGATTTGCCTGGAATCGATCAGTTGGTGGCGATTGTCGCGCAGTTGCGGAGTCCAGCTGGGTGTCCTTGGGATCGAGAGCAAACGCACGCTTCGTTGCGCGCGAGTTTGCTTGAGGAGGCGTATGAGGTGGTGGAGGCGATTGATAATCGCGATGAAGCGAATCTTCGGGAGGAGTTGGGGGATCTTTTGTTGCAGTCGGTATTTCACGCGCAGCTGGCGAGTGAGGAGGGGAGGTTTACTTTTGACCAAGTGGCGCGGGAGATTTCGGCGAAGTTAGTGCGTCGTCATCCGCATGTATTTGCGGGGGATCACTGTGAGGATAGCGAGGCGGTTTTGGCGCGTTGGGAGGAGATCAAGCTTGCGGAGAAAGGGGGGAGTGTGGCGAGTTTGCTGGATGGAATTCCTCGGGGATTTCCGGGGTTGCTTCAGGCACAGAAGACGCAAAAAAAGGCTGCGAAGGTGGGGTTTGATTGGAAAGAGATCGGGCCAGTTTTTGAAAAGCTTGATGAGGAAATTGCCGAGTTGAAAGCGGCGATTGCTTGTCCTGTGGCGGATGTGGAGGTAGCGGCGGCGGACTTGGAGGACGAGCTGGGGGATATCTTGTTTACGGTGGTGAATCTTGCCCGGAAGTTGAATCTGGATGCGGAAGTCGCCATGCAACGGAGCACGAGAAAGTTTGCTGATCGGTTTCGGGCGGTGGAGAAATTGGCTGGGGGCCGGGGATTGGAGTTGGGGAAGTTGGATTTGGCGGGGTTGGACGCGCTTTGGGATGAAGTGAAGCGGGAGGCGGAGTTGGAGTTGGGGCGGTAGTTGGGTTTGAGAGGAGGTTTGCCAACGGGCGGGGAACTGGGCAGATTCCGCTCCCTGATTTTATGTCTGAGATTCCTAAGTCCTACGAACCGCAAGCAATTGAAGAGCGCTGGTACGCCGAATGGTTGGCGTCGGGGTGTTTTCAAGCCGATCCCACCTCATCGAAGCCGGGGTATTCGATTGTCATTCCGCCGCCGAATGTGACGGGAGTCCTGACGCTTGGTCATGTCTTAAATAACACCATTCAGGATGTGTTGGCTCGGCGAGCGCGGATGCTTGGCAAGGAAGTGCTTTGGCTTCCTGGGACCGATCATGCGGGGATTGCGACGCAGACGGTGGTTGAGCGAACTTTAAAAAAGCAGGGGGCAATTCGGCATCGGGATGATCTTGGTCGGGAAGGATTTTTGGAGAAGGTCTGGGAGTGGAAAGAGAAGCACGGGGGGATCATTATTCAGCAATTGAAGAAGCTGGGTTGCTCGTGTGATTGGTCTCGCGAGCGCTTCACCATGGACGCGGACTACACGAAGTGCGTGCAGAGGGTCTTTGTGGATCTTTACAAAAAGGGCCTGATTTATCGGGGGAAGCGCATGGTCAACTGGTGTCCCGCATCTCTGACCGCGCTGTCTGATGAGGAGGTCGTGATGAAGCCTCAGAATGGGACGATGTATCACTTTAAGGTGGAGGTGGTTGGGCAACCTGGGACTTGGCTGACGATTGCGACGACGCGGCCGGAAACGATTCCTGGCGATACGGCAGTGGCGGTGAATCCGCATGACGTGCGTTATGCGCATTTGATCGGGCAGAAAGTGATTCGGCCACTTCCTCTTGAGCTTTCGGAGGCGGAGCGAGTGATGCCGATCATTGGGGATGAGGAGGTTGACTTTGAGTTTGGCACGGGGGTTTTGAAGGTGACACCGGCTCATGACAAAGTGGACTTTGCGATTGGCCAGCGGCATGGGTTGGCGGTGGTGGATATCATCAATCCTGACGGAGTGATGAATCGGTTGGCTGGCGAATCGTTGATGGGACTTGATCGATTTGAAGCTCGGAAAGTTGCCGTTGAGGAGTTGCGTCAGCTCGGGTTGCTCGTCAAAGAGGATCCGTATCAAAATAGTCTCGGCTATTCGGAGCGAGCGGATGTCCCGATCGAGTCGAGGCTGAGCGAGCAGTGGTTTTTAAAATACCCAAGTGTGGAAGAGGCTCGGGCATGCGTGGCGCAGAGTTTTGATGGTGGCCAGTCAGATGTTGGTCATTCAACCGATTCCGCGGGTGAGGTTTATCCAGAAGGAGCGTCGGGAAATACTCCGAAGTTGAACGGGGCGAAGATGCGATTTTTCCCAGAGCGTTGGGCGAAAGTCTACGATCATTGGCTGGGAGGGATTCAGGATTGGTGCATTAGTCGGCAGCTTTGGTGGGGGCATCGGGTGCCCGTGTGGTCGAAGCGGGTTTCGTTGACGGCCACGAATTGGGAAGGCGAGTGGTTGTCTTGGAATTCCGTGATGAAGAGTTTGGGAGGTGGAGAGGGTTCCGTGCGGTTGATTCGGGTGAGCGATGGCCAAGCATTTAATTTGAAAGCCGACGAGGTTTTGGCGATCGATGCTTTCGGAGAAGGCGAGTATGAGGTGTTCGTTTGCACCGATGAGGAGTCTGTGGGGAAGGAGTTGGATGGTGCTGGCTTTGTGCAGGATGCGGATGTTTTGGACACTTGGTTTAGTTCTTGGCTTTGGCCATTTGCGACCATGGGTTGGCCGGAGAAAACGGGAACGCTGGCGAAGTTTTATCCGACTACCGATTTGGTTACGGGGCCGGACATTATTTTTTTCTGGGTTGCGCGGATGATTATGGCGGGATTTGAGTGGATGGGGGAGATGCCCTTTCGCAATGTCTATTTCACGGGGATTATCCGGGATAAACAGGGGCGAAAAATGTCGAAGTCGTTGGGAAACTCTCCCGACCCGCTGGATTTGATCGGGGCTTTTGGTGCGGATGCTTTGCGTTTTGGAGTGATGCGAAGTGCCCCACTGGGAGCGGACATTCTTTTTGATGAGAAGAATGTTGAGCTTGGGCGAAACTTTTGCACCAAGCTTTGGAATGCCGCCCGCTATCGGCAGATGCACGGTGGGACGACCGAGGGGGAGATTAACCCTGTCTTGCTGACGAGCGATGACCAATGGATTCTTCTGCGGCTGAATGACGCCATTGGGGAGGTGTCGGCGGCACTGGATGAATACCGATTTAGCGATGCGGCGAACGGGCTGTATCGCTTTTTTTGGAGCGAGTATTGCGACTGGTATGTGGAGGCAACCAAGGCTTCCCTTTACGCTAATCTGCCCGCAGGCGAGGCAGAGGCGCCGGTGGTTTCTGGTGACTTTGAGGAGCGTAAAGCGAACACCTTAGCGGTGATGGACTTTGTCTTTGCCCATACTTTGAGGCTGATGCATCCGTTTTTACCATTCATCACCGAGGAGCTTTGGCATGCGCTGGGGTTCAACGAGGATTTGCCTGCGAATCAAGGTGGCAAGACGATCATGCTGGCTCACTGGCCGCTGGTTTTCGATGAAGACTTTTGTTTGAACTATGGGCTGGATGCGAAAGTGGGTTCGGCGGCGGAGGAGAAGTATGAGGTGGTGAATCTTGGTCGCGGGCTTCGTCGGGATGCGAATATCGCCAGCAATAAGCGGGTGCGTTTCATCCTTCAGACATCCGCGAGTTTTCAGCGGCACGATGTGGAGGTTTTGCGCATTTTGCTGAATGCCGAACCTTTGGAGGTTGTGGGGGATTATCAACCCGCTCGAGGCACGCCGAGTACGGTGACTCCGTTGGGCACCTTGTTTCTTCCCTTGGAGGGGTTGGTTGATTTGGTGGCGGAGCGTGAGCGTTTGGAGAAGGAGATGATCAAGGTGAATGAGGAGGTTACGAAGGTGCGGGCGAAGCTTGGGAATCCGAACTTTGCGGATAAAGTTCCCGCCTCGGTTCTGGCGGAACACCAGCAACGGGCAGAGAACTGGGCGGAAAAGCTTCGTCAACTGGGAAGCCTTTTAGCGGCATTGGATGGCTAGGTTTTTTCGATGAATACTGCTCAGCGAGGGAAAGCGATGATCATGTTGATCATCACCACGGCGGCTTGGGGGTTAAGTTTTCCTGGGGGGAAAGCTCTGCTGTCTGGAGCTTTGCAGATTCTGCCGGATCGGGATCCGTGGTTTTTTTCATCACTGATGATTGCGAGTCGGTTTGGATTAGCGGCGATTTTTCTGGGCCTTGCTTATCCTCGGGCATGCATGCAAATGCGCTGGAGTGAGTTTCACCAGGGATTGGGGCTTGGTCTGGGGGCGGGGCTTGGATTACTTCTGCAGGCGGATGGGTTGGCGTTTACGGAGGCGAGCACCTCGGCCTTTTTAACCCAGTTCACATCGGTTCTGGTGCCGCTTTTTGTGATGATTCAAACGCGTCGCCGGCCAACGAACTTCGTGATTTTTTGCGTTTGCCTAGTGTTGATTGGGGTGGCGGTGCTTTCGCATCTTGATTGGCGGACGTTGAGGCTGGGGCGTGGTGAATTGGAGACGCTCCTTGGTACGGGATTTTTCACTGCGCAGATTTTGTGGCTGGAGCGTCCGATTTTTCGTGGAAATCACACTGGCCGAGTGACTTTGGTGATGTTTTTGACGATTGCGATTCTTCTCCTGCCGGTCGCCTGCTTTCATGCGCATCGGGCGAGTGACCTGCTGGTTTTTTGGTCCACTGGACCTTTGGCAATTTTGCTCTGCGGGCTGACGGTGATTTGTTCGCTCTTTGCCTTTCTGACGATGAACCGTTGGCAACCCGAGGTGGACGCCACGACGGCGGGAATTCTTTATTGTTCCGAGCCACTTTTTGCGACCGTCTTTGCGATCTTTCTGCCCGCGCTCCTTTCTGTGTGGATGGGAATTGATTATCTGAATGAAGGGGCCACGATCGCCCTGATGGTGGGCGGTTCGTTGATTACGGTGGCGAATATTCTGATCGCCAAGCGATCTGCGATCGAGCCCAGCGAGGCTAATTAGGGAAAATCCGTGGTCGGGGTCGGGGCGGGCGGAGGGCGGTTCTGCCACCGGCTCGACGACGAATGGGATCAAAGATTTCGTCGAGTCCGTCGACTTTCATTTGGTGGACGATCTGGAGGAGTTGGCCGAGGCGGCCTTTGGGAAAGCATTCTTTGCGGGCGAACCACGCTAGATATTCCACAGGTAAATCATAGAGGGGAACCCCTCGTGGAGGAAAGTGTGCTGGTCCAAACTTTCCGAAGGGCATGTATGTTTGGGCGAGTTCTGAGAGATCGTCGGCGATAAATCCTCGAAGGCGATCTTCATCCATGGCTGGGTTAGGGTGTCGCGAGTTGCCTCACCTTGAGGTTGCGGAAAGCGACTTCGTCGCCGTGATCTTGGAGGAGAATAGGGGAAGCGGTTTTGACTCCGAAGCGATTGAATTTCTTATACTTACTCTTGGCGATTTTCGCTTTAATCTCATCACTACTCATCGTGAATTCCACCACCTTGGTGCCATTGAGCCAATGTTCAACATGGTTGCCTCGGACGAGAAGTCGGCTTTGGTTCCATTCTCCTGCGGGTTGAACTCGGCGATCTTCGCTGGGCTCAATCAGATCATAGAGGGCGGCTGTCTGGTGACTCCGCCCGCCGCGGAGGGCGTCGGGGTGGTGTTGGTCATCGATCAGCTGATACTCGAATCCGAGGTTGTCGTCGGGGTCAGGGAGATTGTATTTCAGACCGCTGTTTCCGGCTTGGCCGATTTTCCACTCCCAGACGACTTCAAAGTCGGTGTAGAGATTGGTGGTAAGAATGTCGCCACCGCCGGCCGCTTTTCCGTGAAAAATCGTCCCATCTTGAACTTTCCAACCTTCAGTCGGTAGATGAAGTTTTTTGAGTGGGTGCCAACCTTGCAACGTTTTGCCGTCGAAGAGGAGAGTCCAGCCGGCGGCTTGTTCTTCGGGGGTCAGTTGATTGAGATCAGTGGCGAAAGTGGGGTTGGTGAAAGTGCTGAAAGCGAGGCCGATGGCGAGGTGAAATAGCGGGAGAAATTTCATCCAAGGGGGCTTTATGAGTTGGCGGGAATAGATGACCAAAGGCCCATGGCGACGAGGCGAGCAAAGGCGGAGAGGGTGTTGGCGTCGGAGATTTCCCCGGAGGCGATCATGGCGAGGAATTCTTCTGGGGTGAAGGCACGGCATTCGGTGATGGCCTCGCCGGTATCGTGGGCTGAGCCTGCGAGACTGGGTTGAACTGGGTGAGCGAGGAGGAGGTGACTATGCTCATCGGTGAAGCCTGCGCTGGGGAAAAAGTGGCCGAGGGAGAGGAGTTGGGCGCCTGGAGAAAGTTCATAACCGCTTTCCTCTTGAAGTTCGCGGAGTGCGGTATGGTGAATGGCTTGGGGATCGGTGAGATCATCGATTTGACCCGCGGGAAACTCCCAAATTGTGGCGCGAATGGGAACGCGCTCTTGGCGGACTAAGATTAAAGAACCATCTGCGGTGATGGGAGCGATGACCACGGCGGCTTTGCGGTGGGTGACCGTCCAGTCGAAGGGTTGGGGGCGGGTAGGGGAAGTGACCGTAGGGCGGCAGACTTCGAGGTAGGGATTGGCGAAGAGGGTTTCGACGGCGAGAGTTTGCCAGCCTGGGGCGTCGTTGATGAAATGATGGAAGGGCATCTTAGTGAGGTATTTACGAGGAAATTTTTGGTTTCAAGACGATGGAGAAAGGAGCTTTATTGAACAGTGCGTAAGTAAGCGACAATCTCGGCGACTTGGCTATCGGTCATACTGGCAGTCAAGTCTGGCATCATTGAGCGACCTTGGACATAGCCAGCGGACTTGATCTCGGTGGATGGGAACTTGGTTTCTGCTCCACCCATGGCGACCATCGTGATTCCTTGGGCGTCTTCGGCGCGTTTAAAACCTTCGACAATTGTGCCGTCTTTTTTCTCGAGGCGGTAGAGGCGAAAGACATTTTCTGTGGCGGCATCTGGGGCGACGATGGCGGTGATGAGTCCATCGAGATCTCGTTTGGATGACCCATCGAGGGGTGGGGCAAAGCCCACGCCTTTGCCGGCGATGGAGTGGCAACTGAGACAGGTGGTTTCGACGATTATTTGGCCTTGGGTGGCGATCGCTTTGGGGATGGCAAGTTTAACGGAGGCAATTCTTTTGGTGATTTTGTCGGCCTGTTCAGGGCTAGGATCTGGCCAAGTGGCGAGCACTTTGTCCCATCTGGAATCGGCGGCAAGCGATGCACTGGTTTTCGACTCAGCGAGGAGGAGGAGAAAGTTTTGAAAAGATCTTTCATAGGAGCCACCTAAGGCGAGGTAGGTTCCCCCCCAACCCTTGACCTTATTTTGGGGGGCGGGCGCTTCGTTCCAAGTGCGAAGCCAAGTGATATGGTCGGGGTTGACGGGACCGGCGGCGCGTCGAAAGAAGCGGAGGATTTCGTAGCGAACCGTCCAAGTGGGTTCGTTGCGGAGTGGTTGGAGGAGGTCGAACGCTTGATCCTCAGGAACGCGGAGGGTGGAGAGAGCGCGGATGGCTTCGCGGCGAAGATCTGGTGAGGGTTGGGCGAGCAGTTGTCGCCAGAGAGCGGGGTCGAAGTGGCCGAGGTCTTCGATCGACCAAAGTGCATGAATTTTGACATCGTCGGCGGTTTCTTGGTCGGTGAGAATTTTGCCGAGAGCGGGGATGAGATCCTTGGCTTGGCGCTGGCCGATTTGGTGCCAAGCGGCCCGCATTTCCCAAGTATTATTGGCGAAAAGATGGGAGGGAAGATCTTTGGTGGAGACTTTGGTCAGATCCAGAGGGTGAGCAGGGGGCTGGCTTTGATGGCGGACGCGCCAGATGCGGCCGCGTTCCTTATCCCGGCCGGGATGATTTCGGGCGACCTCATTGTGGGAGATGATCCGGTTATACCAGTCGGTAATGTAGAGGCATCCATCGGGACCAAAAGTGAGTGCGACGGGGCGAAACATCGGATCGGATGAGGACACGAGGTTGGGTTGTTTTTTGAAGGCCCAGACACCATTTTCGTCGGGGGTAGCACTGACGGCATTGATGATTCCGAGGATTGGATTGGCGACAAACAAAAGGCCGTGCCAAGGAGCGGGGTAAGAGCCTGCTTTGTCGTCGCAAATCGCCATTCCTGAGAAGCCGGTTCCTCCGAGATTGAGGCCTTCGGCGGTTGGCGGATGGATCGGAGCATTCGGGTGTAACTTGGTCGCCTTGAAGCTGGGATAAGTGGAGTCTTCTTCAAAAGGGACGACGCTGTACCCGAGATCATTGGCCTCGTGAAAAAAGACTTTTCCTGTTCGGGAGTGAGCCCACGCCCAGATATTATTGAGGCCAGCACCGATGATTCGGGTGTCCGTGCCATCGGGCTTGATGGACCCGATCAGCGTCTTATTAAATTCGAACGCTTTGCCCGAGGAGTCGCTGGCTTTGCCATCGTTTAAAACGCCTTGGGAGAAGACGATGCGGCCGCCGGGCATGAGGGTGAGTTGATGGGGGAGGGTATGGGTATCTTGGACGCCAAAGCCACGGATGAGCACTCGCCGATCGTCGGCTTTGCCGTCGCCATTTTTGTCGTCGAGGTAAAAAATTTCCGGGCCTTGGGCGATGAATGCACCGCGACCGTAAGGCAAAACGGAAAGGGGCATGACCATTCCTTCGGCGAAGGTTCGGGCGGTTTGTGGGCGATTGTTTAATGGGGTATCAAAAACGATCACCCGATCTTTTCCCGGCTGACTCCAGATGCCGGGTTCGTTATCGCGGGGATATTCGGTGGCGGTGGCGGACCAGAGTCGTCCAGCGTCATCAAAGGCGGTCATGGCTACTTTGGGGGCGCCCGTTTCTTCGCTGGCTACGAGTTCGATAGTGAAGCCTTCGGGGAGGGTGAAGGAGGCGAGTTCTTCGGCGGCGGTTTTGGGTTGAACATTGGTGGCGTTATAATCTTTGGGGTCGGCCGCTTTCAGGGAGCTGGAGGCGATGAAGAGGGCGAGCGTTTGGGTGAGGCGAATGAGGTGGGGGGAGGCGGATGGGAATGAGGATTTGAGTGGGCGGAGGTTTCTAAACATAAGGGATCAATCTAATTCTTCGCGGGTGATTTGGGCCAATGAAAAAGTTTCTATTGCGGTTAAGGAGTGTGATGCGCTCGGCGGGTTGCGAGAGTTTTCAAAGAGAGAAACGAAATCAACCTTGCGTGAGGTCCTAAAAATTTCGCACATAGGATAAATGATCAATTTCTCTCCATTTGTTTTCGGGACTCGTCGGGTGGCAACTTTCGCTCTTTTGACCTTGGGGATGATGCAAGTGGCCAATGCGGAGATCGCGGTGAAGAGTGGGGATAAAATCGCCTTTCTGGGTGACTCGATCACCGCTGGCGGATGGGGGAGTCCAACGGGTTATGTGCGTTTGGTGATTTCTGGTTTGGATGCGAATGGGGTGAAGGCAGAGCCAATCCCTGCGGGCATCGGTGGGCATAAGTCGAATGACATGCTCGGCCGTCTTGATCGGGATGTGCTTTCGAAGAAGCCCCAATGGATGACGCTGAGTTGTGGTGTGAACGATGTTTGGCACGGGAAGAATGGGGTGGCTTTGGACGATGCGGCCTTGACTGGCGGAATTTATGGTCCTGAGGCGGCTGGTCGTGGAACTTATCAGAAAAATATGCTGGCGATTGTTGAAAAAGCTCAAGCAGCTGGGGTGCAAGTGGTGATCTTAACGGCCACGGTGATTCAGGAAAAGTTGGATAATGCGGAGAACGCAAAGTTAGCACCATACAACGATTATCTCTTGGCCTTAGCGAAGGAGAAGAAGGTACGGATTGCGGATTTGAACGGTCTTTTTCAAGAGCGGATCAAGGCGGAGAACAAGCCCGGTCAAAAGGTTTTGACTGGGGATGGGGTGCACATGGCGCCAGCGGGAGATCGGTTGATGGCGGTGGGAGTTCTTCAGGCATTTGGCTTGGATGCGGCACAGATGAAGACGGCGGAAGAGGCTTGGACCAAAGCTGCGGAGGCAATAGCGGCGGCGAAAAAAGTTCAGGATGAAATCAAAGCCACGGCGGCGGCGGCGAAGGCGGCGGCGGTGAAGGAAGCGGCGGAAAAAGCGGCCGCGGCCAAGGAAGCGGCGGCGAAAGCGGAGCCCGTCTCCCAATAGGGCGTTCATTCATAATTACAACGTGATGCGCATCGGCTTGATCGGGCTCGGGGCAATGGGGCGGACTCATTTTGAGTGTTGGCTGAAGAGTTCACGGGGGAAGTTGGTGGCGGTGAGTGATCGGAGTCCGAAGAAACTCGCCGGTGATTGGAGTGGGAAGGAGTTTAATTTGGGTGATCAAGCGGCGTCATTGGTCGATATGTCTGGCTTGGCCACTTATCTTCGCGTGGAAGATTTGCTAGCGGATCCGAGTGTTGATGCGGTGGATATTTGCATGCCAACTCCGCTGCACGCTCCGCTGGCGATTGCGGCGATGCGAGCGGGCAAGGATGTTTTTTGTGAGAAACCGGTGGCTCTTTCGATGGCAGATTGCGAGGCGATGCGCAGGGTAGCGACGGAGACGGGGCGGCAGTTGGTCGTGGGTCACTGTTTGCGCTACTGGCCGCAGTATGTGAAAGCGCACGAGTTGATTTTGAGTGGCGAGTATGGGCGGGTTTTGCATGCGAGTTTTCACCGGTCGAGCGGTGCGCCGGGGTGGAGTAGCGATGCTTGGTATTTGCGAGGTGGGGAAAGTGGGGGGGTGTTGGATATGCATATTCACGATGTGGATGTGGCGCTTTGGTGGTTTGGTCGTCCGCAAGCGGTGGCGGCAAGTGGTTTGGTGGTGAATGGGTTGCCGCTGGTGATCGACGCCGCTTGGGCTTATTCTGGCGGTCCACAGGTGCAGATTCATGGTTCATGGGATTTGAATGGGGGAGTTTTTCGGCATGCGTTTCGGGTGGTGATGGAAGGCGGAACCTTGGTTCATGATATGGCGATTGATGCGAAGGCGTTGCGACTTTTTCGGGGAGGAAAATGCGAGGAAATTGTGGTGGAGGATGGATCGGCTTACCAAAGTGAGTTAGAGGCGTTTGCGGAAGGGCGAGCTGGAGAGCGGATCGGAATGGAGGCGAGTCAACTTGCTTTGGAGATTGGTTTAGAAGAGCTTAGGCGGATTACTTGAGGGGCTTGATTTTCTAGTGGGGCGACGAGTGAGTGGGGGGAAGGATCTTCTTGGACGGAAGCTTGATCTCCGCTAGTCCGAGGCTAATCTTCGCCCCCTTATGAGTTCGCTGAACAAAAAATTTCCACGTTTAATGCCCCGACCGATTGTCAAAGGGATGAAGGTTGCCGACTTAATTGACGGAACTTTTAAGGCCTATAATGGGGGACGGTTGGCGGAGGCCTGTCGGCTATTTACGGAAAAAATGATCGCGGGTAACGGGCTTGTCGGGATGTCCCTGACCGGTGCGCTGACGCCTGCAGGACTGGGTTGCTCGTCGATTGTGCCACTGATCAAGGCGGGATTGGTTGACTGGATTATCTCGACCGGAGCGAACCTCTATCACGATCTCCATTATGGGTTGGGAATGAATCTTTACGCTGGGTCGCCATTTTTAAACGATGTCGAGCTCCGTCGGGATGGAGTGATTCGGATCTACGACGTGCTCTTTGATTACGATGTCCTTCTGGATACCGATGCATTTGTGCGGCATGTTATTCAGGGTGAGGAGTTTCAGCGAACGATGGGCAGTGATGAGTTTCACTATCTTCTGGGGAAATATGTAGCGGAGCGCGAGAAGAAGTTGGGAATCAAGGAAACGAGTGTCTTGAGCGCAGCGTATCAGTATGGGGTGCCTGTATTTACGAGTTCGCCTGGGGATTCATCGATTGGGATGAATATTGCTGCGATGGCGTTGCGGGGATCGAAGTTGCTGATTGATGTGAACAGAGATGTGAACCAAACGGCGGCGATTGTTTATGGGGCAAAGTCGAGCGGGGCGACTTCGAGTGTTTTCATTCTTGGTGGAGGCTCGCCGAAGAACTTTATTCTTCAGACTGAACCCCAAATTCAGGAGGTGATGGGGATTGAGGAGCGTGGGCATGATTACTTTTTGCAGTGTACGGATGCACGACCAGATACTGGCGGGTTGAGTGGGGCGACACCTGGCGAGGCGGTGAGTTGGGGAAAGATTGATCCTGAAAATCTGCCCGATTGTGTGGTTTGTTACGCAGATTCCACGATCACTCTGCCATTGATTACGGCCTATGCTTTGAGCAAGGCGTCGCCGAGAAAGTGTAAGCGACTCTTTGACCACCGGGAGGAGTCCTATACTTTGCTGCGGGAGGCTTACTTCAAGCACGGACAGGTTGAAAAAATTGAGCATCGCACGGACTTGGCAAAGAAGCCAAAGCGTGGTCGATCTGGCCGATCGGTCAGCGGGACGAAACGTTAAATTTTCGATCACCTTGCCACGGTTGCTTTTGGAGTGACCGGTGGGATGGCTTTCCTAGGGTGGAGCTTGATGTTGGGTTCTATTGGGAGTTTATTTTGACCCAATGAATGACCGTTGGCGTTGGATTTTTCTTTTCTCGTGGTTGGTGTTGCCCTTGGGGGCGTTAGCCGAACCTCCAGAAGGGGTGCGGGCGGAAAATCAAAGGCCGAACGTGATCGTCATCGTGGCTGATGACCTCGGCTTTGGAGACATTGGGATGCATGGGTGCAAAGATATTCCAACGCCAGAGATTGACGCCATGGCTCGCCGGGGAGTTTCTGCTTCCAGTGGCTATGTTTCTGCACCGCTTTGCTCTCCATCTCGGGCGGGATTGCTGACTGGGCGGTATCAGAATCGTTTTGGCCACGAATTTAATCCAGGCGGGAAGGTTCCGGAGAACTTCGGATTGAGGGTTGGTGAAGTGACGATTGCCGACTACTTTCGCGGTGCGGGTTATTCGACGGCGCTGATCGGAAAGTGGCATCTCGGTTGGAAGCCAGCATTTCATCCTTTGGAGCGTGGATTTACGGAGTTCTTTGGCTTTCTCGGCGGGGCGCGTCCGTATCTTCCGGGAAAGCAAGTTGTGCGATTTAATCGGGGCCGGGAGATGGTCGAAGAACGGGAATATCTGACCGATGCATTTAAGCGAGAAGCTTTGGATTTTATCTCCCGCAAAAAGGAGAGTCCCTTTTTTCTCTACCTATCTTTTAACGCGGTGCACACGCCGTTGCAGGCGACTGAGGCGGGTGAGAATCGTTTTTTACAAATTGAGGATCGTCGAAGGCGAACCTATGCGGCGATGACGAGTGCGCTGGACGATGCGGTTGGAGCGGTGATGTCGAAGTTGAAGATGGAGGGACTGGAAGAAAAGACCTTGGTCTTTTTTATTAGTGATAATGGGGGCCCGATCGCGAACGGATCGAGCAATGGTCCCCTTCGCGGGACGAAGACGACTACGTGGGAAGGGGGCATTCGTGTTCCTTGGATTATGCAGTGGAAAGGAAACATTCCCTCAGGGAAGATATTTGCGGACCCCGTGATCCAGTTGGACATTTTACCGACGGCTTTGGCGGCGGCGGGGATTCCACTTCCCGTTGCTGCGAAAGTGGATGGGGTGAATCTTTTGCCATATCTACGAGGAGAGAGGGAATCCGCACCTCACCCCGCGTTGTTTTGGCGCTTTGGGAAGCAGACGGCGGTGCGAAAGGGAGACTGGAATCTGGTGAACGCGGATGGGTCGGGTGGAAGAAGGTTATTTAATCTCCGTGACGATATCGGACAGAAAAAAGATCTTAGTGGTGATCGCCCTGAGGTCGTCACTGAACTGCAATTGGCTTGGGATGAGTGGAATGCGGGTAACATTCCTCCAACTTGGGATGGGGAATCTGGAGATAATTAAAGAGAATGAAGTGGAGAGATAGCGGATGAATTTTTTCCAAAGAGTTCCTGAGAGTTGAGATTAACTCTCAGATGTTTAAGCGATGAGAAAATGGTTAGTCATCCTCGTATTCTCGGGATTCCTACATTCGGGATGGGGGGCGGAAGAATTGGCGAAAGGGAGTAGAGCAACCGATGTGGAAGATCGTGCTGGCGACTCTCTTGGATGGGAATTTTTCGAGAATAAAGTCCGTCCGATCTTGGTTGATCATTGTTTCCGTTGTCATGGTGAAGAGCCCAAAAAAGTCAAGGGTGGACTTCGGTTGAGTAGTCGGATGGGGATGGTCAAGGGGGGAGATAGTGGGGCGGCGATGGTGCCGGGCGATACTGAGCGGAGCTTAATCATTCAAGCAATTCGCTATAAAGATGCGGATACGGCGATGCCACCGAAGCGAAAACTTTCTGATCTTGAGATTGGCGATTTAACCAAATGGGTAGCGATGGGGGCGCCTTGGCCAAGTTTGTTGCCGAAGGTTGAGGAGGGGTTGGTGACAAAAGCGCCGTACGATTGGGAGAAGATGCGCCGAGAGCATTGGTCTTTTCGTCCGGTGGTTCTCGCGAAACCTCCGCAGGTTGAGGATGGCGGGTGGGCAAAAACGGAGTTTGACCGATTGGTCTTTGCTGGATTGGCGGGCGCGGGATTGAAGCCGAATCCGCAAGCGGATTCGCGGACCCTGATTCGGCGTGTGTATCTGGATTTGATCGGATTACCCCCGACACCGGAACAGGTTAAGGACTTTTTGAGTGACAAGCGACCTGAAGCGTTTTCTGAAGTCGTCGATGAGTTATTGGAATCGGAGCACTATGGTGAGCGCTGGGGGCGCCATTGGTTGGATGTGGCACGATATAGCGACGGACTGGGAGGTTCTACGGATGGGCCCAATCTGCCTTACGCTTGGAATTACCGAGATTGGGTGGTGAAATCTTTCAACGACGATCTCCCATATGATCAGTTTGTTTCTCGGCAAATTGCGGGGGATCTGGAAAAGCCTGAGGCGTATCCTGTGGGGACAGGTTTTTTTGCGGTGGGGCCCACTTATATTTCCGATGGGAACGATCCTGTGGCCCAGTTACTTGCACAGGCAGAGACGCTATCGGATCGGGTGGATACTTTTTCGAGGGCTTTTCTTGGTTTGACCGTGGCTTGTGCGCGTTGTCACGACCACAAGTTTGATCCGATTACGACGAAGGATTACTATGCCATTGCAGGGGTATTTCACAATACAGCTCCCGTGGAGATTTCCTTGGCGAGCCAGGAATCGACGGACGCGCACAAGCTCGGGCAGGAGAAAATTCGCGAAGCCCAAAAAATCTTCAATGAGTTTACTAAGGATAGCGAGGGCGGTGGGAAAAAGGGGAAGAGGGTACTGGGTCCGGGAGAACAGGAAAAATTCGATCAGTTAAAAGAAAATGTGGACCGAGCGAAAAAGGATGCGCCGATGAAACCTATCGGCGCCCATATTTTGAAGGACACTGGTCGGGCGGATATGCATGTCGCCATTCGAGGTGACCTTGGGAAACGTGGGGATTTGGTTCCTCGCCGTTTTTTGGAAATCATTGCGGGTGCAAACGCGCCGCACTTTACGGAGGGAAGCGGTCGTCGGGAGTTGGCTGCGGCTGTTGTTCGTCCAGACAATCCATTGACGGCGAGAGTCATGGTTAACCGAGTCTGGCAGTGGCACTTCGGCGAAGGGCTGGTGCGAACTTCTGGGAATTTCGGAATTCTGGGGGAAAAGCCGACGCACCCCGAAGTCCTTGACTGGTTGGCGGCACGTTTTATGGAGCACGGGTGGTCATTAAAGTGGTTGCACCGGGAGATTCTTCGGTCTGCTACTTGGCAAATGAGCAGTGCGTATGATGGGGCTAAATTTGCGATTGATGGAGACAACCGCCGACTTTGGCGGATGAATCCCCGGAAGTTGGAGGTGGAAGATTGGCGAGACAGTCTACTCGCGGTGAGTGGAGAGCTGGATCCGACGGTGGGTGGTGTGCCGATAGAAAAAATTCTCGAGAGTCCGCGTCGATCGATTTACGCGAAGATTAGCCGGAGTGGAGACCAATTTGATTCCGACGCATTCTTCCGATTATTTGACTTTCCTCCTGCGCAAGCGACCGCTGATCGGCGGGCAACCACCACTGTGCCACAGCAATATCTGTTTATGATGAATAACCAGTTTATGCTCAAGCGGGCTAAGGCTTTAGCTCATTTGCTTGAGTCTTTCGGTAATGACGAAGCGCGGATTCGAGTGGCTTACGAGCGATTGTATGGTCGGCTACCTGAAGATCAGGAAATGAAAGCTGGGGTGAATTTTCTTCGCGATCATCCTGAGAATTGGCCCAAGTATGCGCAGGTCCTTTTGAGTACCCACGAATTCATGCAAATCCAGTGAGGAGTAAAATTGTTCAATGAAATTTCAACAGCATCAGCAGGAATATCGGGAAGCCATTTTTCGTTCGGTTTCGCGGCGTGAAGCGTTGCGAAGGATGGGCGCGGGGATTGGGGGGATCGGGTTGGCGAGTTTGTTTAGTGAGCGAAGTTTCGGGGAGACGGTGCCCCTGGTTTCTTCGCAAGGGCCACACTTTGCTCCGCGAGCCAAGCGGATCATTCAACTTTTTATGCCGGGCGGTCCGTCCCAGGTCGATACGTTTGACTATAAGCCGATGCTGGCAAAGCATGCAGGCCAGCGGCCTGATCTGGTTGATCGAAAGTCACTTCGAAACACGAAAATGGGTCTGATGCCTTCGCCGTTTGGATTTAAGCAATACGGGAAGTGTGGCAAATGGGTCAGTGATATTTTTCCTGAAACCGCCCAATGCGTGGATGATATTTGCTTTGTGCACTCCATGCATACCGACATTCCGGAGCACGCTGGGGCGATTCTGATGACGAATCTCGGTGCCTTACAACCGAACCGCCCGAGCATGGGATCGTGGTTGGTCTATGGATTGGGTTCGGAAAGCAAAAATCTCCCTGGATTTGTGGCGATGTCGCCGGTCGCTCAGCCTCGGGGGAAGGCCGCTAATTGGGGAAACTCCTTTCTTCCAGGAGCTTATGCTGGATCTTATGTGAATGTGCGAGAGATGAAGCCTTCGGCGGCGATTCGGGATGTGAGGAATGCCGTTCCGCGTTCTGAGCAACGAGTTCAGGCTGATTTGCTTACGCAGTTAAATCAGATGCATTTGAACCGAAGTGAAAAAGATCAGCAACTGGAAGCCGCGATTCAGTCAATGGAGATGGCATTTCGCATGCAGATTTCTGTTCCGGAGGTTTTTGATATTACCAAGGAAAGTCAGGCGACTCGTGATCTTTATGGTGACAGTGAATTTTCCAAGGGGTGTTTGATTGCGCGTCGACTGATTGAGGAGGGGGTGAGGGTGGTACAGATTTCCCATTCGATTAGTGGCTACGACATTGCCTGGGATACTGGTCATGAAAATATTGTGGATGGCCATGCGGAGTTGGCTCGGGCTTGTGATCGGGGGATTGCCGCCCTTTTGAAAGATTTGAAGGGGCGAGGATTGTTGGAGGACACCTTAGTTCTGTGGGGGGGAGAATTTGGGCGGGCGCCGACTTCAGAGGGGGCGAAGGGGAGGGATCATGACCATTACGGCTATACAATTTGGATGGCTGGTGGAGGAGTACGCGGTGGGCTCAGCTATGGATCGACCGACGAATTTGGTCTGAGTGCGGTGGAGAATCGGGTTCATGTGCATGACCTGCACGCCACGATCCTTCATTTGATGGGGCTGGATCATGAGCGGCTGACCTATCGATATTCGGGGCGAGACTACCGTTTAACTGATGTTCATGGTCAGGTGATTGGGGATTTATTTGCGTGAGCGAGCCGTCTGTTTCGGGGTATTTATGTAATGAAAATCGCAGATAGAATAACCCGCTGAGCTATGGAAAACGTCTAAATATGAATCACTTGCGTAGTAGTAATTGGGAGGAGATTGATCGATTTACTTTGCGAAAGATGTCTTCGCGGATGGTCTTTGGGATAGCGGTAATGATCGTGGAAGTGTCTGGGGTTTGCCTGGCGGCGGATCTGAGCAAGCCGAATGTGATTGTGATCGTCGCCGATCAGCTTCGCTATCAGTCGGTGGGATACGCTGGTGATTCTCGGGCGATGACGC
Organism: Verrucomicrobiota bacterium; assembly: GCA_037142835.1. Classification (GTDB taxonomy): domain Bacteria; phylum Verrucomicrobiota; class Verrucomicrobiia; order Chthoniobacterales; family Chthoniobacteraceae; genus Chthoniobacter. Next base: position 21,281 of record JBAWZW010000008.1, read on the forward strand.
CGAATATCGATCGTCTGGCTGCTGAGGGAATGAGCTTTAGGCAATTTGTGTCAAACACCCCCGTTTGCACGGCGTTTCGAGGATCATTGTTGACGGGGAAACATACAACTACCACGGGGGTGGCCGTGAATGAGCTACGCTTAAATCCTAATCAAGACAGCATCGCGCACATGTTTGGTCGCGGGAAGTACGCCTGTGATCATCTGGGAAAGTGGCATTTATGGGCTGCGGAAGCTGGGCACCACGATGCGGTTGAGAACGCTTTTACGCCGCCTGGACCGTATCGGATGGGCTTTGATTCCTATTGGGCGGGTTACAATTTTAATCACCAGAACTATGAGGCTTGGTACTTTCGCGACACCCCGAAGCCTGAACGGATTGAGGGTTTTGGGGATGCTCGGTTTGTGGATCTGGCGATTGATCGAGTGAAGGAGCATGCGAAGCAAAAAGAGCCTTTTTTTATGTTGTTGGCTTTGAGCACGCCCCATGATCCGTGGGTCAAGAGCAATGTGCCTGGGGAATGGTATGAGCGATTTAAGGGGAAGGCGTTTCCTTTGCCGGAAAGTTGGAGTGATCAACCGGATCATTACATGGATCGGAATGCGGATCCGCAGAAGTGGATTCAGTATTGGAAGCCACAGATGGAAGAGTTTCAGCGGGTGTACTACGCGATGACGGCGGCTTTGGATGAGCAAGTGGGACGATTATTGGCGTCTCTGGATGCGGAGGGATTGAGGGAGAACACGATTGTGTTGTTTACGAGTGACCATGGGGAAATGTTTGGCGCGCATGGGCGAGTTTTTAAGATGACATTTTATGAGGAGGCGGTGCGCGTGCCGATGATTGTTCGGTGGCCGGGGAAGATTGCCGCGGGGGCGAGTTCGGATGCCTGTATTTCTACGGTTGACTTGATGCCGACACTTTTAGGGTTGGCTGGCCGGGAAATTCCGCAAGCGGTAGAAGGGATGAATTTGGCGCATCTGGCGTTGGGTCAGAAGGGGCCTGAGCCAACCGCCGTATTGCTTCAAGGGATTGGGCATACCTATCTTTGGCAGGATGGATTTGAGTGGCGGGCGATTCGAGATCACCGCTACACCTATGCACGCTACCTTCGGGACGGGGAGGAGCTTCTTTTTGATCATCAGGCTGACCCATTGCAGAAGAAGAATCTGGCGAAAGAACCCGACCAGCGGGAGGTGCTCACTCGGCTGCGAAAGCAGATGGAAGGAAGAATGAAGGCGATCGGGGACACTTTTGAAAAGTGCAGTACTTATCGAGATTTGTTTACAGAAAACCGGGTCATTTTGCGGGGTGCGCGGGGGACATTTCACCGAGAGTTCGGCAAGGACATTCTCGTGGAAACTACGGCTGTGGCGTCGAAGCCGAGGCAACCGAAAAAGGAATGAGTGAGTGGAAACGAGGTGAAGGGGAGGGTGGGGGGGATTTTGGGAGATGACTTGATCATCCACGAACTTATCAAGGATCCAGAAAAGCCTAGCGTTGGCAATTTTCCGTTGTTAGAAACCGCCTCCTATGAGAATTCTCGTCACTGGTGGCTGTGGCTTTATTGGCAGTAATTTTATTGGTTATTTGCTTGCGCGCAACGATTTGGCGAAGATTACGAATATCGATGCGCTGACCTACGCTGGGAATCCCGCCAACCTTGCGGGGGTTGTGGCAGATTATGGCGAACGCTATGAGTTTCTGAAGGCAGACATCTGCGACGCGGAGAAAGTGGATCAGGTGCTAAGCAAGCATGACTATTTTGCGGTGATCAATTTTGCGGCTGAGTCGCATGTGGATCGGTCGATTGATTCACCTGGAGACTTCATTCATACGAATGTGGTTGGGACTTCGACATTGTTGAATGCGGCTCGGCGTCATGGGGTTGAGCGTTTTGTGCAAATCTCTACCGACGAGGTATATGGATCGCTGGGGCCTGAGGGAAAGTTTACGGAAAGCTCGCCGCTTGAGCCGAGTTCGCCTTATTCGGCGAGTAAGGCATCGGCGGACCTGCTCGCACTTGCCTACCACCACACCTATGGGATGAGGGTCGTGATTACCCGTTGTTCAAACAACTACGGGCCCTACCAGTTTCCCGAGAAGCTCATCCCGCTTATGATTATTAAAGCGATGGGAGGCAATGCTTTGCCAGTTTATGGGGATGGGCTGAATGTGCGCGATTGGATTCATGTGGAAGATCATTGTGCGGCAATCTTGGCGGCCTTGATGAATGGGAAATCGGGGCAAGTTTACAATATTGGATCTGACGGCGAGTTGCGAAATATTGATGTCGTCAAGCGGATCCTCGCTCACCTTGGAAAGCCGGAGAGCTTGATTGAATATGTGACGGACCGACTTGGGCACGATCGGCGCTATGCGATTGATTCGACAAAGGCGCATCGCGAATTGCAGTGGAAACCGTGTCACCGGCATGAGGAGGGAATTATTGAGACGATCGACTGGTATGTTCTTCATCCGGAGTGGTGGACGCCTCTTTTAAAGAGCTAAAATATGGGGAAAAGAATCGTCATTATTGGGAGCGGCGGTCGGTTGGGAGCGGCTTTGCTTCGCGAATGGCAGGCGCGTGGGGATGCGGTGGTGGGATTTAATCATCAGCAAATGGATATTGGAAATTTTGAGGAGGTCCGCGGAAAGTTGAGTGGGCTAGATTTTGATGTCTTGGTGAATTGTGCGGCGCAGACGAATGTGGATCGTTGTGAGAAGGAACCAGCGGAGGCCTTGCTTCTGAATGGGCAAGCGGTGGCGACGTTAGGGGAGATTTGTACGGCGAAGGGGGCTCGGTGCGTGCAGATTAGTACGGACTACGTTTTTGGAGGGGAGAAGCGCCAGCCCTATACTGAGAAGGATGAAGTCCATCCCGTGAGTGTCTATGGGGAGTCGAAGCTTCGAGGCGAGCAATGTCTGCAAGCTTTTGGCGAGGAGCATCTTGCGGTGCGGGTTTCTTGGGTATTTGGGCCAGATCGAGCGAGCTTTGTTGATCAAATTTTGCAGAGGGCGATTGATTATGAGGCGGTGCAAGCGATTGAGGATAAGGTGGCTGTGCCGACATATACTTTGGATATTGCAGGATTGCTTCGGCCACTGCTGGAGAGGGACTCGATGAGCGGGGTGGTTCATTTGTGCAATCGCGGGTTCTGTACTTGGCAGGAGTATGGGCAGCACGCGATTAACTGTGCGGTGGCGGCTGGGGTGGAGTTGCGTGGTCGTCAGGTGGGTGGATTGAAGCTCGCGGATCTGAAGGCATTTTTGGCCCGGCGACCTGTGTATAGCGCAATGAGCACGGAATTATTTGAACGGACCACGGGGATGATTCCACGACCATGGGAGGACGCTGTGGAGGACTATGTGCGAACCCATTGGGCACCGAGTCGCCGTCGAGTCTAGGGAGTGGAGCGGTCTGGTACTGATTTTAGGCGCGAAGTCTGACGAGTAAATCTCCTGCTTCTGCGGAGTCGCCGACGGCCACGAGTAATTCTGAGACCACGCCGTCTTTTTGGGCGTAGATGGTGGTCTGCATTTTCATGGCTTCGAGGGTGACGAGCTTATCTCCTTTGAGAACCTTGGTGCCGACACTTACGGAGAGGGCAGTGATCATGCCTGGGATGGGAGCGCCGAGTTGGAGGTGATCGGCGACGTCGGATTTGACGCGGGATTTTGTTTTAGGGGCGACAGATTTATCTTGGACGATGGCTTCCCGTGGCATGCCGTTGAGTTCGTAACTGATCACGCGTCGGCCTTCGTTATCGGCCGTGCCGACATTGATCAGTTTAATGAAGAGCACCTTCCCGGTTTCGATGGACACGCTGATTTCTTCGCCGGGCTTTAGACCATAGAAAAATGATGGTGTGGGTAGGCAGCTGACATCGCTGAACTCGCGTTGAAACTTCGCGAAGTCTGCGAAGACGCCCGGATACATTAGGTGAGAGTAGAGGTCGTCCGCGCTGGAATCGCGCTTCGTTTTGGTGGCGACTTCCTCTTGAGTTTCTTTGAGTTTGACGGGGGCTGGTTTGATGCGTTGGGGTTTAGTGGTACCAAGCACGGCTTTGACGACGGCGGGGGGCCAACCGCCGATTGGTTGGCCGAGACCGCCACTAAGCATATCAATCACGCTATCTGGCCAACTTGTTCCTGGGGGGAGATTGACGACATCGGCGGGTTTGATTCCGCGGGTAAAAAGGAAGAGAGCCATATCGCCGACCACCTTGCTTGAGGGGGTTACTTTGACGATATCGCCGAACAGATCATTGACTTCGCGATAGGTTCGAGCGATTTCCGGCCAGCGAGCGCCGAGGCCCATCGCGGCGGCCTGTTCTTTTAAGTTGGTATATTGGCCACCGGGCATTTCGTGGAGATAGACTTCGGCGCTCCCTGCTTTTGGGGCCGTGTCAAATGGCGAATAGAAGGTCCTCACTTGCTCCCAATAGTCGCTGAACTCGTTGAGCGTGCTGAGATCGAGACCTGTATCGCGTGGAGTATGTTGAAGGGCGGCCACGATGGAGTTGAGGTTCGGTTGGGAGGTGGATCCGCTCATGGAAGCGATCGCGAGATCGACCACATCGCAGTCGGCATCGGCGGCGCGAAGGATGCTTCCGGCGTTGACGCCACTGGTGTCGTGGGTGTGAAAGTGGACGGGAATTCCGATGGAGTCCTTGAGCGCTTTGACGAGAGCGCTGGTGGCGTAGGGGCGACAGAGTCCCGCCATGTCCTTGATGGCGAGAAAGTGCGCGCCCATTTTCTCGAGTTCTTTGGCCATGGCGACATAGTACTTGAGTGAGTACTTTGATCGAGCGGGGTCAAGGATATCACCAGTGTAGCAGATCGCGGCCTCACAAATTCCGTGAGTATTTTGAACCGCTTCCATGGCGGCTTTCATGTTCGTGAGATCGTTGAGCGAGTCGAATACGCGAAAAATATCCATGCCGCTTTCGGCGGCGTGTTTGACGAAACCGGCGACAACGTTTGCGGGATAACTGGTGTAGCCGACTGCGTTTGCGCCTCGGAGGAGCATTTGAAAACAGATGTTGGGAACGCGCTCGCGGAGGACGCGGAGTCTTTGCCACGGGTCCTCGTTGAGGAAGCGCATGGCGGTGTCGAAGGTCGCGCCGCCCCACATTTCGAGTGAAAAAAGTTCAGGGGTCCGGCGGGCGATGGCGTCGGCGATTGTTGCCATGTCGATGGTGCGAACCCGGGTCGCCATCAAGGATTGGTGGGCATCGCGGAAGGTCGTGTCGGTGACGAGGAGGCGCTTTTGTTTGAGCGTCCATTCGGCAAACTTTTTTGGTCCGAGTTTGAGGAGAAGTTGGCGGGTTCCTGGAGGAGGAGTTTCCTTGCGATCCCAATTGGGGAGTGGAGCGGGATTGAGTGGGGAGGCGGGTTTGTAGCCTTTGGCGTGGGGGTTGCCGTTGACGATGACGTTGCTAATGAAGCTGAGGAGTTTGGTTGCGCGGTCGCGCTTTTGCTTAAACTGAAAGAGTTGGGGTGAGGTATCGATCATCGTCGTCGTGGCCACTCCAGTCCTGAAGATGGGGAAGTGGATGACGTTTTCGAGAAAGGGAATGTTTGTTTTCACTCCACGGATTCGGAATTCGCGAAGGGCCCGATCCATGCGATCGAGGGCCATATCAAAAGTTTGTCCGCTAGCGGTGATTTTAACGAGTAGGGAGTCGTAGAAAGGCGTGATGACGGCACCGGCATCGCCCATGCCGGCGTCGAGGCGGATGCCGAAGCCTTCGGCTGGTCGGAAGGTGAGAATTTTTCCGTAGTTTGGGGTGAATTTGTTTTCGGGATCTTCGGTGGTGACTCGGCATTGGACGGCGAAACCCATTCGAGGAATGTCTTTTTGTGCGGGCAAGCAAAGTTCTGGTCCTTGGAGTTGTGCGCCTTGGGCGATGAGAATCTGCGAGCGAACGAGATCGATGCCGGTGATTTGTTCAGTGACGGTGTGTTCGACTTGGATTCGGGGGTTCATCTCGATGAAGAACCATTCTTTAGTGTCGAGGTTATAAAGGAATTCGATCGTGCCCGCGTTATCGTAGCCGATTTCTTGGGCGATGCGGACGGCGGCATTGCAGAGTTCTTCGCGAACTCGGGTATCGAGGCCGACGCTAGGGGCAATCTCGACGACTTTTTGGTGGCGGCGTTGGACCGAGCAATCGCGTTCGTGCAAGTGAAGGACATGGCCGTGGCGATCGCCGAGGATTTGGACTTCGATGTGTTTGGCGCGGGGAATGTATTTTTCTAAAAAGACCGAGGAGTTGCCGAAGGCGCGCTCGGCTTCACCTTGGGCCTCATCGAGAAGGGAGTCGAGGTCGCCAGGTTTGTGAACCACGCGCATTCCACGACCGCCCCCACCGAAGGCGGCCTTGATGATGAGGGGGAAGCCGATTTGGGCGGCGATTTTCAGGGCATCGGCGCGATTGCTGACGGGCTCTTCGGTTCCGGGCAGAGTGGGGACTTGAAGTTTTTGGGTTAAAGCGCGAGCGGCGACTTTATCGCCCATGAGTTCGAGTAGTTCTGCTTTGGGGCCGACAAATTCGATACCGGCTTCCTTGCAGGCGCGGGCGAAACGAGGATTTTCGGAAAGGAAACCGTATCCTGGATGGATGAGATCCACGCCGTGTTCTTTGGCGACGGCCACGATGCCCTCGATATCGAGATAGGCGCCGACAGGTCCTTTTCCTTCGCCGACGCGGTAGGCCTCATCCGCTTTAAATCGGTGCATTGAAAATCGATCTTCTTCGGCGTAGATGGCTACGGTGCGAAGTCCGAGTTCGGTGGCGGCCCGCATCACTCGGATGGCGATTTCGGAGCGATTGGCAACGAGGAGTTTTTTTTGGCGGGTGGGGGAGGCGAGCGGAGTGGATCGATGGGTCGGCATGTGAAAAGCGGAAAGTTTTTAAGGGAGAAGATCGATAAAGGCGAGTGGATAAGCGGGGAGAATGGCGATTAATCGGAGGACTTTGAGGAGATTCCGAGGGTGATGAGGAAGTCGCGGGCGAAGGTGAACCCGGCGAGAGGGGTGGGGCTTACTTGTTTATGTAAGGCGAGCACTTGAAATTTTTGGCCCATGATTTGGGGGTGCATGAGGGTTTTAAAAGCGCGAAGTTCTCGATCCTTTTCAGGGGTTGAGGGGAGAGGTTCGCGAAAGTAGCTAGCGCCGAGGGCGACGATGAAATGGTGTTGGTCAGTGAAGCCGGCGATTTGCAGGCCGGCGGCTAAAGCGTGTTCGGCGAGGCTAGTAAAATCAAGGTGTGCGGTGATATCGACTTCGCCTGGATGGGCAAGGAGGTCGGCCACGCGCCGATGGTTGGCGTAGCCGGTCAAGGTCCCGCTGGTGCGTTCGGGGCGGTAATATTCGGCTCGTGAAAAGCCGTAATCGATGATGAATACGAAACCTCTGGTGAGCTTTGTTTCGAGTAATTCGATCCAAGAGAGGGCGGCTAAATTGACTTCTGTTTGGTAGCCGGCGGGAAGTTTGGGGAGGGTTTGGAGGATGGATCGTAATTTTTGGTTGATGATGGGACGTTCGGTTTGTTGGAATTTTTCTTGATCGAGCTTGATGTGAATTTCTGACCATTCGTCGCCATTAAAAACCACGGAGTGAACGGGAAATGCGTCGAGGAGTTCGTTGGAAAAGTGGACGCCAGTGAACGCGGGGAGTGCTTCGAGAGAGGAAAACCAGCGAAGTTTTTCGCTTGGAAAATTGGCGAGTCTTTCGATTTGGGCGGAGCGAAGCCTAAGTGAAGGTTCGATGATTTGGTATTGGGTGACGCCGTAGCAGGGTGGGGAAAGAAGTTGGAGTGCGGTGAGAAGATCGTGGGCGCAGTCACCGCGGTGGGCGCCTTGTTCGACGATCGTGAAGGGGGTAGGTCGTCCGAGTTTTTCCCAGAGTTCGGCGAATTGGGAGGCGAGGAGTGTGCCAAAGAGTGGGCCGACGCTGACGCTGGTAAAGAAGTCGCCAGTGCGCCCGATCTGGGATTTGCCGGAGGTATAGTAGCCGTGATCGGGGTGATAGAGAGCGATCTCGATAAAATCGCGAATCGGGATTGATCCTGATGGTGATTCGGCGAGGCGTTGGAGAAGAATCGGGGTGAGGCTATTGGGCACGGCGGAGTGGATTATTGAGGTTGATCGAAAGGGATGAGTGATTCGGCGACAAGAGTTTTGCTCAAATTCGTGCAAATACGCTGGTGGTTGAGGGGAGGAAGTGTTGAAAAAGCGGGGTGTCGATAGCCTTGGCGACTTCTTGCCTTACGAGAGGGTTTGTTGTTTTTTGATCGGACGACGATTTTTTTAATTAAGTGATGAATCCAACTCTTCAACTTCATGCATCGGATCGGGTGCTGTTCTTTGCTCCGCATCCTGATGACGAGTCGATTGGTGGAGGTGGATTGGCGCAGAAAGCGTTAGTGGCTGGAGCTCAAATGCGCTGGGTTTTTTTAACGAACGGCGATCGAAATCCCTGGCCGCAACGAATTCTGGAGCGTCGGATGTTGATTAAAGCGAAGGATCAGCGTCGTTGGGGAAGTCGAAGACAGCAGGAGGCATTGAATGCGTTGGCCAAACTGGGGGTTGGTCAGCCAGCGGAGGCCCACTTCTTCAACTGGCCGGATCAGGGAGTCACGGATTTGTTAATGACGGGGAATGAGGAAGCGATCGGGCTGATTGAGTCGCAGATCGTCGCATGGAATCCGACATACATCATTTCTCCAGCCGCAGAAGATACGCACCCTGATCACAGTGCGTTTTTCGTTTTATTGCGGATTGCGATTGATCGTTTGGTGCGTCGGGGGGTGGTTGCGGGGTCGATCTTGACTTATCTGGTGCACCGACCGAAGTCGCCCCTCTTTTTGGCAGTTTGTTCCCTTGATCTTTCTCCTTTGGAAAAGGCGATGAAAGCGGAGGCCATCCAAGCGCATGAGACGCAAATGCTTTCGAGAAAACGCTTTCTAGCTTACGCTAAAGATCAAGAGGCTTTCTCGGTTCCGCTCCGAGCCGAAAGCAAGCACCCGCATCATCCGATCGTCAGTGCGGATCAAGGGAGTGGGGCATTACGATTGAAAATTCAACTTCCCAAGGGGTTGACTCGTTTTGGGGGAGCGACGGTGCAAATTGCTTTGGAGACATTGCTTGAGGGTGGGCTGCGGTGGACGCTTTCTCTGCCAAGTCGTTCAGCGAAAGTGCCCGTAGTGAACTCCAAAACGGGGGAGTCTCGTCGATCCGCGGCTATTCGGATTGTTGGACGGACGGCGACTATTTTGATTCCAATTGTGACTGCGCAACCGATTGGGAGAATTTTTGCCAAGTTTGATCGGCGGCGAGTGTTCTTTGATGTGGCGGGGTGGCGTGAACTCCCTGCGGACATTGATCGGGGGCCGACGGTTTGTCGTCATCAGCTCGGAACTTTGTCGGTTCAGTAGAGAAGATGTGTCGGAGTATTTTAGAAATCAAATGAAGGCGATTGCGGCGATGTCATTAAACCGAGTCATCGGATGTGCAGGAAAAATTCCTTGGCATTTGCCTGAAGACTTTCAGTGGTTTAAGCGCATGACTATTGGGCAGGTGGTTTTAATGGGGCGCAAGACTTTTGATTCGATGGGGAAGCCGCTCCCCAATCGAACGAACTTGGTTTTAAGCCGAGGGGAATCGATTCCAGGGGTGACGATGATCAAGAGTCTCGAAGAGCTGTCGCCAAGTCGTTATTCGCCCCAAGAAATCTTTGTGATTGGTGGTGCTGAGGTCTACGCGCAGCTTCTCCCGCGTTGCACCGAGCTTTATCTGAGTTTGGTTTTTCAGGAGGTGGAAGGGGAGACGTTTTTTCCTCCCTTTGAGAACTTTTTCGAGCTGATTGATGTTCCCTTACGCCATGAGAAGTTTGAAGTTCGCCATTATCGCAATCTGGATATTTGAGACGAGTTGTCTGGGTTGCCTGATGGGAGGTTTGTATCATATGCCTGTTGAGACCGAAGTGAATCCAGTTCTCCTTCTCCATGGATTGAAAGACGATGCGCGGAAGATGGAGCCGATGGCGGCCTATTTACGACGGCAGGGGCGGGTGGTTGACACGATTAGTTTGACGCCGAGTTGGGGGCAAAAAGGTTTGGAGGTTTTGGCTGAGGATTTGGCAGAATTCATTCAGAGCAGGTATTCGACTGGGCAAAAGATTGACCTGGTTGCCTTCAGTATGGGTGGTTTGGTGGCCCGCTATTATTTACAGCGGCTTGGTGGTCTGGAGAGGGTGGACCGTTTGGTGACGATTTCCACCCCGCATCATGGAACTTTTCTTGCCTATTTTTTAGGAAATTCCGGGGGGCGACAGATGCGTTTTCAAAGTGAATTTTTGCGTGATCTTGCCCGGGATGCCGTTCGGCTGAAGACGATTTCGTTCACTAGTCTATGGACTCCCTTGGATGCGATTATTTTACCTGCGCGAAGTTCGATTATGGCTGAGGCAGACAATCAAAAGATGATCGTGGTAGCTCACCCTCTGATGGTTCGTCAAAGGGGATGCCTCGAGGCGGTTCAGCGAGCGTTGAATCGTCGGGTGGATCGATGAGTCATAATCAGGAAAACTGGTAGACCAGGGCGTTTTGGGGATCCCGTTGTGTCGGTTGACTGGTGGGTAATTGACCCCTTGAAGTTATCGGAATTTTCTGGTTTCGAATTCTGCTGGGGAATTTAGCTTACTGAACTTGAGGCAGAATGATGCCAAGCAGATCGCTGATTTTTACCCTTTCTTGGCGCCCGTCGTCACGGTGGCGAAGGGTGACGGTATCAAGGTGCTCTGGGCCGTTTTCTCCGATGGTGTCAAAGTCAATAGTGAGGCAGAATGGGGTGCCGATTTCATCTTGCCTGGCGTATCGACGACCGATCGCCCCTGACTCATCATAAAAGGCGGAGAAGTGGCGCTTCAAGCTGTCGTACACTGCCCGGGCCTTGGTGACGAGCTCGGGTCGGTTCTTCAGCAGAGGGAAAACGCCGACTTTTACTGGAGCGACCCGGGGATGGAAACGGAGGACGGTGAACTTTTCTGACTTTCCTTTGTTGTCGGTCTTTTCCACTTCGGAGTAGGCAAGGGCGAGCACGCCGAGAGCGAGGCGATCAAGGCCTGCGCTTGGTTCGATGACATGGGGAAGGTAGAAGCCATTGAAGAGGCGTTCCGCCCAAGTCTCGATTTCGGAGTCGGTCAGTCCGCCATTTTCCTTAGCCTGTTCGGTGGATTTTTTGCGTTCGATGAGGGCGGATCGCTCGGCGTCGCTCCATTTAGCAAAAGCTTGACGCACTTCGTCATCAAAGACTTCGAGGGATTTTCCTGAGTGTTTTTGGTGTTGTGCGAGGTCAAAATCTCCGCGAGCGGCGATTCCTTCCAGTTCCTCAGTGCCGAAGGGAAACTTGCAGAGAATATCGACGCAAGCGCGAGCGTAGTGGGCAAGTTCTTGAGGGGTTTGCCAGTGATAATCGAGGACCTCGGAACTGAGTCCGATGCCTGCATAATAACTAGTGCGCTGAGCGACCCAGTAGCGATGCCACATCTGCCAGCCCCAGTTTGGTTGGGGAGCGGTCAAGTCGGCGCCGTCTGTCCAAGGGAGAACTGCTCCACAAACTGCCTCGATGGCTTCGTCTGGTTTGATGAAGAATTCCAGCTCCATTTGCTCAAACTCCCGCGAGCGGAAGGTGAAGTTGCGTGGGGTGATCTCGTTTCGAAAGGCTTTTCCAATTTGTCCGATTCCGAATGGAACCTGCATTCGGGAGGAATCGACGACATTTTTAAACTGAGCGAAGATTGCTTGGGCGGTCTCTGGGCGAAGGTAAACCTTATTCTCTTCAGCGATCAGTGGGCCGGCGTAGCTTTGAAACATCAAATTAAACGGGCGGGGTTCCGTCTTTTCTCCAGCGCACTCGGAGACTGATTTGCTGGGCTTTTGTGGGCAAGGAATCTCCCCGATATGGTCTGCGCGAAAGCGACCCTTGCAGGTCTTGCAGTCGATCATCATATCGGCAAAGGTTTCGACATGTCCTGACGCCTTCCAGATGGCTGGATGCATGATGATCGTGGCGTCGAGTGGAACAACATCTTCTCTCTCGCGGAACATGGATTTCCACCAAGTTTCGCGGAGATTGCGTTTTAGTTCGGCTCCGAGTGGACCGTAGTCCCAAAAACCGTTAATTCCCCCGTAGATTTCGGAACTTTGAAAAATGAAGCCTCGTCGTTTGCAGAGCGAAACGATTTTTTCCATCAAGGGGATCTCTTTTGGCGAACTCATAAGGGTCGGGAAAGTGAGGGGAGGCGGGTGAACTCTCAAGCCCAAAGTTGGTTGGTTGGGGTGATCGGTGTTACTGGTCGCGTGGATTTGCGGTGAAGGATTTCCCCTTTGATCCATAAGAATGCGCGTTCGTCATCGGCACCGAGGATGGAACATTGAACGATCAGCCAGTGACCTACATTAAGGGAGGATTTAGGTAGGAAGTTGCTCGGAGTTACCCCAGCGGGCAGCATAGGAAATTAGTGCTGAAGCTGTGGCGATTCCGAGTTTTGTTTTGATGTTGGTGCGGTGCGCTTCGACGGTCTTAGCGGTCACATTCAAGCGGACGCCGATTGCCCGAGTTGGAATGCCTTCACCGAGGAGGAGAAAAACCTCCAGTTCTCTGCCACTCAGCTCTTTAAGGACTTGGTCTTTCTTCGATGGTGTTCTGCCAGTGATTCCCCGCATGATTCCTGAAGAAAGGGTGGTGCTGACAGAAATTTCGCCTGCGATCACAGATTGAATAGCGTTGAGGAGTTTTCGCCCGCCCTCCACTTTCATCAGGTATCCGTCGGCTCCTGCTCGGAGGGCGCGTTCGCCATAGACTTCTTCGTCATGCATTGTCAGGACTAAAATGCGAATTTCGGTACTGATTGCTTTGAGATCGCGAATGAGTTCGATTCCGCTGCGGTCAGGAAGCGTCAGATCGAGGACAATAATTTGAGGTTTTTTTTCCGCAGTTAGGCTAAGGGCTTCGGCTGCGGTGCTGGCTTGTGCACAGACTTCGAGATCCGTTTGTTCGTTGATTAGTTGTGCAATGCCATCGCGGGTCATCGGATGGTCGTCGACAATTAAGATTTGGACTTTGGAGTTAATTTTTGATTGATCGGGGTTGTTCATGGTGTTTTTTGGGATTGCGGAGACTTTGGTGGAGAGTATTGTTGAATGAGCAGGTTATGACAACTCGATTTTTATTATTTTTGCTGATTTGGAGGGTGCCGCCGATCATATCAGATCGATATTGCATAATCCGTATGCCCATCCCTTTTCCGGTGGTCGAGTTAGTTGGAAATGGTGAGTCTTTGCCGTTGTCAGAGATTGAGAGGGTGCTTTTATGATTGGAATGAAAGAGATCTATGGAAATATGTTTAGAAAGTCCATGCTTAACGGCATTTGTGATAGATTCTTGAGCGATCCGGTAAAGGTGGGCGGCGGTCTGAAAATCGTAGACCAAGACTGGATCTTGGCAACGAAAAGTGCACTTGATACTAAAAAGTAATTCGGTGTGGGCCGCCAGTCCTTGGAGGGCAATCATCAGGCCTTCAGGTTCAGGAATAACCGGGGAAAGGACCTGGGCTAGAGAGCGGGCGTTTTTGGTGGCTTTACGGAGGAGTTGGCCGATATCCTCGGTGCCGGTACGGACATCAGGAGTTTGGGAGAACTTCAGTGCAAGTGCCTCAAGGCGAAATTCGATCCCCATTAACTGCTGACAAATGTCGTCGTGGAGATCTTGGCCAATGCGCTGTTTTTCATGATCACTAATCTGGAGAATTTCGGCTTCTAGTCGGCGTCGGTCAGTCACATCGCGGATGGCTGCCATCACCCCAACGATCTCTTGCTGGCGATTTTTCCAAGGGGCGAATCGAGTGGCGAGCCACCCTTGTTTTTCCGTCAGCGGAAGATGAAATTGGATATCAGGCGGTGAGAAAATCTCCCCTTTGATGACACGATCAAAGATTTGGCTGAGGATTGTGCTATCAAATTCAGGTATAGAATCCGCGGTAGTTTTGCCGAGGAGATTTTTCGCGTAATACCCAGTGATCTCCTCCATGTAGGGATTCCAGACGACGAAGCGAGCATTCGCATCCCAAACGACAATTCCGGCTTGGGCTCCACCGATGACGATCCGATTAAACTCCAGGGCGTCGAGAAGTTGTTCCTCGATGGCTTTTCGGTCAATGAATTGGCTGATCTGCTCGCCGAGGTTCTCGAGCATTTGGATTAATTGAATATCCGGTTGCGTAGGTCTTTGGCTGAAGAAGATCGCTCCTCGCGTCAACTGATCTTTATTGCTAAGCGGAAGGATGATCGCGGACTTTAGGCCGGCCTTGGCGGCGAGTTTTTTGCGATAAAATGCTGATGAGCTTTTCAGATCTGGAATCCATGTGGCCGTTGGGGATTTCATCAACTCCTCCATGGCAGAATCTGATTCAATCAAAGATTTACTTTTCTCCAAGAAATCAGCGAATTTTTGGATTGGGTGTGATGAGGAGTGGCTCATTTTCGAGCTCTTTGATGAAGGGGGTGGACTCACCTCCCAGAATTCTCCGACTTCCCAATGGAAAAGCTCCGTGGCGTTTTTCAAAAAGTGGTTAATGACATCGTCGACTGAGGCGGACTTGCTTAGTAGATGGGTAATTTCATTTTTAAACTTCCGACGAATTTCTGCATGTTTTACTTCGGTGATGTCTTCCGCTACGCCAGACATTCGATTGATTTCTCCGGATTCGCCGGAAATCGGGAAAGCGCGATCATGAATCCATCGTTCGTTTCCATCGGGACGGATAATCCGGTATTCAATATCGTATTGGGGATTTTTGTTATTATTGCTCGTGGCTGCATCGTAGATGATCACATCATCAGGATGAATTGACGCCAACCAGCTCTGGGGTTTTTCGTACAAGGAAAGGCAGCTCCGGCCCCAGATCTGCTCATATGCGGAGCTGATGTAAATTATCTGATTTGTCAAGATATCACTCATCCAAAACACTTGACCGATTGCGGCAGTCATTTTTCGGAAGTTTTGCTCGCGACTTAAAGTAGTTAGCTCCGAGAGTTTTTGTTCTGTAATATCGATGAGAAATCCTTTGATTGATTCTTGTCCATAGATGCTTCTTTTTACATGGACGATATCCCGAAACCAAAGAATTTTTCCATCTTGTCTGACTAGTCGATATTCTAACTCAAAGTGGTCTTTGGTTTCTGCCTGTTCTTTTGTTTGACTGATAAGGTATTCTAAGTCATCTGGATGAACAATATTTTGTCTGAAAAATCCATCGTTATGCCATTGGGAAATTGGATGTCCGAGTATTTCTTGGGCCCATTGGCTCACATAGCTAAAGCTGTGAGAGTTTGCGGGTCTTTCCCAAGCGATAATTTTGGTTGATTCGACTAATTGCCGTACTTGTTGCTCAGTGTTGTTCGTGTCATTTTTTTCGTTGTAGGAACTGATATCGGTAGTATTTCCTCGATAAAGACATGTTTTTTTAAGGCGTTTGATGAGTACGCTTTGAAAAAGCATTTTGCAAAGCGTTTTGTCTTTCTTGATGATCCAGAGTTCAGATTGAACTAATTCGCCGACTTTATTGGTTCCATGGGTATGACGAAGAAATTTTTCGCGATCGGAAAACGCAAGATAGTTTTGGAGGGGTTTTCCGATTAAAATTTCTTTGGTTTCACCGATAGTATTTGATAAAGCGTCGTTGATGGTCAGAATAAATCCAGACTCCGAAAAGGTGACGAAACCTACTGGGGCAAAGTTGTAGAGGTCAGCATGTTGCTGGGCTGACTCTTGCAGAGTCTTTTGCGAACTTCGCAAGTCGGCGTTTTCTTTTTCTAAGGTGGCCAAGCGGAGTTTGAGAGTTTGCAGCTCTTTATGAGCCTTAGGCAACGCCACTGGACGGTTGCTGGTTTCTTCAGAAACCCCCTTGATTTTTGATTTATCCATTGATTGGTTGGTCTTCGCTGGAATGAAAGTCTGGTGATCGCTATTCTTTAAAAGTCTGCAAAGGACTTGATCGTTTCTGATGGTTCCGAAGACGGTTACTATTGATTTTATGTCGTGGCTATGAACGCCTCAGAAAGTGCTGATGTTGAATTCATGCCCCGACTTTGTTCTTAAGGTCTTGAAACGGAGCCGAAGATCAGAGGGCAGGGTGGGGTTTCCTCTTGCGGCAAAAGTCGCCTTCTGTGTGGCGTTGCCATAACGCGGTCGATTTATTTTATCGTTGATCGGCAACATCTTGCAGTGGTCATGTGGGAGCGATTGGAGGGCAGATTTTAGGATGAGGATTCAGATCTGCGAGCGGCTTGCTATCTATGCCTAGATTTCCTAATCATTTGCTAGGTAAAACTGATCGGTGGACGATTGTCTGAAAAGTGTGCAACAAGTTGGAGGCTGAATTGGGGATGGTCACCTTCGCACAACTGGGGAATTTTCCCTCTACGGTTGATCGGGCTATGGATCGGTTGGCTTGGGATTTTTTTCGTTTATTGACCGGTTCGTCGGAAATTCAGGCGTCCAATGATTCCTCGCTGATCGTATGGTTTGTTCTATTTTCTTGGGAACGTTTGTATAGTGCCTCTTCAAAAAATTTGGACTGATTCTTGACGAGAGCCAGACGCCTGATTTGATCGCACTCGCCTTATGTTAAAACGCTTCCTTTTGATGTTCACCCTTCTGGGAATTTTTGTACTTGCATTAGTCTATTGGACGCTTCACCGGATAAAGGAAGGCAAAGCGATGGGGGCAAAGTTTGCGCCCCCGCCGACTTCGGTGACCACTATTATTGCCGAGGAGCAAAGCTGGCAACCCGTGCTGAGTGCGGTGGGCTCCATGAAAGCGGTGAATGGGGTGACGCTAAGCACGGATTTGGCAGGAATAGTTCGCGAAATTGCCTTTGTTTCGGGAGCCTCGGTGAAGCGGGGGGATGTTTTGGTCAAGCTTGATACTCAACAAGAAGAAGCCCTGCTTCGATTGGCAGAAGCTCGCCTCCAATTTGCGAAGACGGATCTTACTCGGAAGCGGGATTTGCAGGCGACAAAAGCGATCTCTCAATCAGATTGGGATTTGGCTCAAAGCCAAGTCAGCCAAATGCAATCGACTTTTGAGGATGCCGAGGCGCTGGTCAGGCGCAAGCAGCTGACCGCTCCATTTGACGGGGTGGCGGGAATTCGTCAGATCAATTTGGGCCAGTATTTACAGCCGGGAGCGTCGATTGTGACGATCGAGTCGCTCGATCCAATTTTTGTGGAGTTCTCGATTCCGCAGAAGGACTTCGAACGGTTGAATCCTGGAAGGAAAATCCGCGTAGGGGTGGATGGTGTCACGCGGCAGACATTTCTGGGCGAGATTACGGCGATCAACTCTCGACTCGATGAAAAGTCCCGCAATATCATGGTTCAAGGAACGATTAAAAATCCTGAACACGCCTTGCGTGCGGGCATGTTTGTGAATGTGGAGGTACTTTTGCCTGAGCAAGATAAGGTGGTTGCTGTGCCCTCATCGGCGGTGGCTTATGCGCCATACGGTGACTCGGTTTATGTGGTGAAGAGTGACGGTCCATCGTCACTAATAGTGGAGCAGCACTTTGTGAAACTTGGACCTAAGCGGGGAGACCAAGTGACGATTCTTTCTGGGGTAGCGGCGGGAGACCAAGTGGTTTCCAGTGGAGTTTTTAAACTGCGTCCTAAGGCCCCCGTCAAGGTGGACAATCGGGTTCAACCCAACAACAGTCTGAACCCGACTCCAGCGAACACTTAGGCTCAGATATTAATGAGATTTACTGATATCTTCATCCGCAAGCCTGTGCTCGCCACGGTGCTTAGCTTAATCATCCTCCTTGCGGGGTTGCAGTCGATTAGTTCACTGAGTGTCCGCCAATATCCGCGCAGTGACATTGCGGTGGTCAACGTGAAAACCCGCTATATCGGTGCCAGTGCTGATCTGGTTCGGGGATTTGTCACCACCCCAATCGAGCGAGTGATCGCAAGCGCGGATGGGATCGATTATCTTGAGTCGCAAAGTGCTCCAGGGCTGAGTATTATCACCGTTCATTTAAAGCTAAACTACGATACCAACGCCGCTCTTACCCAGATTCAGGCGAAAGTGAATCAAGTTCGGAATGATCTGCCCGTCGAGTCTGAGTCGCCGATCATCGAACTCACGCTAAGCGACACGCAGTTTGCCCAGATGTATATTTCCTTCGCCTCTGACCTACTCGAGCCGAATCAGATCACCGACTATCTTACCCGGGTCGTTCAGCCCAAGCTCACCGCGGTGAGTGGCGTGCAAAAGGCGGATATTCTTGGGGCGCGCAATTTTGCCATGCGCATCTGGTTACAACCGGATCGGATGGCGGCTTTAAATGTTTCACCGACGCAAGTCCGCCAAGCACTGGCTGCGAACAATTACCTTTCTGCCCTCGGCATATCCAAGGGATCAATGATCTCCCTCAATCTGATTGCCAACACCGATTTACGGAGTGTCGACGAATTTCGAGAGCTTGCTTTGCGCGAGGACGATGGGGCGATCATTCGATTAAAGGACGTGGCAGAAGTCGAGGTTGGGGCGGATGACTACAACTCGGATGTCCGTTTTTCGGGTCAAAAAGCCACCTTCATGGGCATCTGGGTCTTGCCTACGGCTAATTCCTTGGACGTGATCAAGGCCGTGCGAGCGGAGTTGCCAGAAATCACTAAACAGCTCCCTTCTGGGATCACTCTTGGCGTTCCTTACGACGCGACAAAGTACATTCAAGATGCTCTTAAAGAGGTAATTCATACACTCACGGAAACGCTGATCATTGTCGTGGTGGTGATCTTTTTATTCCTGGGAACGCTCCGCTCGGTGATTATTCCGGTGGTGGTCATTCCCATCTCCTTAATCGGAACGGCCTGTCTGATGCTGGCTTTTGGCTTTACGATCAACCTTCTGACGCTTCTCGCGGTGGTTCTTTCTGTGGGGTTAGTCGTCGACGATGCCATCGTGGTCGTTGAAAATATCGAGCGTTATCTGCACTTGGGTCTCAACCCATTTCAGGCGGCGATTAAAGGCGCTCGTGAATTAATTGGGCCGGTGATCGCGATGACGATTACTCTGGCGGCGGTTTACGCTCCGATTGGTCTTCAGGGTGGATTGACGGGAACGCTTTTCCGCGAGTTTGCCTTTACGCTTGCTGGCGCGGTTCTGGTCTCTGGGGTGGTCGCCTTGACCCTCTCCCCGATGATGTCTTCAAAACTCTTGCGGGAAGGCGATTCGCATCGTGGTTATGCTGGTTGGGTGAATCGACAGTTCAGTCGACTCCGAGACAGATACGTTCGAACCCTAACCAACACCCTTCGGTGGCGTCCCGTCACCCTGACGCTGGCGGTGCTGGTGATTTTGCTGGGAGTGCCATTTTTTCTTTTCACCCCTAGTGAATTGGCGCCGAAAGAGGATCAGGGAGTGATTTTGGGGATCGTTCAAGCGGCGCCCAACGCAACGATTGAGCAAACCGCGCTCTTTACGCCTTTGGTCAATGAAGTTTTTCAATCTTTTCCTGAAACTCGGCACACTTTTCAAATTACGGAACCTTTTGGTGGGTTCTCTGGGATGGGCTTAAAGCCTTGGAGCGAGAGGACCCGAACTGCCGAACAAATGATGCCTGAAGCCTTCGGCAAGTTGGGAGCGATTCCCGGGCTTCGGGTGATCGCGACGACCCCGGCCCCCTTACCTGGTGGCGGAAATTTTCCAGTGGAGTTGATCATTTCTTCCACTGCGGAACCTGCGGAACTTCTGGGCTTTGCTCAAAAACTGGTGGCTAAAGCGTTCGAGAGCAAAGTCTTCGTCTTTGCTGATACCGATTTGAAGTATGATATGCCGCAGGCGGAGATCGTCTTTGACCGGGATAAAGTCGCTTCACTCGGCCTGAATCTTCAGCAAGTGGGAGCGGACCTCGGAACGATGGTCGGGGGCAATTTTGTGAATCGATTTAGCATCCAAGGGCGGAGCTACAAGGTCATTCCACAGGTTAAGCGGAGCGAGCGTTTGAATCCCGAACAACTTGAGGATTTTTATGTGACTGGTCCCAAGGGGAGTTTGGTTCAACTTTCGACTTTTGCGACGGTCAAAGAGTCAGCTCAGCCAAGAACCCTCAATCGGTTTCAACAGCTAAACTCGGCGAAAATTCAGGGGGCTATTCCTCCACATGTCACTCTGGACAAGGCGCTTAAAGTTCTGGAGGACGAGGCGGCGGCGATTCTTCCTAAAGGCGTCACTGTCGATTATGCGGGAGAGGCTCGCCAGCTTCGCCGTGAGGGTCACAAATTGAGCACCACCCTTTTACTGTCTTTCATTTTGATTTTTCTCGTGCTCGCTGCCCAATTTGAGAGCTTTCGCGATCCGTTTGTGATTCTTTTTGGATCCGTCCCCCTTGCCCTGACTGGGGCCCTGCTCTTTGGCTTTCTGGGTTTTACGACCCTGAATATTTATAGTCAGGTTGGTCTGAT
Organism: Verrucomicrobiota bacterium; assembly: GCA_037142835.1. Classification (GTDB taxonomy): domain Bacteria; phylum Verrucomicrobiota; class Verrucomicrobiia; order Chthoniobacterales; family Chthoniobacteraceae; genus Chthoniobacter. The sequence continues at coordinate 41,815 of JBAWZW010000008.1, forward strand.
TACCCTCGTTGGTCTGGTCGCAAAAAATGGGATTCTGATTGTCGAATTTGCCAACGCTCTTCAGTCCATTGGGCGAAGTAAACTCGACGCTGTCACCGAGGCTGCGGGTACTCGACTTCGCCCCATCCTGATGACTTCGGCGGCGACGATCGCCGGTCATTTTCCGCTAGTTCTGGCCAGTGGTCCTGGAGCTGGGGCAAGGAATAGCATCGGAGTCGTGCTGGTTTCGGGAATGCTGATTGGAACGATCTTTACCCTCTTTGTCTTGCCAGCGGTTTATCTCCTCATCGCTGGCGATCATCGGACTAATCGTCGCGAGGATTCTCCGAAAGCGGAGGGTTCCGATCTGCCGTTGGAACCTGTAGAAGCCTTGGTTCGTTAATTTTGGGGATGATGTCCATCAAGCAGTGAGCGTACCGATCCTTACACTTCCGCCTGCCGGTTCCGTATTGGATAACAGTGCGCTGCTTGATCGGTTTCTTGCCTATGTTGCTGACCAAAAGCTCGAGCTTTATCCCGCGCAGGAGGAGGCGATTCTCGAGCTCTACGATGGGAACAATCTCATTCTCACCACCCCGACGGGCTCTGGAAAATCGTTGGTGGCAGCTGCTCTCCATTATCAGAGTCTCGCCCAAGGCCGGCGATCAGTGTACACTTGTCCGATCAAAGCCTTGGTCAATGAAAAGTGGCTGGCTCTCTGTCGCCTTTTCGGCCCCGAAAAAGTCGGGTTGAGCACAGGGGACGCCTCAGTCAATTTAGGGGCCCCGATCCTTTGTTGTACGGCCGAGATCCTTGCAAACCTTGCTCTTCGTGAGGGTTCGGGTGCTCAAGTCGATGATGTGATCATGGATGAGTTCCACTATTACGCGGACGCTGATCGTGGGGTTGCTTGGCAGATTCCCCTGCTGACCTTAAGCAAGGCGCGGTTTTTACTGATCTCAGCTACGCTGGGCGATCCCGCTTTTTTTCAGGAGGCGTTGACGCGACTCAATGGTTTGCCGACGGTGGTGGTGACTTCGAGCGTCCGCCCAGTGCCTCTGGAGTACAGCTACGCGGAGACACCGCTGGCCACGACCTTAGAGGAACTGGTGGCCACTCGTAAAACCCCCGTCTACGTGGTCCACTTTACCCAAAGTGAAGCCGCTGATAGTGCGCAGAGTTTCATGAGTACGAATGTCTGCACGCGAGAGGAGAAGGAAAAGATCGCTCACGCCCTCCACGGATTTAAATTTGCTAGTCCTTTTGGTCCGGAAGTGAAGAAGTGGATTCGGCATGGGATTGGTATTCATCACGCGGGACTGCTGCCGAAGTATCGCGTTCTGGTCGAGCAACTTGCGCAGCGAGGGTTGCTGAAGGTGATTTGTGGGACGGATACGCTTGGTGTGGGCATTAATGTGCCTATTCGAACGGTTATTTTCACCCAGCTTTGCAAATATAATGGAAAGAAGACCGCGATCCTTAATGCGCGTGACTTTCATCAGATCAGTGGTCGGGCTGGGCGAAAAGGGTTCGACGATACTGGTTGGGTGATTGCGCAAGCTCCTGCACACGCCATCGAAAATCTTCTTTTAGAGCAAAAGCAGGCGGCCACGGGGAAAAAGTTTGTGCGGCGCAAGCCACCCGAATGGAACTTCGTCAACTGGGATAAGCAGACATTTCATCGGCTTTTACAAAGTGTGCCAGAACGACTTACCAGTCAGTTTAAAATATCGCATGCGATGATTTTGAATGTTCTGAGTCGACCGAGTGATGGTTGCAGGGCTCTTCAACATTTGGTGGCCCATTCGCACGAGCCACCCAAAGCGAAGCAGGCTCTCCGAAAAAGGGGATGGGAACTTTTCCGGGCTCTTCATGAAGCGAAAATTCTTCAATTGATCCCCCAGACGATTGAAGGCGCCAAGGTGCGAGTGAATCTTGAGCTTCAAGACGACTTCTCGATGAATCAGACGCTCTCACTTTATCTCCTAGATACCTTGCGGCAAATTGATCCCAAGGCACCTGATTACGCTTTAGTGGTGCTGACTTTAGTGGAATCGATTCTTGAAGATCCTGATCCCATTTTGCGAAGCCAGTTGAGAAAGGTAAAAGACCGAGCGATGGCAGAAATGAAGGCGGAGGGAGTCCCCTATGAGAAGAGAATGGAGGAGCTTGAGCGTCTCGAACATCCCAAGCCCAACCGTGATTTCATCTATGCTTCCTTTAATGCTTTCGCGGCCGAACATCCGTGGATTGAGCGGGAAAATATCCGCCCTAAATCAATCGCTCGCGAAATGTTTGAGGATTTTCGGTCCTTCGCTGATTACATTAAAATTTATGATCTTGAACGATCCGAGGGCATCCTTCTTCGCCATCTTTCTAGCGTCTACAAAGTTCTTGCCCAAACCGTGCCCGATGGCAGTAAGAACGAGACGATAGTCGAGATGGAAGACTTTCTGGCGGCGCTGCTTCGTCAAATCGATTCTAGCCTCCTAGATGAGTGGGAAAAGCTTCGCGATCCAAATTATCTTCCGCCAAGCGACCTCCCCGAGGTTCGCCCGTTTGGTGCGGAAGAGACGCGGGACATTACGCGCGACGCCAAGGCTTTCACGGCCGCGGTTCGCCTTGAAATTTTTACTTTTCTTCGCCACCTGATCGATGGGCGGACTGATGCGGCCCTTGCGCTGTTCAATGGTCAACCCTCGGTTGAAGCTGAGCCTTGGACGGTGCTAAGGATGGAAGTGGCACTCGCTGAATATCGACTAGGGCACGAAAATATTCGTCTCGATCCTGAAGCTCGGAATCTTCGGCATACTTATGTGAACCCCTCGCCCGATCGCCGGCAGTGGCGGGTTCAGCAGATGTTAGTGGATCCAGCAGAGGCAAATGACTGGGTCGCGGAGTTTGAGGTGGACCTCAGCTTATCGAGAGAGGAAGGGCGACCCGTTCTCCAGCTCAGTCGGTTTTCCAGTTTAGTTTAAAGGTTCTCCAATCCTTTGTTCTTCGAGAAGCAATTGGCTATTGGTCTTCTTTTCTTTGCAGGCTAAAGTCCCAATCATTGTAGATTCATGACCACCACTCTCTCATGCCGGACTTAGAACAGCGCCCCACATCTTTCTCACGGTTGGAATTCGATCACTGGCTGGCTCGGCGGCGTCTCGAAGTCAGTTTGGCTCCCTTCCATCCGCGAGGAGGACGCCCAGTTTTTAAATCGTGGCTTCGCGATGTCTGGCCAAGTCTTCGGGAACTGCCCGAGGCTCGTGAGTTGGATCTCTATTGCGAAAGGGATGTGACGATGGTGGTCGTCGAGATCCGTGAAAATATCGAGATCGCTGGACTGGGGTGTTTCCTGCAAGTCTTTGACATTCTTACCCTCAACCGACCGAAACGCTCCGATATTTTTGCCGCCCGCTTAGAGCAACTTTCGGCGGAGGCGGCGGATCGGCGGCCTGGATTGCAAGCGGAAATTCAGACGCAGATTGCGCGAATCGGACAAGCGGTTGCTGAGCATCGGGATCGATTAAGCGATGGAGACATTCTTGATGAACTTCGGAAGTTTGAAGGGCGCTTGGGAATCCGGGCGTTTATCGATCGGTCGGCTCGAATCGTTCGCGAACTTTCTCTCCGTGCGGCCAATCATCGGATGGCTGAGGGGATTGCTCTGCATCGATTTCACGAAACCTTTCCAGGAGCTCGGGCGCGGCAGCGGCGACTTTTGTTGATTGCGGGTCCAACAAATTCGGGAAAAACCTACGCGGCTTTCCAGCATCTTTCCGCAGCCAATTCAGGGGTTTATCTTGCTCCGTTGCGTCTGATGGCGGCGGAGTTTTGGGATCGAATGCGTTCTGCAGGAGTGCCTTGTTCCCTGATTACTGGCGAAGAAAGATTTCCAGATCCCAACGCTCGTCATGTCTCTTCCACGATCGAAATGCTCGCTACCGACACCGAATATGAGGTGGCGATCATTGATGAAGTGCAAATGATCGCGGACAAGGATCGCGGTTGGGCTTGGACTCAGGCGATCGTGGGGGTCAATGCGAAGTTGGTGATTTTTGTCGGATCACCCGATGCTGAGGCCGTTCTTCAGGAAATTGCTGATCGCCTCGGTGAGCCGTTGGAAGTGCAAAGGACGGAGAGATTAACCTCCCTTGAAGTGGCGGAACGGCCGCTTGATCCCGATCAGCCGATTGGCGACGCCACGGCTTTCATCTCGTTTTCTCGGCGGGATGTTCTCGCTTGGAAGCAGACGCTGGGGACGACGCAATGTGCGGCGATTTATGGGGCTCTGTCGCCTGAGGTTCGCCGAGAAGAAGCTCGTCGTTTTGCTACTGGGGAAGCTCGGGTAGTTTCAGCGACAGACGCCATTGGGATGGGGCTGAATTTGCCAGTGAAAACGATTGTTTTTACCACTTTGACCAAGTGGGACGGTGAAAAGGAAATCACCCTTAGCGACTCTTCGATTCGCCAGATTGCGGGTCGTGCGGGTCGATTTGGGATGCATGAGGTCGGAGTCGTCACGGCTTTAAACCGGCGTGACCTGGATCACATTCGTACGGCGATGGCGGCGGAGGCCGTTCCGTTGCCGACAACGGCGCCGATTGCTCCCCACATGAAAATGCTTGATTTTCTTGCGCAAGAAACGGGGAAAAACGACCTGCCTTCGTTGCTTGATTGTTTCGCGGCTTTGCCGGGTGACGCCGATCTTTTTTGCAAGGCGGATGTTTCGTCGATGCGTGATCTTGCCAGTCAGATTCACGATTTCAGCCTGCCGTTGGCGACCCAGTTTACTCTTTGTGCATGTCCCGTGGATACGCGGAGTGGGGATCATATGCGGACGTGGCGGCATTGGGTGGCCGCGGTTGCGTCGGATGTGCCTTCACCGATGCCTCGCGGGCCGCAGTTTGAGGCGGAGGGAGGGACGACTTCAGCGATTCAGCTTCAAGGGGCTGAGGGGCGCGTTCGGCTTCTGGCAGCCTATCGGTGGATGCATCATCGGATGCCTGATCTTTTTCCAGATATCGAAGCCGCGCTGGCGGTCTGTGCGGATACCAATCAATACATTTCTAACTCTTTGAAAAGAAAGGCTGTCCGCCGTTGTCGGCGCTGTGGAAAGGGGTTGCCTGATCTCCATCAGCATCCGATCTGCGATCCTTGTTTTCGGATGCGATTCGAACGCAATGACTAACGATCCATTCGTCGCTTCGACCGCTGGTCGGGTTTCCTCGTCTTCGTATCCCGATTATCCGGTGATTCTTTTTTACCAGTATCATTCGATAGCGGATCCTGAGCAGTTTGCTTCTTGGCAGCGCGACCTTTGCACCAGCCTTGGGCTGAAGGGGAGAATCTTGATTGCAAGCGAAGGAATCAATGGGACGCTGGCTGGCCTTCGGGTGGCGGTGGAATCCTATGTGGAAGCCTTGCGGGCGGATCCGCGTTTTTCCGATATCGAGATTAAAGTGAGTGCTGGAAGCTCGGATACTTTTCCAAAATTGGTGATCAAGGTGCGCCCAGAAATTGTTACTTTAGGAGCGGGTCCACTGCTCCCGGATTTAGACAATCATCTTAGTCCAGCGGAATGGAAGCGCACGCTGACGGATGACCCCGAAGTCGTCCTGCTTGATGTTCGAAACCGCTACGAGTCGGTCGCTGGAAAATTTGAGAACGCCGTGACTTGCGATATTGGTCATTTTCGCGAATTGCCTGCTTACTTGGAGAAGTTAGAGGATCTAAAAGATCGGAAGATTTTGATGTATTGTACTGGAGGAATTCGTTGTGAAAAAGCATCGGCACTCTTTCGGAGCAAGGGATTTACCGAGGTGTTTCAGTTGCATGGTGGGATCGCGGCGTATCAGGAGGAATTCGGCAATCAGCATTGGCTCGGTGAGTGTTTTGTTTTTGATCAGCGAATGACGGTCCGCGTTGACCAAGAACTTGTTTCCATAGGGCGCTGTGCTCATTCTGGCCGGGAGACGAACCGCTTCGTGAATTGTCTGCATGATCCGTGTCACGTGCTCTTTCTGCTTTCTGAAGAAACCGAGCAAGCGGACCCCCAATTTCGTCTCTGTCCGGCTTGCTTGGCTAGCGGATTATCGGTGTCGAGCGCCGACTACAAGGGGAGCCCATCGCGCGTCGGTTGATTCCGCGTCCGCCTCGGGTCTCCAATTGCGTTGGCGATCTGCCGCAACTGGCTCCCTCGTTGGTGCTCTGCACATCAATGCGAGGCGCTGGGTGAGAAAGTTTGGCATCCTGCTGCCCGGAAAATTTTGGGGGAAATTGCTTGCCCTCTTCCGTCAATCAAGTGATGAATAGAACTGCTTGTTGATGATCGATAGTCGCAGGCTCACCGGTGAGGTGGCTGAGTGGTCGAAAGCACCGCTTTGCTAAAGCGGCATACTCGAAAGGGTATCGAGGGTTCAAATCCCTCCCTCACCGCGGTTTTTATTTAAGGATGGATTCGAGATGGCCCGCGGAAGCGGATGTCGAACCAGACTGGAAGTTTTCTTGGTTTCTGGGGACTTGGCAGAGGGTAAGGGGAAGATTTTTAAAGCTCAAGGCGCCTGGTGTTGATAGGAGTGGCGATGCGCGTGGTCATGTTGACAACCTGCTTGAGGAATTGTCGTTGTCTAGAACCCGCCGGAACTGAAATGCATTTGTTACAGTCCACGGAATTTTTGGTTTTTTCTGGTGTCTTGATCACCAGTGTTTGGTGGGTGTTTGGGTTGTATTGCAAAGTGCTCAATCGGGTGCCAAGGCATCGTCAGATCCTCGAGAGGGTGATGGGAATTCGCTGGGGTTGGTTGATCGTCTTGGTGGGGATTGGGGAGATGCTCATTGGCGTCTGGGTGCAGACGGGTTGGGAGCGGCCGGCGTGTGCGGTTGTGCAGACGGTGATCATTCTGACGATGAACCTTTTGGAAATTTGCTTTGCTGGGGATTTGCTCATTTCTGCGCCGCGGATGGTTGCGCTCAATGGGCTTCTCTTGGCAGTGGTTTGGAATTGGGCGATCGCTCAGCGGTGAACTAGTTTGGGGGGCATGGGTGGGTCAATGATTGGCGAAGGCCATCCAGCCTGCTTGGATGGCAGCGCTGATTCCAAATAGGGAGAAGAGGGCGAACCAGATGAATGTAAACAAGAGATGGATGATCGTCTCGAAGCGGCGGTGTCGCCAAAGTGCGGTGGGGTAAACCCACCATTGGCAATACAGTCGGATGCCCCAGAAAATCGAATAGGAGAAGGCCATCCATCCTCCGGGGCGACTGCGTTCCAAAAACACCTGAGGTTCGAATAAGCAAGGCAAGGCCATGATGATCAAAATCACGCAGATAAAGAAGGCGTGCACATGAAAGATGGCAGCGTTCGCAGGAGACATTCGGGCGGCGTCCTCGCGCCACTGCAAATGACGACCGATGGGGATGTGGAGGAAGGCGAGGAGAATCAACCCAGCACCGGCGATTCGAAAAAGCATGGGTAGGGATTCTTTCATGAGCTTCCGAGTACAAATACCCGCACCCATGGGGTCACGGGAAAGTTTTCGAGTAATCGAAGGCCTCCCGCTTCCCAATTCCTTTTCCAACTAGATGCGGAATGGAAGTGGAAGAATCCTGGGCCAAAGGCGAGGAAGTTGGGGAGGTCTCGAAGATGTTCAACCAGAACGACTCGGCCATTTTTCTTCAGGCACCGATGGGCCTCTGAGAACCACGCGTCACGGTCTGCTGACTTCCGCAGTTCATGAATGGCGAGAAGGCCGAGGATGAGATCGGCGGAGTGATTGGCGGTGGGCCAACGATTAAATGGTGCGCTTAATGTGTCGACGGTTGGTGGGAAGAGCACGCGGGCGCGTTGAATTGATGGCTCAGTCATTAGCGATTCGTCGAAGTGATTTAAGACAAACCAGTGAGAGTCGGGCCATAATGATCGTACGGATTCTGATGTTTCATCAAATCCTCCGTGACAAAAAATCGCATGAGATGGCGGACTTTCTGGCCACAGACGGATGAGCCAATTCCATCGATAAAGATCCGAAGAGTCGTAGATCAAATGAGAGACCCCGAGCGAGATAAACAAGAAGTAAGCGGATCCTAAAAATGCCATGGAGCAGCCGACCCGGAGGAGGGGATCGGCTAGCCAAATGGCCCCGGAGAGTGAGGTGGCGAAGACGCAGAGCGCCATCAGGTAGAAGGGCCAGTTGAGGCGGGCAATCGTCCACATTCCTTGCCAAGGGGTTCGAGCTCTCACGGTCGGGTCCTCGGCTGGATGATTCTTCCTTTTTCCCACCGATAATCCACGCCACTGACCGTAAATGCATTGGCGAGAATTGGTTGAGTGCCATGGAACGGCGCTTCGTCAAACAGGGCGACGTTCCAGCGGGTCACGATCGTGGGTTTGGGGATCCAGCTTTGTCTTGAGCCTTCGATGACCACAAAACTGCCATCGCCTTGCGAGCTAAAGGTGAAAGGCATGGGGCCGGCAAATCGCCGAGCCGTATGCCAGTCCTTGAAGGGGGAGTGTTCTGGCAAAGTCGCTTCTTCGGTGGGCGGTTTAAACGAAAGATCGAGGGTGGGAGTTCCATGGGGAAGCGAGGTGCGGACGCGGGTGCCTGTTTCGGACTCCTCGATTTGTTGTTTAACAAAACGATATTTGTAGTGGGTCATGAGGTTGCCCGACCAAACCATCCGGCGTTGGTCTGTTTCACTACGCAAAATTTTCAACCCGCGGAGGCGGCGCCCCGTTTGATCATCGAGTCGAGTAAAGATCCGGTAGCCAGCGAGGAAAAAATTTTGTCCGAGAATCGCGGGAAGTCCTGCGGGGCGAAGGTCTTTTGCCCAGACCAAGGCGACGGTGACAAAGCCCATTCCCTCAAAGGTATCGAGTGCTAATCCCTCATCGAGGAGCGGTTGGAGAATACTCTCTGGAAAGGCGAAGGAAACGGCCACGACCTTGTCGAAGAAAGCAACTACGGGAAACGGATGACGCTTAAGAAAACGCACTCGGGGAATTTAGTAAACTCCAAGG
>JBAWZW010000009.1:0-50558 GCA_037142835.1 Verrucomicrobiota bacterium
ATGGAGGCGGAGAAAGTGGTGGATTGGTGATTGGCGCCGATGGAGAGGGAGTTGGTGGAGGCGTCGAGGGGATCGGCACCGGAGAGACCACCGAGGTAGTAGGTATTGGAGCCTGGGACGGTGAAGGCGACGGATTGGGAGCCTGGGGAGCCGGTGTTGAGGGTGGCGGATTGGAGGGCGTTGAGATTGGCGAGGGCGAGAGTTCCTTCGGAGACGGTGACGGTGTTGATGGGGGAATTGGAGCCGGAGAGGGTGAGGGAACCGGAGCCGACTTTGGTGAGGGAATTGGCGGTGATGGAGGCGGAGAAAGTGGTGGATTGGTGATTGGCGCCGATGGAGAGGGAGTTGGCGGAGGCGTCGAGGGGATCGGCACCGGAGAGGCCGCCGAGGTGGTAGGTATTGGAGCCTGGGACGGTGAAGGCGACGGATTGGGAGCCTGGGGAACCGGTGTCGAGGGTGGAGGCTTGGAGGGCTTGGAGATTGGCAATGATCAAGGATCCGCCGGTGATGGAGGTGATCCCGGTGTGGGTATTGGCGGCGTTGAGGGTGAGGGTGCCGGAGTCGGATTTGAGGATGGCGAGGGGGGCGAGGCCGCCGTTTTCGATGGGGCTGTTGAATTCGGTGTGACCGATGCCGAGGACGGCGAGGGTTTTGGTTCCTGGGGTGCCGGTGGTGGATGGGCCTTTGATTTTGCCGTCGAAGGAGAGGGAAGCAGTGGAGAGAGGGGTGCGGTTATTGGAGATCGTGTAAGTTTGGGTGGAGAGATCGGAGCCGAGGATGATTTGGGCGTTGAAGCGTTGGTTGGCGGTGACGGAGTTGCTGGTGGTGATGGCGCCGCCGTCGGTGAGGGTGAGATTTTGGCTATTGGCGGGGCCGCTTCCGATGATGAAGGGAGCGGCGGTGGAGGAGTCGAAGAGGACGGTATTGATGGTGACGCCGGAGCCGAGGTTGATGGTGGTTTGGCTATTGGCGGTGGAGTTGAAAGTGGCGGTGAGGTTTCCCGCGGAGCCTGGGGAGATATTGGAGGACCAGTTGGAAGCGGTGGCCCAGAGGGCGCTGGTGGAGCCGTTCCATTTTCCTGAGCCAGCGGTGGAGGCGACGAGGGGGGTGATTTGGGAGCGATACGTGGGGAGATTCCCGATGTAGCTGTAGTCGCCGTAGACCGAGGCGGGTTGGGGATAGACGTAGGAGCCGAGGGCATCGATCATCCCGAGGAGCTGCCAAGTGTTGCCACTTTTGTAGAAGACGCCGCCGCCGGAGTCGCCGGTGGTGACTTGGGCTTCGTGGGTGGTTCGGGTGATGCCTGACTGGGTGAATTCGAGGCCAAAGGCTTCCAGAGTGCCATAGCCGAGGTTGGCTTGGGTTTCGACGGTGGTTTGGATTTTATTGGTGCCGAAGCTTTTGGCGCCGGAATTTGACCAATCGAAGCCTGTTTTAGTTCCTTCGTAGGTATCGAAGGTTTTTTCGGCGGAGCCTCGGAGGCGACCGAAGCCGATGAGATCGACATTGGCGGTGAGGGAGGGGCTTGGGGTGGAGGAAGCGATGACGAGGTCGGGGAGATTGGGGGTGAGGATGAGGTGGAAGAGGACGATATCGGTGAGGGATTGATCGCTGGGGTTGGTGAGGCGAATCGCCCGGCCATCGGGGTTGAAGGTACCGATATCGAGGGTGATGGGGCCGGGGCCGACGTGGGCGGCGGTGAGGACCCAGCCATTGCCGAGGTATTCGCCGGAGCCGCCGTTGACTTGGCCGACATTGGCCCATGGGGCGCCATCGGAAGGAGCGGAGGTATTGGTGGTCGAGGAGGAATCGAGGATGGCGAGGGAATTTGCGGAGAGGCAAATGGAGAAGCAGGGCACCCAGAAGAGCGATCGCATAAGATTATGGTAGATGCGAAAGATTACTTAGCAAATAATCTTTTGGGAATTTTAGGGAGTTGGGGGCGGGGTGGAGGGGGGATTTTTGGGGCGTTGGAGGTTTTGGAGGACGACGAAGATCGAGGGGACGAAGACGATGGCGAGGCAGGTGGAGGCGATCATGCCGCTGGCGACAGCGACGCCGAGGAATTTGCGGGCGTTGGCGCCGGCGCCGGTGGCGAGGATGAGGGGGAGGACGCCGAGGATGAAGGTCAGGGAAGTCATGACGATGGGGCGGAAGCGGGAGATGGCGGCGGTGATGGCGGCTTCGGTGGTGGGGAGGCCATCGGCGTGGGATTGGCGGGCCATTTCGACGACGAGAATGGCATTTTTGGCGGAGAGGGCGATGAGGAGAACGAGGCCAATTTGGACGTAGATATTATTGGGGAGGCCGAGGGCGGTGAGAGCGAGGACCGTGCCGAGGAGGGCGAGGGGGACGGCGAGGAGGACGGCGAGGGGGGTGATCCAGTTTTCGTATTGGCCAGCGAGGACGAAGTAGACGAGGAGGAGGGAGAGGGCGAAGACGAGGGCGGTGGCGGAGCCCGCGAGTTTTTCTTGGTAGGACATGGCGGTCCATTCGTAGCGCATCCCGGTGGGGAGGATGCGTTCGGCGAGTCGACCCATGAGGGCCATGGCCTCGCCTGAGCTGAAGCCTGGAGCGGCGGCGCCGACGATGGAAGCGGCTGGGTAGACATTGTAGAGGGAGACGAGAGCAGGGCCGGTGGCGGAGTTGAATTCGGCGAGGGAGCCGAGGGGAACCATTTTATTTTGGAGGTTGCGGACCGTGTAAGATTTGACGGCCTCGGGATCTGAGCGGAAGGGGGCATCGGCTTGGGCGAAGACATTGAAGGTGAGGCCGAACTTGGTGAATTGGTTCACGTAGCTGGAGCCGACATAGGTTTCGAGGGCATCGAAGACCTGATTGAGGGGGACATCGTAGATGCGGATTTGGGAGCGATTGACTTCGAAAGAGACTTGGGGGACCTCGGCGCGGAAGGGGCTGAGGGCCATGAGGATTTCGGGTTGGAGGCGGGCTTCGGTGGCGATTTGGTTGGTGATTTGTTGGAGTCGGGAATAATTGAACGAGCCATCGGTGAGTTCGATTTGCATTTGGAATCCGCCGGAGAGGCCGAGGCCTTGGATGGGAGGGGGAACGAGGACTAGAGAACTGGCGGCTTGGATTTGGAGGGTGGCTTGGCGGATGGCCTCATACATGGGGAGGAGCCCTTCTTTTTTGCCGCGTTCGGCCCAGGGTTTGAGCATGGCGTAAACGATTCCGCTGTTGGGGAGGGGGGTATTATTGTCGATGGGGGAGATGCCACCGATTTGGATGGTGTGAGCGACGCCGGGGACATTTTGGATGACCTTGGCGACCTCGGCCATGACAGTGGCGGTGCGTTCGATGGAGGCGGCGTTGGGCATTTGGACGATCGTCATCACGTAGCCTTGGTCTTCGGTGGGGATGAAAGCGGTGGGGGTTTTGATCAGGCCCCAGATGGCGGCGGTGGAGAGGAGGAGGGCGATACAGAACATGAGTTTGCTCCGGTGGACGAGGACGCGAATGAGGCGACCGTAAGCATTTTCGATCGGTTGGTAGGTGGCGTTGAAGGCGCGGGAGAAGAGATTTTTTCTTTTGGTGTGGTCGATGGGGCGGAGCCAGAGGGCGCACTGGGTGGGTTTGAGGGTGGCGGCGTTGATGCCGCTGAGGACGGCGGTCACGGCGATGACGAGGGCGAACTGGCGATACATTTGACCAGTGATACCGGGGAGAAAAGCGGCGGGGAGAAAGACGGCGATGAGCACGAGGGTCACGCCGATGATGGGGCCGAAGAGTTCGTCCATGGCGGCGATGGCGGCTTCTTTGGGAGGTTTGCCGTTTTCGATGTGTTTGGTGGCGCCTTCGACGACCACGATGGCGTCATCGACCACGATCCCGATGGCGAGGACGATGGCGAAGAGGGTGAGGGTATTGATGGTGAAGCCGAGGGCGGCCATGCCTGCGAAAGCGCCGATGATGGTTACGGGAACCGTGGTGGCGGGGATGAGAGTGGCGCGCCAATCCTGGAGGAAAACCATGATCACGAGGAGGACGAGGAAGCCAGCTTCGAAGAGGGTTTTGTAGACTTCGTTGATGGATTCGCTGACGAAGAGAGTGGTATCGAAGGGGATTTCGTACTTGATGCCGGAGGGGAAGGATTGGGCGAGTTCGGCCATTTTGGCGCGGACGCGTTTTGCGGTATCGAGTGAATTGGAGCCGGGGAGTTGGAAGATGGCGACGCCGCCAGCGGGGTGGCCATCGTAGGAGAAAAACTGTCCATATTGTTGGGAGCCGAGTTCGACGCGGGCGACGTCTTTGAGGCGGGTGATTTGGGCCCCATTTTTGGGATCGGATTTGACGATAATTTGGTCGAAGTCTTCGGCGCGATCGAGGGCACCTTCGAGATTGACGGTGAGTTGGTAAGCGGGGTCGGTGGTGGTGGGTGGAGCGCCGACTTGGCCTGCGGTGACATCGACACTTTGAGCGCGCACGGCGGCGATGATATCATTTGGGGTGAGGGAACGTTCTTGGAGTTTTTGGGGATCCAGCCAGATGCGCATGCTGTAAGGGCCGACGCCGAAGACGGTTACGCCGCCGACGCCTTTGAGGCGAGCGAGTTCATTTTGGAGATTAATTTTGGCGAAGTTATTGAGGTAGAGGCCATCGAATTGTTGTTGGGGAGAGGTGAGGGTGACGATTTGGAGGATGGCGGTGGATTTGGTTTGGGTGACCACGCCTTGGGTTTGGACGGAGGTGGGGAGTTGGGCGAGGGCGGCGGCCACGCGATTTTGGACGAGGATTTCTGCGCGATTGGGGTCGGTGCCGATATCGAAAGAAACGATCAGGGAATAGTTGCCTTCGTTGGAGCAGAAGGACTGCATATAGATCATGCCTTCGACGCCATTGACTTGTTGTTCGATGGGGAGAGCGACCTTATTGATCATCGTGCGGGCACTGGCGCCTGGGTAGGAGGCGGTGACTTGGATGGTTGGGGGGGTGATGGCGGGGAATTGGGAGACGGGGAGGCCGAGGATGGCGATGCCTCCGAGGAGCATCATGACGAGGGCGAGAACGTTGGAGAGAACGGGCCGCTCGATGAAGAATTTCGAGAGCATGCTTTGGTTACGCGGCGGTGCTGGTTTGGGGGGTGGTGGTTTTTTTGGGCTGACCTTCTTGCCAGCGTCTGAGGACGACAAAGAAAGAGGGAACGAAGACTACGGCGAGGCAGGTGGAGGCGACCATTCCGCTGGCGACAGTGATGCCGAGGGAGTGTCGGGCGGCGGCCCCGGCGCCTGAGGAGAAGATGAGGGGGAGGACGCCGAGGATGAAAGTGAACGAGGTCATGACGATGGGGCGGAAGCGGGAGCGAGCGGCGGCGATGGCGGATTCGAGAATGGAGTCACCGGCTTCGCGGCGTTGGCGGGCCATTTCCACGACGAGAATGGCATTTTTGGCGGAGAGAGCGATGAGGAGCACGAGACCGATTTGGACGTAGAGATTATTGGGGAGACCGGTGAGGGCGAGGGCGGCGACGGTGCCGAGGACGGAGAGTGGGATGGCGAGGAGGACGGCGAAGGGGAGGATCCAGCTTTCGTACTGGCCAGCGAGGACGAAGTAGACGAGGACCATGGCGAGGATGAAAGCGATGGCGGTGGCGGAGCCGCTGAGGGATTCTTGGTAGGCGAGGGCGGTCCATTCGAAGCGCATGCCTTCGGGGAGATTTTCGGTGGCGATTTTAGCCATGGCTTGGAGGGCTTGGCCGGAGCTGTTGCCGGGGCTGGAGGAGCCGAGGATGGCGGCGGAGGGGTAGAGATTGTAGAGGGAAACGGCGGCGGGACCGACCGTGGATTCGATGGAGGCGAGGGAGCCGAGGGGGACCATTTTTCCCGTGGCGTTGGGGACGGTGAATTGGGTGATGGCATCTGGGGTCATGCGGAAGGGGGCATCGGCTTGGGCGTAGACATCGAAAGTCCGTCCGAAGCGGGTGAACTGATTGACGTAGGTGGAGCCTAGATACGTTTGGAGCGCGCTGAAGACATCGTTGATTTTGACGCCATAAGTGGCGGCTTCGCGACGATCGACCTTGAGGGCGAGTTGGGGGACATTGGCGCGGAAAGGGGTGAGGATTTGGGCGAGTTCGGGATGAGACTTGGCTTCTTTGACGATGGCCTCGGTGACGTTTTGGAGGCGGGCATAATCGAAAGTGCCGTTGGCCAATTCGATTTGCATTTGAAAGCCTTCGGACAAGCCAAGTCCTTGGATGGGTGGGGGAAGGAGGACGAGACAGTTGGCTTCTTGGACGCGAGCGGTGGCGGTGATGATCGCGGCATTGATGGCGGCGAGATCCTGAGATTTGGGGCGTTTTTCTGAAGGGGTGAGGACGGCGTAGATGACCCCGGAATTAAAGAGTGAGGCACTGGCATCGATGGGTGAGGCGCCACTTCCTCCGATGGTGATCGTGGAGGCGACGCCTGGGACCTTGGAGATTTCGTTGGCGAGTTGGTTCATGGCGGCCTTGGATCGGCCGAGGGAGGAGGCATCGGGTAATTGGACGGCGACCATGACGTAGCCTTGGTCTTCGGTGGGGAGAAAAGCGGTGGGAGTTTTGATGAAGCCGAAAGTGGAAAGGGCGATGAGGGGGAGGGCGAGGAGGCACATTTTTCCGCTGTGCTGGACCATCCGTTTGATCACCCCTGCATACCAGCGTTCGAGGGGATCGTAGAGGGCATTGAAGCCGCGGAAGAAAATGTTTTTGGGTTTTTTGGGATCGGATTGGCGGAGCCAAAGGGCGCACTGGGTGGGCTTGAGAGTGACGGCATTGATGCCGCTGAGGATGGCGGTGATGGCGATGACGAGGGCGAATTGGCGATACATTTGGCCGACGATTCCGGGGAGGAAAGCGGCGGGAAGGAAGACGGAAATGAGGACGAGCGTGACGCCCGCGATGGGGGCGAAGAGTTCGTTCATGGCAGCGATGGCGGCATCTTTGGGGGTCTTGCCGTGTTCGATGTGTTTGGCGGCTCCTTCGACGACCACGATGGCGTCATCGACGACGATGCCGATGGCGAGGACGATGCCGAAAAGGGTGAGGGTATTGATGGTGAAACCCATGGCGGCGATGCCCGCGAAGGCGCCGATGATGGTCACGGGGACCGTGGTGGCGGGGATGAGAGTGGCGCGCCAATCTTGGAGGAAAACGATGATCACGAGGAGGACGAGGGCACCGGCTTCGAGGAGGGTTTTGTAGACTTCGTTGACGGATTCGGCGACGAACTTGGTGTTATCGAGGGGGATATCGTATTGGAGATTTTTCGGGAAAGTGAGGGCGAGTTTTTCGAGTTTAGCGCGGACCCGTTTGGCGGTATCGAGGGCATTGGAACCGGGGAGTTGATAGATGGCGAGGCCGCCGGTGGGTTGGCGGTTATATTCGGAGAATTGGCCATAGGAGACCGCCCCGAGTTCGACGCGTGCGACGTCTTTGAGTCGGGTGATTTGCCCGCCGTTTTTGGAATTGGATTTGACGATGATGTTTTCGAATTCCTCCACTTTATTGAGTTCGCCGTTGGCGTTGACCGTAAGCTGGAAGGACTGGGCGGTATTGGTGGGGGGGCTTCCGAGTTGGCCGGCGCTGACCTCGACGTTTTGGTTTTGGAGAGCGGAAACGACATCGCTGGGGGCGAGGGAGCGTTCTTGAAGTTGCGTGGGGTTTAGCCAGACCCGCATGCTGTATTGGCCTACGCCGAAGACGGTTACGCCGCCGACTCCGGGAATGCGGGCGAGTTCGTTTTCAAGATTGAGAGTGGCGAAATTATTTAAGTAGAGAGCGTCGAAGTGGTTGCCTGGGGAGGTGAGGGTGATGATCTGGAGGATGGCCGTCGCCTTGGTTTGGGTGACCACGCCTTGGGTTTGAACGGCGGAGGGCAACTGGGCGATGGCGGCGGCCACGCGATTTTGGACAAGAATCTGAGCGGCATCGGGATCGGTACCGATTTCGAAAGAGACGGTGAGGGCGTAATTGCCTCCATCGGAGGAGGATGAAGACATATAGATCATGCCTCCGACGCCGTTGACCTGTTGTTCGATGGGGAGGGCGACTTTATCGATGATCGTCTTGGCGCTGGCGCCTGGGTAGAAGGCGGTGACGACTACGGTGGGAGGGGTGATGGCGGGGAATTGGGCGACGGGGAGAGTGACAATGGCGACCCCGCCGAGGAGCATCATGAGGAGGGCGATGACATTGGCGAGGACCGGCCTCTCGATGAAAAATTTGGAGAGCATCTGGCGGTCGGTGGAGTGGGGCTATTCGGCGGGGGAATTTTCCAGCGTGGCTTTGACGGTTTGGCCGATGCTGATATTGGGGATTCCTGAGATGACCACCCGATCGGTGGTGGCGACGCCTTTGGTGATGGCGCGATTGGAGCCATTGAGCGGGCCTTTGACGATCGTCCGTCGCTCGACTTTTTCGGTGGAATCGACGAGGAGAACGTAGTCGCCTTCTTGGTCGCTGAGGACTGCGCTATCGGGGAGGACGATGCCTGGTTGGGGTGGGCCGAGGGGCATGCGGACGAGGGCAAAGAGGCCAGGGAAGAGGGTGCGATCGAGGTTGGGGAAAATGCCCCGAATTTGGATTGTTCCTGTGGAGGTATCGACGCTGTTATTGGAGAAATCGAGTTTCCCTTCGTGGGGGAAATCCTTCTCATTTTCGAGTTGGGCGAAGACGGGTTGTTTTCCGATGCCCGATTTATCGACGACTCCGTTGGCGCGCATCAGGGTGCGGATGGCGAGGGCGTCGCGGGTATTGATGGAGAAGTTGACGTAGACTGGGGTGATTTGTTCGATGGTGACGAGGGTGGTGGGGTTGGTGGGGGAGTTCCCGACGAGGTTGCCGACATCGACTTGATGGGCACCGAGGAGGCCATCGAAAGGGGCGGTGAGGGTGGTGTAATCGAGGTTTAGTTTAGCGATGGCGACATTGCCTTCGTCCTCCTGTTTGAGGGAGAGATACTTTTGGACATTGGCTTCGGAGGTGGCGTTTTGTTTTACGAGAGTTAATTGGCGGGCATACTCTGCGGAATCGTAGTCGAGTCTGGCTTGGTTGATTTTGAGTTGATCGATGTATTCGTCCTGTTGAATTTTGCAGAGGGGAGTTCCTTTGGTGACATAGGAACCGTCTTGGAAGGAAATGACTTCGAGGTAGCCTTTGACGCGGGCGACGACATTGACACTTTGGAAGGCCCCGACTGTGCCGGTGAAGTCAATATGGTTGGTGACATCGGTGGCTTTGGGGTGGGCAACCGTGACCGATGGGGGGACGAGTTTGGTGGGTTGAGGGGTTTTTTTGCAACTGGTGAGGGAGGTGCAGAGGGTGAGGAAGAGGGCCCCGCTGGCGGTGAGTGAGTGGATCGTTTTCATTGATTGACGTTGAGCAATTTTCCGAGGGGAGCGTGTTTGGGAACGCTGTCTGCGGGGCGATCTTCTGGCGAACTGATGGGGAGATGATTTTGTGGTTGGAGCATTTTGCCCCAGTTGGTGCGGTCGGCCATTTGCTTTTTGACGGCATCGGAGATGACATCGTGACCTTCGCGGAGTTGCCAACCGCCGCCGAGGGATCGGTAGGTGTTGACGACGCCGGTGACGGTGGCGGATTGGGCAGTGGCGTACGAGAGTTCGACGGAGAGTTGGGACTGCTGGGCGGTGAGGACAGTGGTGTAGTCGGTTTGGCCTGCTTTGTAGCGGGCGAGGGCGAGAGAGGTGGTGAGTTTGGCGGATTTCACGGCGGCCTCGAGATAGGCCATGCTGGCGCGTCCTTGGTAAAACTGGGTCAGACCATTTTCGACATCTTTTTGGGCGGTGAGCACGGTATTTTGGTAAGCGAGGATGGCGCTTTGGAAAGAGGCATCTTGTTGGCGGACTTGGTTGATGAGGCGACCGTAGTTGAGGACGGGCATGGCGACTCCGCTTCCTGCGTTGGCGATGACATTTTGCCAGTTGAAGATGTCACTGAGTTTTTGGTCGCCGAGATTACTGGAGGAGAAGCCGAACGAGCCAGAGAGGGAGAAGGCGGGGAGGAGGTTGGCGACTTGGACGCCGACGAGGGCGGATTTGGAAGCGGCGTTGAGACCGGCTTGGCGGACATCGGGTCGGCGACGGAGGAGATCTTTGGGAATGCCGGTGGTGATTTTGGCTGGGGGCTGGGGAATTTTTCCCGTTTTGACTAAGGCATCGATGCTATTGGGAGCGAGACCGAGGAGGACGGCGAGGGAGTTTTTGAGTTGGCGGAGGCTACTTTCGAGGGAAGGGAGTTGGGATTGGGTTTGGAGAAGTTGGGTATTGGCTTGGGAAGGGTCGAGTTCGCTGGTTTGGCCTTCTTTGAATTGGACTTGAGCGATGCGGAGACTTTCCGTTTGGAGAAGGATATTTTGGTTAGTGATGGCGATCTCATCTTGCACCGTGCGGATATTGATATAGGTGCTGGCGACATCGCCGATGAGGGTGACGAGGGCGTCGTCATAAGCGGCCACGGTGGAGAGGTAGGAGGCTTTATCGGCTTCGATTTGGCGGCGGAATTTTCCCCAGAAATCGATTTCCCAGCTCGCGGAGAAGAGGGTTTGGTTGGTGAGAAGATTTGGTCCGATGGAGAGGCTGGGTTTTTTTTGGCCGAGATCTTGGGCGAGGGCGTTGACGAGGGGATTGGTGGAGCCCGCGCTGGAGGTGCCACCGTCGCTGGGGGGAATATAGGCATAGGAGAGGCCGGCGGAGATGCCTTGTTGTTGGGGGAAGAGGTTGCCGATGCTGCGGTTGAGTTCGGCGCGGGCTTGGAGGATGCGGACTCCCGCGGATTGGAGGTTGAGATTATTTTCGTAGGCGAGGTTAACGAGGCGAGTGAGGGTGGGATCGTTAAAGCTCCTCCACCAGAAGATCTCTGGGGAACCGTAAGTTTTTCCGGAGACCGCTTTGCGTTCGACCCACTGGGCTTCGACCGTGGCCTTGGGGACCGTGTAATTTGGACCCACCATGCAGGAGGTAGAGCAGACGAGCGTGACCGCAAGGGTGAGGCGGGTGAGGTGCTGAGGAATTGGCATGTTGATGTGGAAAAGAGGAGCGGACAGAAAAGACAGAAATGTTTTTAAGCCGAGGGCGGGAGGGAATAAACCATTATTATTTCGGGAGGACGACAATCATTTCACGGTTTACTGAACGGAGATTGCACGGATGAGAAATTGGGACGTGACGATTTTTGGTTTGCCGATGATTGTCAAACGACCTTTGGAAGGGTGGGGCGGGGTTCTGAGACTTGATTGGGGAACTAGGCGGCGGTTGAGCGATGGCTTATTCTTGTGTGGGGAAGCGGATTCTGGTTTGTCTCTCGAAGACGTGTTCCTAAAACCGATGGATTCTTCTTTTTGGATTTCTTTGATTGCGGTGGTTTGCTTGGGTGCGACTGGAGGGGAGCTCTTGGGGGCGGAGAAAGTGCGTCTCTTTGTGTTGTCTGGGCAGTCGAACATGGCGGGACTCAATCCCGATGACACTTTTACGCCAGCGGTTCGGCGGGCCTTTCCTGAGGACGAAGTGATTGTTGTGCATTATGCGGAGGGTGGGACGGCGATTCGGCGGTGGTGGTCGGGATGGAAGGATGATTTAGTGCCTTTGGCTGAGGGAGTTAACCCGCCACCTGGCGATCTTTATCGCACATTGATTGACCGAGTGAATGCGGGGATTCGGGGAAAGACCTTGGAGAGTGTTGCCTTGATTTGGATGCAGGGTGAACGCGATGCCAAGTCGGGGCTTTCGGCTTTTTATGAGGAAGCGTTGAGGGGACTGCTCAAGCAGGCGGCGACGGATTTAAAGCGGCCGGATTTGGTGGTGGTGATCGGTCGGTTGACCGATCATCGGAAAGGGGAAAAGCACTGGGATGCGATCCGAGAAATTCAGGAGAAAGTGGCGGGATCGAGTCCACGATGGGGATGGGTTGACTCGGATGATTTGAACGGGGAGAAGAATGATCTCCACTGTACGAAGGAAGGTTATCATCAACTCGGTCAACGATTTGCCAGCAAGGTGATCGCCCTGCTTTCCTCGGGAGATCGCTAATTAATCCTATGAAACTTACCACCCTATTTTTCCTGCTGGTTTTCGGCGTCGTGGGGGTCAGTGGTGCCGACCGACCGAATATCGTCTTCATTTTGGCGGATGATTTGGGCTATGAGACGATCGGTGCGAACGGGGGAACTTCTTATAAAACGCCGATTCTTGATGGGCTGGCGGCTGGGGGGATGCGGTTCACTCATGGGTATGCGCAACCGCTTTGTACGCCGACGCGCGTGCAGTTAATGACTGGGCTATCGAATGCGAGAAACTATTTAAATTTTGGGAAGATGGATCCGAAGGCGGTGACCTTTGGGAATTACTTTCAGAAGGCAGGCTATGCGACGTGCATGGCGGGAAAGTGGCAATTGGGTGCGGATTTAGATCAGCCGAAAAACTACGGATTTGACGAATATTGTCTTTGGCAGCATACCCGCCGTCCCCCTCGCTATGCTAATCCCGGGTTGGAGATTAATGGGGAAAGGAAAGATTACAGCCATGGGGAATATGGGCCTGATCTTGTCAATGATTACGCCTTAGATTTTATCGAGCGAAACAAAGCCAAGCCCTTCTTTTTATATTACCCGATGATGCTCACGCATGATCCCTATCAACCGACGCCTGATAGCAAGGATTGGGATCCGAAGGCCAATGGGGAAGGGGTTCTCCAAGGCGCGGTTCATTTTGGGGAGATGGTCTGCTACATGGACAAGTTGATTGGGAAAGTGTTGGCGAAACTGGAGCAGTGTGGGGTCCGGGAAAACACTTTGGTGATTTTTCTGGGCGACAACGGAACTGGGGCAGGGGTGAGATCGATGATGGGAGATCGGGTGATCGTGGGAAGGAAGGGAAAAACTGTTGATGCGGGAATGCATGTCCCGTTGATCGCGAATTGGCCGGGGAAGATCGCCAAGGGTGGGGTTTGTTCTGACCTCGTGGACACCACGGATTTTTTGCCGACATTCTGTGAAGTGGGAGGGATTAAAGTGGCGCCAGAGTTTCGGGGTGATGGGCGGAGTTTTTATTCGCAAATGCGGGGAGAAAAGGGGCATCCGCGGGATTGGATTTACGCTTGGTACTCCCCCCGGCAAGGAGCAAGCACGCGAGTGGATGAGTTTGCATTTAATCACCGATACAAACTCTATCGGAGCGGGAAGTTTTTTGATTTGGGGAGTGATCTGGACGAGAAAAATCCCTTGATTGTTGGAGAGTTGGCGGGTGAGGCGGCGAAGGCTGCAGAAACCCTACATGCTGCTCTAGAGCAATTTAAAGGTGCGCGGCCCGCCAGTTTGGCTCCATAGAAAGCGCGCTGATCAGGCGGAATATTCTGGATCGCGGAGGCGATCGAGCAAGCCAGAGAAACGTTCTGCTGTGGGGTTATTTTTTACAGAGAATTCCAAAGCTTTTTTCTGTCCGGCGACGATGACGAGTTTTCGTCCACGGGTGATCGCGGTATAAATGAGGTTTCGTTGAAGAAGGAGAAAATGCTGCATGGCTAGGGGAATGATCACGACGGGAAATTCGGATCCTTGGGCTTTGTGAATGGTCATGGCGTAGGCGAGTGAAACCTCATCTAACTCACCGAACTCGTAAACGACCTCACGCTGGTCGAACTGAATGGTTACCTCTTGGTCCTCGGGTTTGATCGCGGTGACGCGTCCGATCTCGCCGTTAAACACTTCTTTGTCATAGTTGTTTTGGGTTTGGATGACCTTATCTCGGAGGCGAAACGACCAGCCAAAGCGTTCAACCTCAGGCTCATCGGCTCGTGTTGGGTTGAGGGCATTTTGGAGCGTCTTATTGACTTCGCGAGCCCCGAGAGACCCTCGGTTCATGGGGCAGAGTACTTGAATATCTCCGATGGGATCGCAGGGCCATTTGGTGGGAATCCGCTTGCGAATGAGGTCGACGAGGGTGGAGGCAATGAGTTCGGGTGACTCTCTTTCGATAAAGTAAAAGTCAGTGGGTTCCGCTGGGGCGGTGATTTCAGGGAGGATACCTTGGTTGATTTGGTGAGCACTGAGGACGATGCGACTGGTGGCGGCTTGTCGAAAGATTTCCGTTAAGCGCACGATGGGAACGACGCCGCTTTCGATGAGGTTAGCTAAGATCCTTCCTGGGCCGACGGAGGGGAGTTGGTCGACATCGCCAACGAGAATGAGGTGAGCATTTTCAGGGAGGGCCTGGAGGAGATGGTGGAAGAGGGGGAGATCGAGCATTGAGGCTTCGTCGACCACAAGGATATCGCAGACCAAGGGACGATTTTCGTTGCGGGTGAAACCCCCTCGAGATGGCTGGTAATCGAGAAGACGGTGGATGGTTTTGGCTTCTCCTCCGGTGGCTTCGGCGAGGCGTTTGGCGGCCCGTCCGGTGGGGGCACAAAGTAAGCAGTGGACTTTTTTTGCCCGAAAAATGCCGAGTAGGGAGTTGATGAGGGTGGTTTTTCCAACTCCTGGGCCTCCAGTAATGATGAGGATTCGATGGTGGATGGCGATGTTGATCGCTTCCTTTTGGCTGGTGGCGAGTGCTTGGCCAGTTTGGGTTTCTGCCCAAGCGATCGCTTTGGGAGCGTCGATCGGTGGGAGGCTTGGTTTTAGTTGGGTGAGTAATCGAATGCGTTTGGCTACAGTTACTTCGGCAGCGAGTAGGCTGGGAAGGTAAAGCAAGGTCTTCCCTCCGACTGGTTCGCGGATGAGTTGGCGATCGACGAGCAACCTGCTGAGGGCTTCACGGATGGGGAGGTGATCGACGCCGAGGAGTTGATGGGTTTTATTGACGAGAAGATCTTCTGGGAGAGCGCAATGCCCAGAGCGAGTGGCTTCCCAAAGGGTGTGGCTCAATCCCGCAGAAGATCGGATCAAGGAGTCTTGGGGGATGCCCAGTTTGCTGGCGATGAGATCGGCACTTTTAAAGCCAATTCCAGGGATATCTCGGGCGAGCGAGTAGGGATTGGAGCGGACGATTTCTATGGAATCATCTCCATAGGTTTTGAAAATGCGCACCGCGCGGCTGGTGCTGACGCCATTGGAGTGGAGGAAGATGATGATGGCACGGATCGATTGCTGTTCTTTCCAAGCGGCTTTGATGCGTCTCCGCCGTTCTGGCCCGATGCCGTCGATGGACTCCAATTCGGCGGAAGATTTTTCGATAATTGCGAGGACATTTTCTCCGAAGCGCTCGACCATTTTTTTGGCGTAGATGGGGCCGATACCCTTGACCATTCCGCTGCCGAGGTATTTTTCGATGCCTTCGCGAGATGTTGGCGGGGTGGATTCTAGAAAGGTGGCACTTAGCTGGAGTCCGTGCGTGCTGTCGCGGACCCAGTGGCCTTGGGCGGTGATCCATTCTCCTGGGCTGGCGGAGGCGAGTGAACCAACGACGGTGACGAGTTCTCGGCGATTCTTGACTTTGACGCGAAGGACGGCAAAGCCGGTTTCTTCGCTATGGAAGGTGACGCGTTCAATGAGGCCAGCGAGGGCGTCTTCGGGCTGAGGATTTGGTGGGGATGGCACTGGGACCATTTTTAATTTGGCCAGACGAATGGCAATCAACTTCCGATCGCTAGTCCGTTGCGGACTCTTTTCTTTGCTATCAAAGGCAAGTCTGCTTTGACTGGAGAGGTGTCGGATGACTTCACCACTAAAAATTTAGACGAGCCTGCGACTCCTTTTGACATCTCGTTGCGGCCACCGATGTTTAGCGAGTTTGCGGGGCAGGACAAGGTTTGCGATCGTTTGGAACTGATGGTTCAAGCGGCGCAACAGCGGGGTGATGTCCTTGAGCACATCTTACTCAGTGGGCCACCGGGACTGGGGAAAACCACCCTCGCGTATATTTTGGCGCATGCCATGGGGGTGAAGATCAAGAACACGAGTGGGCCAACGATCGAGAAAGCGGGAGATTTGGCGGGATTGCTGACTACTTTGGAGCGGGGCGACGTGCTTTTTATCGATGAAATCCATCGGCTACAACCGGCGATTGAGGAGTATCTCTACCCTGCGATGGAGGATTACAAGTTGGACATTATTATTGATCAGGGACCGAACGCGCGAAGCATTCCGCTGAACCTTCCTCGGTTTACTTTGATTGGGGCGACGACGCGTGCTGGAATGCTCAGTGCTCCTTTGCGAACGCGGTTTGGAATGAATTGTCGGCTCGACTACTACACGGCTGAGGAGTTGCAAAAAATTGTGGAGCGCACGGCGGGGTTGATTGGTTTACCGATTGACGAGGCGGGTGCTTTGGAGGTGGCGGCGCGCAGTCGCGGGACGCCCCGAATCGCGAACAACCTTCTTCGGTGGGTGCGGGACTTTGCGCAAGTTCGAGCGGGCAACCGAGTCAACCGAGAAGTGGCGGATCAAGCGCTGACCATGCTGGATATTGATGCGGATGGTTTTGACGAAATGGACAAGCGACTTCTTGAGGCATTGATTCATAAATTTGGGGGTGGGCCAGTGGGTTTGAATTCATTGGCGGTGGCGGTGGGAGATGACGCGGGAACGTTAGAAGATGTGCATGAGCCTTACCTGATTATGCAGGGTTACATTAAGCGAACGCCTCAGGGACGCGTGGCCATGCCGCTTGCTTATAAGAAGCTCGGGGTCAATGTGCCAAAGAGGGATAGCGATCTTTTTGGTGGGTAGCCGTTAGCCTTTGATTTTGAACAGTATAAATAAAAATAAGCTCCATTTAATGATGAAAATTACCACCCTTTGTTCGAGTGTTTTGGTTGCCTTCGGTTGGATTGTTATTAACGCATCGGGAGTCGCCGCGCCGGTGGGGAAAGGATCTGGAGGAATCGATTTGACGATGACGAAGCCCGAGAAGACGACGAACGACTACAACCTCGGACCGACGGGGGCGCGTGGGTGGATGGTTGTGGAAGGCGGAATGACTGAGGGGAGTCGGCAGATTTTGATTACGGCGGTGGAGAGTGGGTCACCTGCGGAAGGTCTTCTGGTGGTGGGGGATGTGATTCTGGGGGTTTTTGGACAACCGTTTAGTACGGACGCTCGGCGGACCTTTGGTTTGGCTATTGGTCAGGCGGAGGCGGTTGATGGGTTGTTGCCACTGAGCGTTTGGCGAAATGGGAAGAGTGAATCGGTAAAGATTAAGCTCCAGGTGATGGGGGCGTATAGTGCGACCTCTCCGTATGATTGTCCGAAGGCGAAGAAGATTCTCGAGCAGGGATTGGCGGTGATGTCAAAAAACATTGGAAAAGAGAATGGGTTTCACCTCAACGAGTTAGCGTTGTTGGCGTCGGGGAAGTCGGAGTATCTCGGGGTAGTGAAAAAGAGCGCCCAAGATTTGGCGGCGGGAACGCCTGATGTGGAAGCTCTTTGGAGCAAATCCAATCACGGCGGGATGCATGCATGGGGTCACGGTTATGCGAATATTTTTCTTTGCGAGTACTACCTAGCTACTGGTGACAAAACGGTACTCCCGGCGATTCGGGCTTACACCACGACAATCGTTCGTGGTCAGGGACGTTTTGGAACTTGGGGGCATGGTTATGTGCCACCGACAAAAGACGGGGAATTGCATGGGCCCGTTCCGCCTTATGGTCCGGTCAACGCCTCGGGACTTCCGTGTTTTATTTCGCTGGTCCTCGCTACGAGGTGCGGGATGGATGATCCCGAAACCAAAGGAGCGATTGCACGGGCGAATCAGTTCTTTGGATACTACGCTGGGAAGGGATCGATTCCTTATGGCGAGCATCGGCCAGGGCCGGTGCACGATGATAATGGGAAGACGAGCATGACGGCGGTGGCGTTTGTCTTGCAGGGAAAGAAGGTGGAAGCCCAATTTTTTTCGAAGATGGTCACGGCGTCTTACGAGTCTCGTGAGTGGGGCCATACGGGAAACGGGTTCAGCTATCTTTGGGGACCGATGGGAGCGAATACTGGCGGGCCGAAGGCGATGGCGGCATTTATGAAGGAGGTCCGTTGGTATTATGATCTGGCTCGTTGTTGGGATGGATCTTTTGTGAATGTGGGTACGGGGGGCGGGGTGGCGAGCAGTTATCATGGAATCGTGGGATCGACGGCGTCTTACCTCCTCGGCTACGCGGCACCGTTGAAGGCTTTGGCGATTACTGGTCGCGATACGCAACCGGGGATGTGGCTGTCTGATGCGGAGATTGTGGATGCGATCAGTGCGGAGCGGTGGATTGGTGAGAATGCGCATTCCAAGAGATCGACCGCCCAGTTGATTGCGGGGTTGGGGAGTTGGTCTCCGCTGGAGCGGGAGCGGGCGGCGGCGGAGATTGGAAATCGTAAGGAAGATGTTCTCGCCCAGTTGATTGAGTTAACCAAGAGCAAGAACTCTTATGCACGGTTGGGAGCGGTGGCAGCGATTGGCCAGTTGAAGGGGCGGGCGGTGCCAGCGCTGGCGGTTTTGGCGAATTTGCTGAGTGATGAGGATCGTTGGCTTCGGGTACAGACTTCCGAGGCTTTGCGGGTGATTGGGGCAGACGCGAGGCCAGTGCTTTCGCAGATGCTTCAAGCGGCCACGGTCAAAGATTCTACGGATCAAATGCAATTTGGCGTGGGGGCGCTGGCCTATGCGCTTTTTTACCCCGGTGGAGCCTACGGGCCGAAGGGAATGCTCGCTGGTGAAATGAAGGGCATTCCGAAGGAGCAACTTTATCCCGTTGTGCGGATGATTGCGACCAACCCTGATTCTGCAGCTCGAGGGTGCTTGAAATCGGTATATGCGATGTTTACGAGCGAGGACCTGGCGGCGTTGGCACCAGAAGTGGTGGCGAGTATCAACGAGATGGCGCCGGCCAACACGATGTTTTCTAAGGGGGTTCGCCTAGCAGGAATTCAGGCAATGGCGCGGTTGAAGATTGAGGAGGGGGTATCGATGACGATGATGATGATGAATCTGCCAGACTGGGGTAAGGCTTACATTCGGGCGGAGTCGTTAAAGGTTTTGAAGGAGTATCGTGGGGGAGCGAAGTCGGCGATTCCTGAGCTCAAGAAAATTGCCGAAGAAAGCCCCAAAGAGAGGGCGCAAATTAATGAAGTGATTCAGTTGATCGAGAGCGATCCAAATCCACCGAAACTCATTAAGTTAAAAGACTTGCAGGCGGAGTCGGCTCGAGGCAGGCAGATTAATTAGGGGCTCGAGTTGGGGTTTGATGGAGTCCTTAGATCGAGCCAAGGAAGTCGAGGAGTTGGCGCCGTTGCGGAGCGGATAGGCGAAGATAGCGATCGCGGGGATTTGATCCTTCTCCTTGGTGTGCTCGGATGGCGCCGTCAATGGTGGGAGCCCGACCGTCATGAAGATACGGGGCACTCGCGCGGAGGCCCCAGAGCGGAGCAGTCCGCATTTCGCGTGGAGCGGCATCGCCTTGGGCGATGCCATCACCGAGCGCGCCCATATCGTGAAGGAGGAGGTCTGAATAAAGGGCGACGGGTTTGAGGTTGAGCGCGGGTATGGCGTTTCGACCAGTTTGGAGCATTGGGGTATGACAAATGGCGCAACCGATCTGCTGAAAGAGAACGGATCCAGCTTGGGCTGAGGGCGTTAAGGGAAGGGTCGGTGGTGGAGCGAGAAGCCGCATAAAGTCGGCAACGATATCGATATCGGAGCGACCGGTGAGTGGATCGACTTGATCTTCGGGATCTTGGACTTTGTCCCAGAGGGCGAGTTTCTGGTCGTCGCCGTTTGGGGAATTTTCTGTGGGAAAAAAGCGATTAGTAATTCCCATTTCGTTCCGATAGGCGTCGGCTGAGAAAGTGAGCAGAGTGGCGACTTGAGACTTCCACCCGAATCGGCCGACCCGTTGTTTTCCAGAGGCTAAGTCGGTGACGATAGCCACTTTTCCAGCGATCCCGTCGCGTTTTGGGCGATTGGCGAGTTGTAGAATGGCGGCATCGGGAATGGCCTCGATTAACCCTAATCCGAAGAGGGGAGTCGATTGCCGGAGGGAGATGAGATTGGCTTCGGGAGGCACAACTTCTTGGACTTCGGGATCAATCGCTTCGGACTGAAGAAGTGAGCCCCCGAGCTCGGTGAGTGGATCGAAGTAGGAGGACGCGTGACCGAACCTTGTCACGGTCAAGGTGCTAGAGCCGCCGGCCGCTGGGACGCCGTGGCAGGAAATGCATGAGGAATTATTGAAGATCGGACCGAGGCCACCGGCAGCGTCTTCGACGTTGGTGAACTCATCGAGTCCGGTGGTGAAAGCGTCGGTCTGCGCTTTATTGAGGCCGATCAGCGGGTCTCCGAATTTGGCTGGGCCAGAGGGGGTTCTGAGGCGTTGAGGACGAGGTTCGTGGCGGCGAGCGGGTTTTAGTTGGGCGTTCGAGAGTGGGTCGAGTGGGGAAGGGAATTCAGCGTGCAGGCTGGTTGCGGAGAGGAGAGCGAGAAGGATGATTGATTTCATAGGATTTTTGTGATCGCGATTGTTGCGCAGACTTTTGGTTCACTTGATTCTCTTTCTTGACTGTGTCCTTTGATTGTAAAGAGCGTATGAAATCGGGAAGAGAGAGTTGTAAAGAGGAGGTAAAAGGCGTGGAGGAACCGGTGACGCTGATCAAACGCGGACAAGGAAAAGCGTTTGCCAAGCTTGTCGGTTAGTCGCTAAACCATCCGACCTATGAACGACATTCGCATTATCATCCACACTACCCGGGGAGACATTGAGGGAACTCTTTTTGCCTCAAAAGTTCCCATGACCGCCGCTAACTTTCTCAACCTTGCCCAACGGGGCTACTACAATGGGGTGAAGTTTCATCGGGTGATCAAAGATTTTATGATTCAAGGCGGGGATCCGACGGGGACTGGTTCTGGGGGACCTGGCTATCAGTTTCCCGACGAAATTCATCCTGATTTAAAGCATTCGAAGCCGGGTCTTTTTTCGATGGCCAATGCTGGTCCTCGGACGAATGGCAGCCAGTTTTTTATTACTCATGTGCCGACTCCTCATTTGAACGGGCGGCACTCTGTATTTGGAGAAGTGACTGTGGGGCAGGCGGTTGTTGATGCCATTGTTCAGGGGGATGAAATGAAGAGTATTGAGATCCTCGACTCGACTGATGAACTGTTTGCGGATCAAAAGCAGCAGATTGATGGCTGGAACTTGAAATTAGCAAAGTAAGCGGATCAGACCGCTAGGAGGTGAAAAAGGCGTTGACCGAGTGGTCAGCGCCTTTTTGCTTTCGTCTGGGGGTGAGAGTTCGTGATCAGAGGCAGCGACGAACTGCACGCTGGGTGGTTTCGTCACTGGTGAAGAGGAGGTAGGACTCACGGAGAATCGCGGCTACTGATTTTCGTCTGGGTTGTCTTACCTGAGGACGAGAATTTGTTTCTGGAGGTCTGGGTGCTGGTGTTGTTTTCATCTCAAACACCTCAGAGCAGGAAGGATGCGAGATGATGTCGAAAGTGTGACAAACAGGAAAACTTTGTCATTTTTCGCGATGGGGCGTTGATTTTTCTGGGTAGTTATCGGTTTAATCGCCGGCTATGAATCACTATCGAACTGGCTGGATTTCTGATGTTCATTTGGGTTCGAAAGGGAGCCAGGCGGAAGCGTTGCTTCTTTGGTTGCGTGATCACGAGTTTGAAACGCTCTACGTGGTTGGGGATTTGATTGATGTTTGGCAACTGCGGCGAACGATCTACTGGCCGCAGTCTCATAACGACGTGATTCAGAAACTCCTTCGGGCAGGGCGTAAGGGGACACGGGTGGTGTATATTCCTGGCAATCACGATGAGTTTGTCTCGGGATTCCACGGAAATTTTGGGGCGGTGGAAATCGTCCCAAGGGCCATCCACACTTGCGCGGATGGGCGTCGGCTGTTGGTGATTCACGGTCACGAATTGGATACGGTGGTGCAAAATCACAAGTGGTTGGCCTATGTGGGAGATGTTGGGTATCAGTTGCTTTTAAAGCTGAACACGCCGGTGAACGCGATGCGTCGCTGGCTGGGATTTGGCTATTGGTCACTGAGTGCTTATGTGAAAAAAAGCGTGAAGAACGCCGTCAATTTCATTGGGGAATTTGAAAAGGCGATTGTGCACTTCGCGAGTACTGACGAGGTGGATGGGGTGGTTTGCGGTCACATTCATGCGCCCGTGATTAAACTGATTGGGACGACGGGCTACTATAACAGTGGAGACTGGGTGGAAAGTCTCTCTGCCTTGGTCGAACATAGCGATGGGCGGATCGAATTGCTTTATTATACTGATTCTCCGTTACTTAAGCAGGTTCCTCTGCTCGCTGAGGAGCTGAAGTTGGCGTCGGGGAATTCTACTGCGGAAGGATTCGGGATGATTTCGGGGGTTTCGGAGAAGTAGATCGGGTCCGAGGTTTGAGGCGGTGACCGCGAGCGTCTGTGGCTTTTGACTGGTGAAAAGTTTCTCCTGAAAATGGTTACGACCGATGCCTCAGAAAGAAGCACCGGCCGCCCCAACCAAGGAGAATGTCTAGCTCAGCGATGTACTCAGCGGTGTAAAATGGAAAAGAAGCCAATGGGGTTGCCGTTTCTCGTCCAGATATTGGCGGGTGGGGGATTGAGCTCGAGAATCAGCGACGCGGGCTAATCGAGCGGTTTGGTTATTGACCACGGATTTTTGAGCGACTTCGCCAATGATCTTCTGAGGAAGCATGCCGAATTTTCCGGAGGGGATGGTTAGGATGACTTCCGTGGATGGCGCCCTGTTCGGTTGGGGGTCTTGGTTTAGGCGACTGAGACTATTGGGGAGTCTTTTTGCGGGCTTTTTGGGGAGAGTGTTGGAAGCTTTGTTGATCGTCTCTGGCAGTTTACCTGTTGGAACGGAGAGTTTGAGGGATTGGCCGTCGCGCCAGACGGTGAGTTGGATGACTTGACCGATTTTTGCTTTGAGGATTTGCTTTTGGAAGTCGAGTGCGTTGAGGACGGGAATTCCTTCGGCTTCGGTGATGACATCGGCGGCGCGGAGATCGCTTTTACTGGCTGGGGCGTTGGCTTCGATCGTCTCGACGACCACCCCTTGGCTTGGGCTGGGAGATTTTTCGCGAAGTTTGGAATTTTCGCTGAGGGTTTCGATACGGATTCCGAGCCATGGGCGTTGGACTCGGCCACTGGCGATTAGTTGTTCTCCGACCTCGGTGAGCATTGACGAGGGAATGGCAAAGGCGAGGCCCCGACCGAGACCGTGGATGAGGGTGTTCATGCCGACGACTTTGCCTTCGACATCGAAGAGTGGGCCGCCACTGTTTCCTGGGTTGATGAAGGCGTCGGTCTGGATGTAATTTTCGTAGAGGATATTGGGGGAAGTGGGGCCGAGAAGATTTGTGCGATTTTTTCCGCTGACCCACCCAACGGTGAAACTGTATTCTTGGTTGAAGGGGGTCCCGATGGCACAAACGAGTTGTCCGACTCGTAAGGCGTTGCTGTTGCCAAGTTCTGCTGAGGGTAAATCTTTGGCATCAATGCGGAGGAGAGCGATGTCCGTCGGTTCGTCAATCCCGGCAATGACGGCGAGAAATTTGCGACCGTCTTTGAGGCGAACCTGAATTTTTTCAGCGTTGGCGATTAGATGGTGATTAGTGAGAATGAATCCATTGGAACGGATGATGAAGCCCGAGCCTTCGCTGAGAGCGGGTGGCAAGGGGAGTTTCGAGGATTTTCCTGATGAGTCATTTTCGGGGGTGGCAGGGGCGTCGTGGCGTTCATCAAGGAAGTATTCGAAGCCTTTGAGTTCGTCGCTTTCGTCTTTGGAAGGCCGCTTGGTGGCTTCAATGATCACTACGCTGGGGGCAACTTTTTCGAAGACCTGGGAGAAACCCTCGTCGAGTAATTTCAATAAACGGAGTGGGGCGTCAGCTTGATGTGCGGGCGGCCTCTCTGTTGCAGTCTCCGTGGCGTTGCCGCCGAGTGGAGACAAGGCGAGGAAAGCTGAGAAGATGGTAAAAGATCGGCACATGGAAGAAACCCTATGACAGTGTCAAGCGGGAGCCGTTCGAAAAAACATTTTGAAGAGGCGATGGACGGGTTGAGGGGACTTCGGTATTCCATGGGGTGTGTGGCGTTATTTGGAGATTTACTGGCTGATGATCCGCAATTCCCTGATTCGGGAGATGAGTTTTAAGGCGAACTTTCTTCTCTGGATTCTTGTGGAAATCTGCTGGTTTGCTGGCCAGATGATTTTTCTCGAGGTCATCTACGGGCATGTGGAGACGATCGGAGGTTGGACAAAGTGGGAGTGCGTCCTCTTGATTGGGGTGCACCAAATTATTGGGCAAATTTTTCAAGCATTCTTTTATGTCAACCTTGCGGAGCTTCCTGACCTGATTCGGACGGGGCGATTAGATTTGATGCTTTTGCTTCCAGTGGATGCTCAGTTTGCGGTTTCGACGCGGAAGTTTGGTCTGGATAATGTGATCAATGCTTTGGTGGGAATGGCGATCGTGATTTTATCTTTGGCCAAGCTGGGGATTGTTCCTGATTCTTTGCACCTGCTCCTTTTTAGCGTGGCGATTCCTTTCGGGGTGGCAGTACATTATTCTGTGTTGTTTGGGCTTTCGGTGGGGGCAATTTGGATCATTCGGGCACAAGGAATGATCTTTGGATATTTTAATATTTTCAATGCGGGGCGCTATCCGGACAGCGTCTTTGGCGGGGCGTTTAAAGTGATCTTCACCTACTTTATCCCGGTGATCCTCGTCGCAAATGTTCCCGCGCGGATGCTTTGTCGACCGTGGGAGTCGCCTTGGTTGGGGCTTGCTGGGCTGGCTGGGGCGGCGCTTTTTATTTTTGGCGCAACGCGATTATTTTGGTTGTTTGCACTGCGCCGCTACGCTTCGGCGAGTTCTTAACTGGGCCGGGAGGTGGGGCGTTCTAATTTAAGTAAAATCGCCTCGGCGGCTCGATCAGCGGCTCCGTGGTCGCCGAGTGCAGAGGTCACCATGGCGAGTTCTTCTTGGAGTTTTGCTTGGGCGGTTGGAGAATTAAGGAGGCGGAGAGTTTCCTGAGCGAGAGCATCCGGGGTGGCGTTATTTTGCAAAAGTTCGCGAACGATTTCTCGGCCAGCGAGCACATTGGGCATCCCTAGAAAAGGCACCTTAATCAATCTCTTGCCGATGATCCAAGTGAGGGTCGCCACCTTGTAGACGATCGACATTGGTAGACCAAAAAACGCCGCTTCGAGGGTGGCGGTACCACTACAGACGATTCCTGCGGAGGCTCTCTGCATGAGAGAGTGCGATTCGTGGACGGTCACGGGGCAGAGTTGAGGATTTTCTCCAAGTTGATGAATCGTCTTGATCATTTGGTCGGCGAGTTCGTGGGAGGCGGCCGCGGCTTCGAAGCGGGTTTGCGGGCGAGCGCTATGGATTTTTTGGATGGTCTGAACCATGGCGGGAAAGATTTTACTCACTTCCTTTTTTCGGCTTCCCGGGAAGAGACCAACAAGATTGGGGTCACGAGACACGCCTGAGCGCTTGGTTTCGAGGGAATCGAGCATGGGATGGCCGACAAAGACAGCGGGCAATCCGCTTTGGGCGTAAAGGGGAACTTCAAAGGGAAAAATGCAGAGCATGAGGTCGAGGTAGCGGGCCATTTTAGGAATACGGCCACGATTCCAAGCCCAGACTTGAGGGCTGATGTAGTTGATAATCTTCACTTTGGGGAACCTCCGCTTGACTGCTTGAGCGATGCGCAGATTGAATCCTGGATAATCAACCAGAATGAGTGCATCTGGTTGGACCACAGCGATTTCTGCGAGAATCCGATTGAATTGAGAGCGAAAGTAAGGATATTTTTTTAAGACATCCCAAAGGCCGACCACCGCCTCGCCGGCCCAGTCGACGAATGAGGAGTCGCTGAGGTCGCGCATTTCTGGGCCACCGGCACCGAAGAATTGCAGGGAGGGGTGACGTGCTGATAGTGCTCGGATGAGTTCTGCGCCTCGGGCGTCTCCGCTGGCTTCGCCAGCGATGAGGTAGAGCTTCATGAAGCGGTGGCGATCAGTCGGGTGATTTCCAATCCGAGTTCGAGGGCCGCGGTGGCTTCTCGTCCGCCGACTTTGGGTTTGGTGCCAGCTCTGGCGCAGGCAATAAAGTCAGCGAGTTCTCGTTTGAGTGGTTCTTCTTTGGCAACGGGAACTGGTTCCCGAACGATTCGTTGTCCCGCAAACTCGGTGACGATCGTGCTGTCGGTGGCGACGCCGAGGATTTTTCCAAGGAAGGAACTTTCCTTTTCGTCTTCAGCGGCAAGGCGAAGCAAGTAGCCGCTTTGGTTTTGGTAATCGAGGGAGAGGTAGGCGTCTTTTTGGAAGACGCGAATTTTGCGGAGTTTATCCTGACTAATGCGACTGGCGGTGATGTTGGCAACGCAACCATTTTGGAAGCGGAGTCGCACATTGGCGATATCTTCGCGATTGCTGAGGACGGAGACGCCAACGGCATCGACTTGGGCGACGGGGGAGCGAACGAGATGGAGAATGATTTCGAGGTCATGAATCATCACATCGAGGACCACCCCGACATCGAGGCTTCGTCCTGGGTAGGGGGAAAGGCGAGTGGCTTCGATGAAGCGAGGATGGGTTAGATGAGATTCGAGAGCGGAGAGCACGGGATTAAACCGTTCGATATGACCTACTTGGAGGACAAGGCCGCGAGCTTGAGCGATGGCGCACAGTTCTCTGGCTTCCTCAGGGGTCTCGGTAAAGGGCTTCTCGACTAAAACATGTTTTCCGCGTTCGAGGAGGGCTTTGGTGAGAGCGAAGTGGGTGCTGGTCGGGGTGGCAACGGTGGCGGCGTCGACGTGTTCTGCAAAGTCTGCGAGTTCTGTAAAAGCTTTTGCCCCAAAGGTTAAAGCGATTTCTTTGGCGACCTCGGGTCGTTGGTCGAGGACGGCGGTGAATTGGGCGTGGTCTAGTCTCGAAAAAATTCGAGCGTGATTCTTTCCCATACTTCCCGTGCCGATGACGCCGATGCGGATTTTGGGGTTCATAGATTCAGGCCAAAAATGGAGATGCGATATTGGTCGGCGAGTGCGGTGAGTTGAGTTTTTTCTAGAAGGAGGGTCTTTCCCGCTTCGACGCCGATCGCTCGGATGCGGGAGTCTTTGGCGGCTTCGATGGTGAGCGGTCCGATGACTGGGACATCGAAGCGAAAATCTTGATTGGGCTTTGAAACCTTGACCATCAGAGCATCTTGGCGGCCGAGTTCGCCTCCGCGTTTCATGGCCGCGTTTGTTCCTTCAAAGGCCTCGACGGCAAGGATTGTGCCATTTTTTATGACTACTGTTTGACCGATGTCGAGTCGGGCGGATTCTTTGGCGACTTGGAAACCGTAATGGAGGTCTTCTTCTTCGCGTTTTTTGAGTTTTGGTCCTGCAAATCGGCCTGTAGGGGCGAGGTGCTCTTCCATAAAGGTGGTTGCGGGAAGGAGTTCCACCCCGATTTTCGACATTTCATCAGCGATGGCGCCGAAGATCGATTCGGCGTTGCGGCGCTTGAGTTTAGCGAGTAAGAAGAGCGCTTTGAGGTCGGGTCGGAGATTGAAGAGATTTTGGGGATGGATTTGGCCAGACATGACGGCGTGCGTGGCGCCAGTGGACTTTAAAAAGTGGAGCATTTTGCCGAGTTGCCCGACGCGGAGCCATAGGAGCTCGTCGACCCAATCGACAAGTGTTGGGTTGGTTTCCTCTTGGAAGGCGGCGACCACCAAACGGGGGACGCCTGCTAGGCGAGCGGCTTGGGCCATCGCCTGAGGATAGATGCCGTTTCCGGCGATAATCGCGAGTGTCTGTGGGATGCTCAAGGTGGAGGATATTAGGAAGCGTGGTGACCATTTTGCAAGCAGTCGAGAGAGGCTGATGGAGCGGGCGCGGCTTTGGTCAAGCGCCTGGGTGTTAGGGCAGTTAGTTGGGGGCGACTTGAGCGGACGGCGAACGAAAGGGAAAAATTCTTACGCTAAAAATTTGGGCGCTGATTGCCAGGGGGGAAGACGTGGGTGAATTTTTTCGAGAATTCTGTCGCGAGTGGGTTTATATAGGGCGAACTTATTCTGTTCATGTCGTGCTCAACTTCTTTTTTGGTTTGCCGAACTCTTTTTGGATTGGCGGTTAGTTGGGGAGGTCTTTCCACTCTCTGGTCGGCAGATGTTTCTGTTCCGTCGCCTCTAGACTTTAACCGGGACATCCGCCCGATTCTCTCGGAGAACTGTTTTAAATGTCACGGATTCGACCCTGCGACGAGGAAAGCGGATCGGCGATTGGATACGCGTGAAGGTGCGCTTGCGGAGTTGGATGGGGTGCGGGCGATTGTGCCGGGGCAACTTAAGGAGAGTGATCTTTCCGTGCGGATTCACTCGACGGAAAAGGATGAGGTCATGCCCCCGCCGAAGACTGGGAAAAAGCTGACCGCTGAGCAGGTTGCGATGCTCGATCGTTGGGTAAAAGAGGGAGCGCCATATGCGGTTCACTGGTCTTTTCAAAAGCCACAGGCGAAGCCCCTCCCTGTTTTATCTGATGCGACATTGGTGGGGGCACTTAATCCGATTGACTTGTGGATTCGTTCGCGCCTTGCGGCGACTAGTCTTCGACCATCGCCACCGGCAGATCGGTTTACTTTGGTGCGGCGGGTTTATTTGGATTTAATCGGTCTCCCTCCGACGCCTGAGGAAGCGGATGCGTATGCTCAAGATACCTCACCGCAAGCCTACGAAAAGCTAGTTGATCGGCTTCTTGATTCTCCGCACTACGGCGAGCGGTGGGCTCGGCGGTGGCTTGATCTGGCGCGTTATTCTGACACGAACGGATATGAAAAAGATCATGAGCGGACGATTTGGCCTTATCGAGATTGGGTGATCAAAGCGCTCAACGCGGGGATGCCGTTTGATCAATTTACCATTGAACAAATCGCTGGGGATATGCTTGCGAAGCCGACGCGCGATCAAATTGTGGCGACGGGATTTCATCGGAACACCATGCTTAATGAAGAGGGAGGAATTGATCCTTTGGAGTTTCGTTATCTCTCGGTGGTGGACCGAGTAATGACCACCGCCACGACTTGGCTGGGACTGACGGTGCAGTGCGCGCAGTGTCATACCCACAAATACGATCCGATTCCTCACCGAGAGTATTTTCAGTTTATGGCGAGTTTGAATAATGCGGACGAACCGATGCTTGAAGTGGTGTCTCAAGAGGAGATGGCGCTGGATGCGGGGAGAAAAGAGCGTTTGGCTAAGTTGCTGAAAGAGTTACCAGAAAAGTTTCCCGTGCCGCCGGTGCCGAAGGAGGCACCAGATAGTTCAGGGTGTCCGAATGATGCGGGAGCGGTTGGCGATTTAGGTCCTCAGCCGACCATTGCGGAGCGTCGGCAGTCCATTGTTCAGAGTAAATTTGCGGAGTGGCTAGCTCAAGAGCGGGAGAAGATCGTCCGTTGGATTCCTCTGCGGCCCGTTGAGGCTAAAAGTAATTTGCCGTTTCTGGCGGTGCAGGCGGATCTTTCGATTTTTGCGAGCGGTGACTTTACGAAGAGTGATACTTATGAGCTGAAGTTTTCTGGGGTTCCCGAAGGAATTACGGCTCTGCGTTTGGAGGCGATCGCTGATCCCCGTCTCCCTGGTGGTGGTCCGGGGACGACCTTTTACGAGGGTGAAAACGGGGAGTTTTTCCTGAATGAACTGGAGTGGAGCGCGGATGGTGGAGCAGTGAAAATCGGACGGGCCTCGCAGAGTTATTCGGGCAATGAGATTGGGGGATCGAAAGCCGTTTCCGCCGCGCTTGCCACGGATGGAGATCGGCAAACGGGGTGGTCGACTTTTGGACGATCTGGAGAATCTCAGGAGGCTGTTTTTGTTCCCGCTGTTCCGCTTGGTAAAGTGGGGGTTCTTGACCTGAAGCTCTTTTTCGGTCGCTACTACAGTAGTTCTTTGGGGCGGTTCCGTATTTCGGTCACGACCGATCCCCGGGGCGCGGAGGCGAGAGAATTGCCGACGGAGATTGGAGGTCTTTTGGCGCGGCCAGACAACAGTTTGACGGTGTCGGAACGACGTGAACTTTTGGATTGGTTTTTACTGAATTCGCCCGAGTTGGCTAGTCAGAGAAAAGAAATTGAGGAGTTGCGCAAACCGGTGAAGCACTTAACCACCTTGGTGATGAAAGAGCGCCCGCCTGAAAATCCGCGTCCGACGTTTCTTCATCATCGTGGGGAGTGGTTGCAACCAAAGGAGCGAGTGGATGGAGGGTTTCTTTCTGCGCTCGGACCAGTGGCTGCGGATCTTCCGAGGAACCGACTTGGACTGGCTCGATGGCTGGTTTCTCGGGAGAATCCGCTCACCGCTCGGGTAGTGTTGAACCGCGAGTGGGCGGCGATTTTTGGTCAGGGAATCGTCCGAACCACTGGGGACTTTGGGTTGCAAGGTGATGCCCCGACGCATCCTGAGTTACTTGATTGGTTGGCGGTGGAGTTTATGGATCATGGGTGGTCAATGAAGCACATGCACAAGTTGATCGTGACCAGTGCTACTTATCGGCAATCGAGCGCTACGCGTCCTGCTGATTTGATGGTCGATCCGCAAAATACTTTGCTCGCCCGAGGGCCCCGGTTTCGGTTGGAGGCGGAGTTAGTTCGTGACTCCGCTTTGAAGGCGAGTGGGTTGCTTGTGGAGAAGATTGGTGGTCCGAGTGTCCGGCCATCGCAGCCTGCTGGAGTGACGGAAGTCGCTTGGGGTTCACCGAAGTGGACGGCGAGTGGAGGTGGAGATCGTTTTCGTCGAAGTCTTTATACCTTCGCAAAACGAACGGCGCCATTTGCACTTTTCAACACCTTTGATGCGCCTACGGGGGAGGCCTGTATTGCTCGGCGGGATGTTTCGAACACGCCACTTCAAGCGCTGACATTACTGAACGATGTCGTCTTTATCGAAGCGGCGCAGGCGCTTGGAAAAGTTCTGTCAGTTCATCCTGGGACAGTGGAAGACCGAGTGAGGCTTGGATTTCGTCGGGTGCTCACTCGGCCACCGACGGCGGAGGAAACGGCGATGTTGGTAGGTTTTTTTGAGGCGCAAAAAGGGCGATTTACGAATCATCCCGCTGACGCTGAAGCTCTTGTTGGTCAAGGGATGGGAGGGTTGGCCGAGCGGGCTGCTTGGATGGCTCTTTCTCGTGCCCTGTTCAATTTAGATGAAGCGGTCACCCGAAGTTGAATTATGAATCAGATTAAAAACTCAGCGGAGCGGATTGCTCGTCGGCACTTTTTTCACGACTGCGGGGTAGGTCTTGGAAAGATGGCGCTGGCGAGTTTGCTCACCGAAGCATTTTCATCAGGCGCGCGGGCTTCTGGTGCCAGCAGGGCCCTCGGTCCGCGACCGCCTCACTTTCCCGCGAAAGCGAAGCGAGTGATCCATCTCTTTATGGCTGGGGCACCGAGTCAACTTGATCTGTTTGATTACAAGCCAGCCCTCACTAAATTGGAGGGGCAACCCCTGCCACCGTCGGTGATTGCGGGGCAACGTTACGCTTTTATTCGGCCTGACGCCGCGGTTTTGGGCCCGCGTTTTGAGTTTGCGAGGCACGGAGAAAGCGGGATGGAACTCTCTGCGATGCTTCCGCATTTGGCGAAGATTGCTGACGAGATTTGCCTGATCAAGTCGGTGCGCACGGATCAGTTTAATCACGCGCCAGCGCAGATTCTCTTCAACACAGGATTTCAGCAACCTGGACGTCCGAGTCTTGGTTCGTGGGCGCTCTACGGATTAGGTGCGGAAAATTCTGAGCTCCCAGCGTTTGCGGTGATGAGCACGGGATCGGGTTTGAGTGGAGGATCGGCACTTTGGTCAAGTGGTTTTTTGCCAACGGCTTACAACGGGGTTCGGTTGCGGACGCAGGGGGATGCGATTCTGGATGTTTCCAGTCCAGCGGGGGTGGGGCCAGATCTTCAGCGAGAAACGATCGACCTCATTGGGGCGCTCAATCAGCGTCGAATGGCGCGAGATGGTGACCCAGAAATTGCCACGCGTTTGGCCAACTATGAGATGGCATTTAAGCTGCAAACTTCTGCTCCTGAGCTGATGGACTTGCGGAGTGAAAGCAAAGAGACGCTGGCGCTTTATGGCTGTGACCCAGATAAACCGTCCTTCGCTCGGGGATGTCTACTGGCTCGGAGGATGATCGAGCGCGGAGTGCGCTTTGTGAATATTTATCACGAGGGGTGGGATGCTCACAGTGATGTGGCGGGGAATACCCGAAACAATTGTGCAAAGACGGATCAGGCTAGTGCGGCCTTGGTGCTTGATCTGAAGCGTCGAGGGTTACTCGATGACACGCTGGTCATTTGGGGGGGGGAATTTGGAAGAACCCCGATGGTTGAAACCAATCCGGTTCTCAATCGCCTTCAGGGTCGAGATCATCATCCCCAGGCCTTTACGATGTGGATGGCTGGGGGTGGGGTGAAGGCGGGGTTAACCTATGGAGCGACCGATGACTTAGGCTTTCATATCGTGGAGAACCCGCTGCATGTTTACGATATCCAAGCGACGATTCTTCATTTGCTGGGGTTTGATCACGAGCGTCTGACCTATCGTTTTCAAGGGCGAGACTTTAGGCTGACTGATGTTCATGGCAAGGTGGCGCAGGGGCTCTTGGCCTAAAATTGAGCCCATGGGAGATTCTGCTGGATGAGGCGGGAGGATCGAGTCAATGATCGTTTTAGAAAGTGCCATCTTTTGAACTTTTTGGCAAAAGGGTGGTCTAGACGAGAGAATCGCTGTGTATAAGTGAATGATATTTGATCCAATCTCTAATCCCTGTGAAAACTATTTTAAGCCTCGTTGGGGTGACCATCCTGTTGCTCGCGGCACTTGCCACGAGAAGTCAATCTGCTGAAAAAATAAAGTCTATGTCTTTACCTAAACCCGCTCCCGGTCTTGAACGCGCCGTTTTTGGTGGCGGTTGTTTTTGGTGTCTCGAAGCGGTTTTTGAGCGACTGGATGGGGTCAAGGATGTGGTCTCTGGCTATGCGGCGGGGCGGACGGAAAACCCTACTTATGAGGAGGTTTGCTCACACACCACGGGCCATGCTGAGGTGGTGTTGATCGATTTTGATCCCAAAAAAATTACCTACGAGAAGCTCTTGAATGTGCTTTGGCATGCTCATGATCCGACGACGCTGAATCGCCAGGGCCACGACGTTGGGGATAGTTATCGATCGATCATTCTTTATGCCGACACCGTCCAGCAGGCAGCTGCGGAAAAGTCCAAGGCGGAGGAGCAGAAAAATTGGAAGGACCCGATTGTCACGCAGATCGAGCCCTTAAAAGTTTTTTATAAAGCGGAGGTGGGGCATCAAGACTACTATCGGATCAATGGGAACAAGAACCCCTACTGCCAAGCGGTGGTCCGACCGAAGGTGGAGAAGCTCGAGAATCAAGGAATCATCCCGAAGCCTTAGCGGCAGTCTCCTCTCACTTGGGTGATTGGGGAGAGATTTCAGCTGGTGATTTGGGGTAGGGGGGTGATTGAGGCAAGGATGCTGAGGGTGGCGACGAGGAAGAGGAATTCTCCGAGGGCTCGGTGATTGGGTTGGGGTGCGGGATCTTTTCCGAATGCCCGATAGGTGGCAACAGCGAGAATGAGGAGGAGGATTCCGAGATGGCTGACTGCCCAAGCGGCGAGTAGGCCTCCGACCGCGATCCATCTTTGGGTTTTGGTGAGGGCGCGAAACGCGTGAGAGCCGTCGAGTTGCCAGACTGGGGTGAGATTGAAGAGGTTGATGACGGCGCCAAAGTGGGCGATGGCGGTGCACATTGGACTTTTAAGAGCCATCCCTAAAATCCACGCGACGAGGGCGGCGCCGAGACCCCAGATGGGGCCGGCGAGGCCGACGAGAGCTTCCTCGCGAGCAGTGGGAAGGTTTTCTTTGAGCCGGATGAGGGCACCGAACCCAGGAATAAACATGGGAGCGGTGCAACGGATTCCGAGGCGGTGGAGCATGGCGATGTGACCCATTTCATGGACATAGATCGAAAGGACAAAGCCAGCCGCAAATTGCCAACCCCAAAGGGTGCAATAAATTCCAAACGAGATGAACATTGAGAGGAGGGTGCCCATTTTGGTCAACCCGAGGAGGAGGAGTTTGAACTTTGAAAGGATGAAGATGAGGGCGAACTTAAATTTGAAAAGCAGCACTCCGACAGCTCCGATGATCCCCGAAGCCTTTCCCCAGATGGATCGATGGGGTTGTGAAACCTGAGGGTCGGTTGGCGAGGGGGCGTTTTCTGGGTAGTTGGCGACTAAAGGGGCGGATAGCTGGACGAGAGCATCGATTTTTGCTTCGACTGCCTCTCGCTGCCTGGTCCCGGGAGGGAGGAGGGAATAGGCTTTTCGCCAAGCGGTGAGGGCTTCGACGTATTGGTTGGCTTTTGTGGCGTTGGTGGCGGTTTCGGCGAGGCTCTCGAGCTCGGCGGAATGAAGTAGCGCCTGACAGCGAGGGCAACTTAAGAGGTCCACGGCGACTTCCGTCCCGCAGTTTTGGCATTTGCTGGGCAGATCAGATGGCATCGGCGGGCTTTTCAGATTGGGGTGTGATTGTTGGCGAACGAGAAAGCGAGTGCGGGCCAGTCAGGGCGAGATGGCCACCTTGATTGATTTGCCACGCTTGGAAAACGCCAAATCCCGTGATGATGATGCCGAGGATAT
Source organism: Verrucomicrobiota bacterium (assembly GCA_037142835.1). Taxonomy (GTDB): domain Bacteria; phylum Verrucomicrobiota; class Verrucomicrobiia; order Chthoniobacterales; family Chthoniobacteraceae; genus Chthoniobacter. The sequence goes on from JBAWZW010000009.1 coordinate 34,680, forward strand.
TGGCTGTTCCGCCAGCGAATGGGAGGCGATAGGCTGAAAAAATCAGCGCATCGAGTTGGTCGCTTGGGAATCCCATTTGTTGATAGATCAGGAAAGCGTAGGCGCCACAAATGGCGGCGTAGGTCAACCCAGCGGCGAGACATTGGTAGAAAAGGCCCCCGATTTGACCAGACCCATGGCGGACGGCTCGGCCAACTGCCCAACCGACCGCGATGGAGATCAAAGCTAATTCTAAATGGGCGTAGGCCATGACCGCTCCATAGATGGCACCGCCAATGGCGGCGACTCCTCCGCCAAAGAGCATCGATCTGAGGTAGCGGTTGGGATCGTTGCGCGCGGCGGAGACCTCCTTTTGGAGGTTTTCTGCGCATCTGGCGCAGATCATTTGGCCGTTCAGTCCAAAGTAGGATTCTTGGAACGGTTGGCCACAGGCTTGGCAATTGGCGGCGCTGGGACTGGTGAACTCCGCTTGTTTAAACTGTAGATCGGTTTCCATCACTTCACTGTTAATATGGGGATTGGTGGGTTGCGAGTCACAATGGTAGTACGTGGCGACTGCCCATAACTATCCGAGGAATTTCGCGGAGGTTGTGGGGTGAATTTGCCAAAGGAGTGGCTTCCTTTTTGGTGGTAGTTAGCGTAAACATTTTGCACTTAATGATCTTTTCTATGAAAACTTTGACCCCACTTTCCGTCGCCATGACCACGGTTCTTCTTGCTGGCACGCTCGCACAAGCAGTGGACTGGCCTCAGTGGGGTGGCAATGATCCGGGTCGAAACATGTATTCTCCGGCTAAGGGTTTTCCAGAGAAATTTGAACCGGGTAAGTTTAAGCAAAACTCGGAGGAGATCGACCTTTCGACGACCAAAAATGTCAAGTGGGTGGCTAAGTTGGGATCGCAGACTTATGGCAACCCAGTCGTCGCTGGGGGGAAGGTTTTTGTGGGAACGAATAACGCTTCGCCGCGTGACCCGAAGTTCAAGGATGACCGTTCGTGTCTTTACGCATTGAAGGAGGCCACTGGGGAGTTTCTCTGGCAACTGGCGGTGCCGAAGTTGGCCAGCGGGAAAGTCAATGATTGGGAGTATCTAGGCATCCTTTCCTCGCCGAACGTTCAGGGGGATAAACTTTGGCTTGTGACCAATCGCTGTGAGGTGATCTGTCTTGGGACCGAAGGCTTGGCCGCCGGAAATCTTGGACCATTTAAAGATGAGGCAAAGTATCTTGGTGGCCCTGGAAAGCCGCCTATTTCACCGGGGCCTAAGGATGCTGATATTCTTTGGCGCTATGACATGATGGACGAGCTGGGTGTCTTTCCCCACAACGCCTCCAACTGTTCGGTGATCACTCTTGGCGACAAATTATTTGCCTGCACGTCCAACGGCCAAGACTGGACACATGTGAATATTCCGTCCCCACAGTCGCCGAGTTTCATTATGCTCGATAAATCGACGGGCACGCTCCTCGGTGAGGACGATGCGAAGATTGGACCGAAGATCAAGCATGGGCAATGGACCTCTCCTTCACTTGGAAAGATCAAAGGACAGGATCAGGTTTATTTCGGTGGTGGCGATGGATTGCTTTACGCATTTAGCCCTGAGCCAGTGAAGGAAGGGGACGCGATCTTTATGAAGAAGGTCTGGTGGTTTGATGCAGTCCCCGAGTCTTACAAAGTGGACAAGGCGGGAAAGGCGATCAAGTACCCTGCGGCGGAAGGTCCGAGCGAAATTAACGCGACCCCAGTTTTTTATAAGCAGAGAGTTTATGTGGCGATCGGTCAGGACCCTGAGCACGGTGAAGGCGTCGGGCGCTTGGTTTGTGTCGATGCCACGAAAGTGGGCGATATCACGAAGACAGGTTTGATTTGGGATTTTAAAGAAATTCATCGGTCGATTTCTACGGTGAGCATCGATCCGACCAACGGACTTTTGTTCATTGCGGACTATAGCGGATTCGTCTTTTGCCTCGATGCGGAGACGGGCAAGAAATATTGGGAATACGATATGAAAGCCCATATGTGGGGGAGTACTTTTGTGGTTGATGGCAAGGTGTATCTCGGGGATGAGGACGGGGATGTTTGCGTCTTTGCTTCCGACAAAAAGTTCAAACTTCTGAGCGAAGTGAATCTTGGCGCCCCTGTTTACTCTACAGCGATTGTGGCAAACGGGCTGCTCTTCCTCGGGAGCCAAACGCACTTATTTGCTATCGGGGAAGGTGCTAAGCCAGTTGCTCTTAGCGCGCCTCTAGAGCCGAAGAAGTAGGGGATTTTTTGGAGGATTCTCCGCTGGGATCTGTAAAAACTGCGGGCATTCGGGGAGGCTGGTTTGCCAGCTAGAGGATCCGCTCGACGAAGTCGCGGCTCTCAAAGAAGGCGAGATTTTCGAGCTTTTCTCCGGTGCCGATAAACCGGGTGGGGATGCCGAGTTCGTGTTGGATGGCGACCACGCATCCACCTTTTCCGCTGCCATCGAGTTTCGTGACGATGATTCCACTCAATCCCGTCGCGGCGTGAAACTCCCGAGCCTGCTGGAGGGCGTTGCCTCCCGTGGTTGCGTCGACCACGAGGAGCGTCTCGTGTGGGGCCTGAGGATCGGCTTTTTGAAGAACGCGCTTCACCTTTGCGAGTTCGCCCATGAGGTTGGATTTGGTATGTAGGCGGCCCGCGGTATCGCAGATGAGAAACTCGACGTTTCGTTTGGTGGCTGCCTGATGGGCTTCGTAGCAAAGGGCGGCTGGGTCGGCGTTGTATTGCCCCTTGATGATTTCGACCCCGATGCGTTCAGCCCAGATGGTGAGCTGCTCGATAGCGGCTGCCCTGAAGGTATCGGCGGCGGCGAGCATCACGCTGTGGCCCTTGCTTTTAAGGAAGTAGGCGAGTTTTGCCGTGGAGGTTGTCTTGCCAGTTCCGTTGACTCCGACGATGAGGATGACTTTCGTCTTTGTTGGCAATGGGCGGAGGATGACATGATCGCGTGGAAGAACTTTCAGAATTTCTTCTCGTGCTACGGAGACGACGGATTCGGCGGTGAGTTTTTCTTTGCGGGCCTGGCAGGCTTGAGTAATTCGTGACATCATGGGGACGCCGAGATCGGCGCGAATGAGTGCTTCCTCGAGTTCGTCCCAGTCGACTGGTCGGCCCGTAAATTTTTCGATTAGGGATTTAAAAAAGCCGAATGCCATAGTGAGAGAGACGGGGGAGAGTTTGAAAAAATCTTCGTTGGGACTCCGCCCAAGGCTAGGCGCTTTGGGGGATGCCTACTCGGGTGGGACGGGTCAGTTCTTTGGTAATCCGATCGAGGACCCCGTTGACAAAGCCACCTGATTTTTCTGTGCCGAATTTTTTAGCGATTTCAATCGCTTCGTTGATGATTACGATGGGGGCAATGTCGAGGCTGTGAAATAGTTCATAGATCGCCACGCGAAGAATATTTCGGTCCACTGCGGCCAATCGGTGAAGCTCGTAATTTGCTGTGCAAGCACGAATTTTGGCGTCGATCATTTCTCTATGGGCATGAACCCCTTGGACGAGTTGCTCGGCGAAGATTCGGGTTTTTGTGGGGATTTTCTCTTGCTCGGGATTTTCTCTGAGCAACCAAAAAGCCTCTGGATCTTCGAGATGAGATTCCCCTTGAAGATCGAACTGGTAGAGCATTTGTACCGCGGCTTCGCGGCCTTCGCGTCGTTTACCCATAGTGGAAGTTAGCGACTAAAACGACCTTCTGTGCGCGGACCAGAAGTTTCTGCCCGCGAATTTCGAAGGTCGGAAAGCATTTGGACCATGCGAACGGCCACGCGGGCGGCTTCGGTGCCCCGATTCATTTCTTCACCCAGACAGCGAATTTCGGCTTGTTGAGCATTTTTTACGAGGAGCACTTCGTGGATCACTGGCAAGCGGTGGGTGAGTGCGAGTTGTTGGAGCGCCCGGGTGACTTCTTCGCCGATGAGTCGGGCGTGTTCTGTCTCGCCTTCGATAATGACTCCCAAGGCAATAATCGCGTCCATCCCCCCTCGGGTCGCCACCTCTTGGACCATCAAGGGGATTTCGAACGCTCCGGGAACTTCAAAGACCACGACATTGAAGTTCGGAGACATCGCAAGAAATTCGGCACGAGCGTGTTCGATGAGACCGCGAACGAACTCTGGATTGTATTGGCCAGCAACGATCGCGAAGGTGCGGCGCTGTCCAACTTGGCGTGGTCGGGATGGAATATTTGCAGACATAAAGAGGAGCAAGGTAGTTTAGCTACAGATTGGCGCAATAACTGATTCGGGTGATTTTGGACTGGGATGGTGAGGCTTGATCGGAAACGCCTTGCCTTCAGGGGCTTCGTGGATAGCGTGCGCCCGTGATGTGGCGGCAGATTCTTCAATTCATTTTCGGGAGCTTTATGATTGCTCAGTCTTGGGCGACCGACTGGACACTTTATAAAATCGGGGGTCGTGATTATGTGTCGATTGATAATCTAGCGAAGTTTTACAATCTGGGACTCGTCAATCGGGCCAATAATGCATTTACGGTGATCAGCGGGCACCGAAGCCTGCGCGGTTCTGCTGGAAGTGTGGAGTTTTACATCAACGGATTGAAATTTAATTTGAGTTATCCCATCGCTGAAGTTGATGGAAAACTCGTGGTCTCCCGAATGGATTTGACCAAGGTGATTGAGCCTGTCTTGCGACCAAGTAAAATTAAGGGAGCGGAGGAGATCGATACCATCGTCCTCGATGCTGGGCACGGTGGCCACGATCGAGGTGCCATGAGCGCCTATGGTTGCGAGGCCGAGTTCACCCTTGATGTGGTGGCTCGCACGCGTCTTTTGCTTCTGCAAGCTGGATTGAAAGTCGTGCTGACTCGATCCAACGACACTTTTATTTCTTTGGGCGAACGCACCCGGATTGCCAACCTCGAGGACCATGCTCTTTTCATCTCGGTTCACTTCAATAGCGGGGGACTGGGGACTGGTTTGGAAACCTACACTCTCGCTCCACGAGGGGTTCCGTCCATGATGGCCGATGGTCCGCGGGTCTCGGATAACGATGCTTGTCTTGGTAATGGAAACGACGCCCAAAATATGGCCTTAGCTACGGCGACTCACGCTTCGCTGGTCATAAAGTCGCGACTCTATGACCGCGGAATCAAGCGTGCTCGATTTGTGGTGATTCGTGACATCACCATTCCCGGTGTTTTGATCGAAGGGGGATTTTTGAGCAACGCGAACGATGCTCGTCTCATCGCATCTCCCGCCTATCGGCAACTGATGGCTTCCTGCATTTTGCAAGCTGTCCAAAACTATCGGAGAGCTCTTGCCGCTCCACTTCAGCCGGTGGTCGTTCTCCAGACTAAACCAATGAGCCCAGAACCTTCAGAGGATCCCAAGCCAGTCGTATCGGGTCGCAATCCACCTAAACTGAGTGCCAATCCGAAAGAGAATGTCGCGGAGCCGGTGGTCGTGGTGCCAACCGTCCCAGCCTCGCCACCAGACCCCGAGCCCAATGCGGAGAAATAATCGATCCCCGAACTGACGAAGCATTGACTCCTTAATCTAACCTTATTTACCAATCAAGTGTCTCAATCCCTTGCAGTTCCAGTTGGAGTTTATGATAGCGGTTTTGGCGGGTTGACCGTACTTCGTGCGTTGCGAAAGCGCCTTCCCCATCTTGACTACATTTATCTCGGTGACAGCGGTCGGGCTCCCTATGGCGGACGAGATGCCCAAACGATTCTTGATTTTGCGGAGCAGTCCGTTGAGCGCCTTTTTGCGGAAGGCTGTCGGGTGATTGTGGTGGCCTGCCACACCGTGTCGTGCGTGGCTTTACGCCATCTTCAGCAACGCTATGGAACGGCAGATCGCCGGGTGCTCGGAGTAACGATTCCCGCGGCGGAAGCGGCGGTGGAAATGACCCAAGGAGAGATCGGATTTCTTGGAACATCGCGCGCGGTTGCCTCGCATACGTTTCGTACGGAGGTCTTTAAACTAAATCCATTGATCCGCGTTCGCGAAATTGGTGCCCCGCTCCTCGCGTCGATAGTAGAGGACGCATTGGAGGAAAGTGAGATCGCCCGATCTGCGGTGGCGCACTACCTTCAGTTGATCGGAAGCGTGGATACCCTCGTTTTGGGCTGTACCCACTTCCCGCTTCTTTGGGGAAATTTTGCGAAAAGTGTGCCGCCGTCGATGGTGATTCTCGACCCTGCGAATGCGGTAGCGGAGCGCTTTGTGGCTTGGCGGGATCGTTATCCGGAATTGGCGCCCTTCGGTCTCGGTAGACTGCGGGTTCTTTCGAGTGGGGACATTGTGCGGTTTTCTTTTCACGGAGCCCGATTTCTCGGAGCCGAGTTGCCTCCCGTGGAGCGACTTGCGGAGATTGATGGAGTCCTGGCTCTTTGTCCGGATGCCAGCGAGCCCTTCGGGCAAGTCGTTCGAGGTTAACTGGCTAAACCCTCGATTGGGCAGGATCGATTGATGATCTCCCATACTGGGGCGATGCTGTTTTTGACCGAGGCGATGCCGGGGGTGTCAGCGCGTATTTTCAGTGGTGAGGCCACTTTGCCTCATGAAGAAAGAGACTCAGGTTAAATGGTCACAGAAGTCATTGGTCTTAGTTCTCGTTGGCAAGACAGGCGGTAACAAAAGCGCGGAAGAGAGGGTGCGGTTGGTTGGGTTTTGATTGAAATTCTGGGTGAAATTGGCAGGCCAGAAAAAATGGGTGGTCTTTCAATTCAATTAACTCGACGAGTTCGCCAGTCGGCGACGTCCCGCTGATCACAAAGCCCGCAGATTCCATTTGCGAGCGGTATTTCATATTGAATTCGTAGCGGTGCCGATGTCTTTCCCGAATTTCCAGCTTGCCATAAATGGCGTGGGCCTTTGATCCCGGCATGAGTTTGGATTCCCACGCTCCCAAACGCATCGACGCCCCTTTCGTGAGAACTTCCTTTTGGTCCTCAAGGAGGTCGATCACTGGATGGAGGCAATTGGGGTTAAACTCGGTGCTGTTTGCTCCCTCTAAGCCACAGACATTGCGGGCAAATTCAATCGTGGCAATTTGCATCCCTAGGCAGAGGCCGAGGAAGGGCGTTTTCTGTTCGCGTGCGTATTGGGCGGATCGAATTTTTCCTTCAATTCCACGGTCACCAAATCCACCTGGAACGAGTATGCCTGCCACTTCCTGAAGCATTTTTGAGGGGTGAATTTCCTCGAGGGCCTCGGCGTCCACGGGCACGAGATCAATCCCGCAATCGACGCTGGCGGCAGCGTGGGTGAGCGACTCGTAGATCGATTTATAGGCATCCTGATGCTCGATATATTTTCCGACCACGGCAATTTGCACCCGCTTCTTTGGTTTGATGACCCGGGCAACGAATTTTTTCCAGTCGGTCATATCTGCTGGAGGAGCCGTCAGGTGAAGTTGACGGAGAACGGTGTCATCGAGTCGCTCGCGCTGGAGCATCAGGGGCATTTCGTAAATGGTGTGGTCGACGTCTCGGGCTTCGACAACGGCTTCGAGTGGGACGTTACAAGAAGTGGAGAGCTTGTGGCGAACTGCCTCATCTAAAGCATGTTCGGTACGGCAGATGAGCACCTGGGGGTGGAGTCCAATCTCGCGGAGTTTGGCGATGGATTGTTGTGAAGGCTTGGTTTTTAGTTCGCCGGCGGCCTTGATATAGAGAACCCAAGTGACATGCATGACGATGGCATTTCCTGGACCCACCTCTTGGATGAATTGTCGAATCGCCTCTAGAAATGGCAAGCCTTCGATGTCTCCCGTGGTTCCGCCGATCTCCGTAATGACCACATCGCAAGGTTGTTCCAAGCTTAGCTTGCGGAGTCGCTCTTTGATTTCGTCCGTAATGTGAGGGATTACTTGAACAGTCTTTCCCAAGTAATCTCCGCGCCGTTCTTTGTCTAAAACCGTTTGGTAAACCTGTCCACTGGTCGTGTTATTGATTCGACTTAAAATACTATGGGTGAATCGTTCGTAGTGGCCAAGATCAAGGTCGGTCTCCGCTCCGTCATCAAGGACATAGACCTCCCCATGTTGATAGGGGCTCATGGTGCCAGGGTCGAGGTTCAGATAGGGGTCAAACTTTTGCATGACCACGGATAATCCGCGTCGCTCGAGGAGTGTCCCAAGGGAGGCGGCCGCTAAGCCTTTGCCCAGCGAACTGACGACTCCCCCGGTGACGAAGATGAATTTCATTTTTTGGAGAGGCATGTGACGGAAGTTTGTGGTTTAAAGTGGAAAAAGAAGAGGGTGACTGGGTCGTGCTGGCAGACTCTAGGAACTTCGATCACCGATGTCGAACATCAGCGTTTCAGGAGAATTTTTTCGACCATTGCGGCGTCCTCTAAGGTATCCACCCCGATGGCCCCAGACTTTGTTAAAAGCACCCGAATTTTCGTGCCATTTTCCAAAGCTCTGAGCTGCTCGAGTTGTTCAGCCCGCTCGAGAATTCCCGGCTTCCAGCGGACAAACTGGAGAAGAAATTTCATGGCGTAGCCGTAGATTCCTTGGTGACGGTAGATGGTCGGAGACGGTCCATTGTCACGGACAAAGGGTATTGGGCTTCGGGAAAAATAGAGAGCGTCGGCATGCCGATCGAGGACTACTTTGACGGCGTTCGCGCTGTTGGCATCGTCATCCTGACCGAACGGGTGAGCCACAGTGATCATGGCTAATTTGGGTTCTTTGGTCAGTGCTTTAGCGAGTCGTGTGATCAACGCTGGTTGAATGAGTGGTTCATCGCCCTGCACATTGATGATGTGCGAAAAGCCATCCAAGCGCTTGGCGACTTCGGCAACGCGATCCGTTCCGCTCTGGTGTTTATTGGAGGTCAGAGAAACCTCGGCCCCGAATGCGAACGCGGCTTCGGCAATTCGCATATCGTCGGTGGCGATTACTACGGCGTCGATTCCTTGTGCCTTTCCGCAGCGTTTCCAGACATGTTCGAGGAGGGTTTTTCCGGCGATTAAGTGGAGAGGCTTGCCGGGAAATCTTGTCGAGTCGTAACGAGCTGGAATGACAATAGCGACTTTAGATGCTGGCATCCGAAGTTCTTAAAATAAAGGCGGCGGCACTGGCAAAGTCTTTCGCATCAAACTCCGCGTCACCTAAGACTTCCTTTGATCCATGTCCGGTCCTGACGAGGATCGATCGCGTTCCAGCGGCGTGACCGCATTGAACGTCAATGGCTTTATCTCCAATAAACCATGAGCGACTGAGGTCTAGCCCGAGGTCGCGAGACGCTTCAAAAACCATCGCTGGTAAAGGCTTGCGTCTCGGCGAGCCAGCCTCGGGTGCTTCTGGGCAAAAGTAAGTGCCGTCGATCAGGTCCTTCCCTAAATTTTCGAGGAGACGCACTTGAACCGACTGATAGTCCGCAAGGGTGTAGTAGCCTCGGCCGATCCCACTTTGGTTGGTGATAATCACGAGGCGATATCCTGCATCTCTTAGCTGGATAAGGGCTTCTGGAACTCCTGGAATGATCCGAACGGCGTTGGGATCGGAACAGTAGTCCGCTTCTTCCATTAGGGTGCCATCGCGATCGATAAATATCGCGGGTAGTAGTGGTTGAATCACCCGAGGGACATTCCCTGCGAGGGGGAAGAAAGCCAAGCGATTTTCATTAAATCCTTCGCGAACTTCGCTGATTTGCTGGCGATTTTAATTGGGAAAGCCCCGTCTTTTAGGCGTGGAACCCATCTTCCCATCATGATGGGATAGTTTGTGCCTTGCCGAATCTGGTAGTCTCGCTTTTAGTTTTAGAACCTATGTCCATCTTCCATCCGCTCCAAGCAATGCTCCAGGAACGCGTCGTGATCATCGACGGCGCTATGGGAACTACCATCCAGCAGTATGGGTTAACCGAAGAACAATTTCGAGGTGAGCGGTTCAAGGATTGGACGGGAAAAGACCTGAAGGGGAACAACGAACTTCTCAACCTCACGCAACCGCAGATCATTGAGGAAATTCATCGGCGTTACTTTGAAGCGGGTGCTGATATCGCGGAGACGAACACCTTCAATGCCCAGTTTATTTCTTTGGGCGACTATGGGATGGAGGATTTGGCTTATGAGTTGGGGCGGGCAGGGGCGGAGTGTGCGCGAAAAGCCGCCGATGCGGTGATGCTCGCCCACCCTGGGCGCCAATGCTTTGTGGCTGGGGCGATTGGGCCAACGACTAAGACGTCCTCGATCTCCACGAATGTGGATGACGCCTCGTCGCGGGGGACGACTTGGGATGAGTTGGTTCGAGCCTATGGAGAACAGGCGCGGGCTCTGCTTGATGGCGGATGCGATGTCCTCCTTGTTGAAACCATTTTTGACACGCTCAACGCCAAAGCGGCATTTTTTGCGATTGAAGAAATTTTCGATGAGCGTGGGTTAACGGCGTTGCCCTATGGGCGGTCCCCAGAGGTCGGCAAAAGGATCATCCCCGTCATGGCGTCGGTGACCTTTATCCAAAAAGGTGGGACGCGAGGAGTGACGGGGCAGACGGTCGAAGCGTTTTGGAATTCGATTTCTCATGTGCCGCTTCTGAGCGTGGGAATGAACTGTGCACTTGGCCCCGAGGAGATGCGCCCGCTGATTGAGGAACTATCAAAGTTGGCGCCGATTTATGTCAGTGTTTATCCCAATGCTGGTTTGCCGAATCCGCTCCTTCCTACGGGCTTTCCCGAAACCCCTGAATCGCTGGCGCCCCAACTCGCGGACTGGGGGCGATCAGGAATTTATAATCTCGTCGGTGGATGTTGTGGAACGACTCCGCCGCATATTGAGGAGATTGTTAAAGCGGTTCGAGGAATTGCGCCTCGAATCGTGCCGACGGTGGCTCCTTATTTGCGTTTGAGTGGGATCGATGCGTTGACTTTGACGCCTGAAACCAACTTTGTGAATATTGGTGAGCGAGCCAATGTGACGGGTTCACCGAAGTTTGCTAAGTTGATTCTTGCTGGGGCGTATGAAGAGGCGGTGGCGGTGGCTCGCCAACAAGTGGAGAACGGGGCGCAAGTGATTGACGTCAATATGGATGAGGGGATGCTCGATGGGGCGGCAGCCATGACTCGATTCCTGAACTACATCATGACGGAGCCAGAGATTTCTCGGGTGCCAGTGATGGTAGACAGTTCGAAGTGGAGTGTCATTGAAGCTGGACTGAAGTGTTTGCAAGGGAAGGGGATCGCTAATTCGATTTCCTTGAAGGAAGGCGAAGAGAAATTTATCGCTCTTGGTCGTTTAGTGAAGCGCTACGGGGCGGCGGTCGTGGTGATGGCCTTTGATGAGGAAGGTCAAGCGGACACCTTGGAGAGGAAGTGCGAAATTTGTGAGCGGAGTTATCGTTTGCTCGTTGATCAGGTGGGATTTACGCCTGAGGACATCATCTTTGACCCGAATATTTTGACGGTGGCAACGGGTATTGAAGAGCACAATAACTACGCGGTTAATTTCATTGAGGCCACTCGGTGGATCAAGGCCAACCTTCCTGGGGCGAAGGTAAGTGGGGGAGTTTCAAACATCTCGTTTTCTTTCCGAGGCAACAACCTGATGCGCGAGGCGATGCACTCGGCTTTTCTGTATCACGCGATTCGGGCGGGTCTGGATATGGGAATCGTCAATGCTGGGCTCCTCGAGGTCTATGCGGAGATTCCTGCAGATCTACTTGAGCTTGTGGAGGATGTGATTTTGAATCGTCGGTTAGACGCTACGGAACGATTGGTCTCTTTTGGCGAAAAAATCCAACAAAAGGCTGCTGGTCCTGTAGAAAAAGTCACTCAAGAATGGCGCGGGTGGAGCGTGGAGGACCGACTGACTCACGGACTGGTGAAGGGCATCGCTGAGTTTGTTACCGAAGATACCGAGGAGGCGCGGCTGAAATATGGAAAGCCGATTCTCGTCATCGAGGGACCACTGATGGACGGAATGAATGTGGTTGGTGATCTTTTTGGTTCTGGGAAAATGTTTCTGCCTCAAGTGGTTAAATCGGCGAGAGTGATGAAAAAGGCGGTGGCACATCTCTTGCCATTTATGGAAGAGGAGAAGCAAGCCACCTTGGCGGCCGGTGGTACGGTTCGTTCTCGGGGGAAGATTCTTTTAGCCACCGTGAAGGGCGATGTGCATGACATTGGTAAAAACATCGTCGGGGTGGTGCTGGGATGTAATAATTACGAGGTTATCGATTTGGGGGTGATGGTTTCCTGTGAGAAAATTCTGAGTGCGGCTCGCGATCAAGGCGCTGACATCATTGGTCTATCGGGACTGATCACGCCTTCGCTCGATGAGATGGCTCACGTGGCTCGCGAAATGGAGCGGACAGGATTGAGACTTCCTTTGCTGATCGGTGGTGCCACCACGAGCAAGGCCCATACTGCGGTGAAGATTGCCCCGCATTTTTCTGGAGCGGTGGTTCATGTCCTTGACGCGAGTCGCGCGGTTCCGGTGGTTTCCGCCTTACTCAACCCAGAACAGCGGGAAGCTTTTTCTCAGACAAACCAAGAGGAGCAGGATCGACTTCGCTCGGCGCACGCGGCTCCTCGTGCACCATTGATTTCGCTCGAGCTCGCCCGTTCTCGCCGAACCCCGATTCATTGGCGGACAGAGGACGTTCCGCAACCCGAGTTCATCGGGGTTCGAACTCTGTCGGACTTTTCTCTGGAGACTTTGCGGGAGTATATTGATTGGTCGCCCTTTTTTCATACTTGGCAACTTCGAGGCGTCTACCCGCAAATTCTCACCCATGAAAAGTACGGCGAGCAAGCGACGAAAGTCTTTGCGGATGCCCAAGTGCTTCTTGATCAAATCATTCGAGAAAAAATTTTCTCAGCCCATGGTGTCTATGGATTTTTCCCGGCGAACGCTGAGGGGGACGATGTGCGGATTTATGCAGATGAAGAGCGGTCGTCTCCGTTGTCGACCCTGCACTTCCTTCGTCAGCAAATGACTAAGGAGGCGGGCAAACCTTCTCGGTCGCTCTCGGACTTTGTAGCGCCTCGGTCGACTGGTTTGGCGGATCATATTGCGGCTTTTGCGGTGACCACTGGGCATGGGCTGAAAGCTTTTGTTGATCGGTTTCGAGCGGAAGATGACGATTACAATGCGATCTTGGCGGAGGCTCTCGCGGATCGATTAGCGGAGGCGTTTGCGGAGTGTTTGCACGAGCGTGTTCGCCAAGAGTGGGGATTTGGTCACGGAGAAAATCTGACGCGGGGCGATTTGTTGGAGGAGAAGTATCGAGGTATTCGTCCGGCGGCTGGTTACCCCGCCTGTCCTGATCATACGGAAAAGAAAGCAATCTGGGAACTGCTTGATGTGGAGAAGCATACGGGAATAAAGCTCACCGAGTCTTATGCGATGTGGCCGGGGAGTAGCGTGAGTGGTCTCTACTTTTCGCATCCGCAGTCCGCGTATTTTGGGCTAGGGAAAATTGATCGGGATCAGGTACTCGACTATCATTTGCGCAAGGGGATGACCGTTCAGGAAGTCGAGCGTTGGCTAGGTCCGAATCTTGATTACGACCCCGCGGAGTCTTTGAAGCCGGGTTGCTCGTGTGGGGTCCCGCATTAAACTTTGGCTAAGTTTCAAGCGGGGGTGAGGGATCTTTTCTTGGGGTTTCTTGGTGCCTCAACTTGCTATGCGTAAACTTCTCCTGATTTTTCTGATTTATTGGGCGCCATTGGGGGCGTTTGCGCAGAAAATGGTTGTTCAGCCTTATCTGCAACCTGGCAACGGAGCGTCTCTTGAGGGCACGGATGTTAAGATCATCACTTGGATCACGGATCAGATTGAGGGAGATTTTTCGGTGGAGTTTTTGGTGGTTGGTGGCGAGGTGAAGACATCCATCCCCGTAAGGGTGAACCTAGATTTTAATCAGCCAAACGCCAATCTGCAAAAGACGGCCACCGAGCCTGGCAGTCAGCTTGATCCGCCGAAGGTTCCGCCTCCATCGTCACCGAGTGGGCCTATCGCACTGACTCTCGAAGAACTCAGGCAGAACTTGGTAAAGTTAACCACCCAATTGAATCCGCCGAAGGATACGCGTTATTTTAAATATATCGCGACCCTTGCCAATTTGCCTTTTGATTCCGAGGTTTCTTACACCGTAAAAATGCGTGGGGCAACGATCTGCCAAGCAAAATTTCGGACGCGGGCGAGTGCGAACCGACCGACTAAATTTGTGATGGTTGGCGACTTGGCCGACGGCCGAGCGGAGCAAAACGCCATCGCCTTTCAGATTAGTCGAAACGATCCCGATTTTTTGGTGGCTCTCGGTGATATTGTATACTCAGCAGGTCGATTTAGTGAGTATCTCCATCACTTCTGGGGCACTTACAATAGCTTGGTCCCAGCCAGCAAAAAAACTGGGGCACCATTGATGGCCTCGATCCCCTTTTACCCGGTGATTGGGAATCATGATGCGGATGTTGCCAAACTTCCTGACACTCGAGACGCCCTCGCAGCATTTTATTTCTTTCACGCTCCGCTCAATGGTCCTGGTCTTGGTCCGTGGAATACTCCCCTGGGAAAAGATCCTAAGGTGGCGGCGGCTTTTCGAGCGGCGGCTGGATCAAGTTATCCTGGGCTATCCGAATATTCGTTTGATTACGGCGCTGGCCACTTTTTGATTCTCGATACCAACAGTTATAACAACGCGAGCTTCATGCAGTTGGCACCTTGGATTGAGAAAGATCTTCAGCAGAGCAAGCAGCCGTGGAAATTTGTCTGTTTTCACGCGCCGTCTTTTCACACTTCCCTCCAGCATTATACCGAGCAGAAAATGCGTCTTCTCGAACCGATCTTCGCACAGCAAGGGGTGAGCATTGTCTTCGCTGGTCATGTACATAACTATCAAAGATCGAAGCCCCTACTTTTCACCCCAAATCCTGGAGTTCGCGATGCGCGTGGTCGGGTGAATGGGGATTTTGTTTTCGATGAACAGTTCGACGGAATCACCAAGACCGTGCCGCACGGGGTCATCCATGTGGTTAGTGGCGGCGGAGGGGCAACACTTTATGGGGTGAAAGATTACGAGAAGATCGCCATCACTTTGCAGAAGGAAAATCCGGGGAATTACGCTCCGCTGACGGCAAAGTATTTCGCGGAAAAGAACTCCTTCTCGCTGATTGAACTAACGCCCGAGTCCTTGATCTTGAAGCAGATTAGTGTTGATGGTCAGGAGTTAGATCGCTTTCGGATCACCAAGCCTTCCCTGAGTGAGTAGAATTCTCTGATCGATCGGTCACCCCTTATGCCTCAAATTTCCTGTCGCCAATGTGCTGAAACGGTTGATGCGCGCCTGGCTTTTTGTCCCTTTTGTGAAGCGCCCCGTCCCGCCCTTCCTGTCTGGTCTGGAGAGGGCTACGAATATCGATCCGCGTCTCTCTGGATGGGGTCTCCGATCGTTCATATCGCCTTTGGCAACGGCCCCGATGGGCGGGCACGGGTTGCTCGCGGAATCGTGGCGATCGGTCAGCGAGCCGTTGGGGGGGTGGCGATTGGGATCGTAGCAACGGGTTTTGTGGCCGTCGGTGGAGTGAGTATCGGAGTTTTTTCTTGTGGAGTCGTTTCCATTGCCGCGGTCGCCGCACTGGGAGTCAATGCGCTTGGTCCGATCGCCTTTGGCTTTGTGGCCGTGGGCTATCTCGTTGGCGGGTTCGCGGTGGTTGGATGGAAGATGCTTTTTGCCATCGCCCATTGAGGTTTCCTTGGGCTTTCATAAAAAACCACTAGCAACCGCCGATCGGCGGTGCTAAGGATAGACCACCGTTAGGAAGGGTGGCTGAGCCCGGTTTAAAGCACTCGACTCGAAATCGAACGAACGGTTAAACGTTCCGGGGGTTCGAATCCCCCCCCTTCCGCGGTCTTAATTTACAGTGACTTAGAAGG
>JBAWZW010000010.1:0-46009 GCA_037142835.1 Verrucomicrobiota bacterium
TCGCCATTTAAAATCCCCCCTTTCAATCCGCAGTAGCGGTTCACAGAAATTAATTGAGAGTGTGTAGAATTTGTCATCACTCGAAGTAAGCGATTGCATATAAACTAGATGAAAATTCGTCAAGAATTTTTTGCAAAAATTCCCTGATTTCTAAAGTTTTCTTGCCCTTACCTTTATCAGTTATTCCCTTTTCCTCTCCACTTCAAATCGCCCAATCCACGCAAACCTTGTGCTGAAGCCTATTGCCAGTCACCTCATCAAAATAACCTCGAGAAAACCTCCGAAAACTTTACCCCCAAAAAAATCCAGACTCACCCGCTCACTTTCTTACTGCTGACCATTTGTAACGCCCGCTCCACAATTCCATCAACTGGCCACAACCGTCCAAGTCCCTCATAGCCACAGGCTAATATCCCTGCTTCCGGCCCAATCAACTCCGCCCCTCTTTGCACCAGCACTGCCACGTTGTGAACGGTCGCAGGATGCTCCCACATCTTCCCATTCATCGCCGGTGCTAAAAGCAACGGCGCCCGCGTCGCCAACGCAATCTCACAAAGTGGGTGTCCCGCCAATCCTTGAGCAAACTCCGCCAAAAGATGGGCGGTCGCGGGGGCGATCAAGAGTAAATCTGCACGATCCGCTAGCTCAATGTGCTTCGGCTTCCACCCGATTTGCATATCTAAACCACTGGTCACCACAGGATTACGCGAAAGCGTCTGCAATGTCAGCGGGGTAATAAATGCCTCTGCCCCTCGAGTCATCACTACATGGACCTCCACCCCTTTCTTCACCAGTTGACTCACCAAATCCGCCGCCTTATACGCCGCAATCGATCCGCTCACCCCCACAATGATGACCGGAGAACTCATTCGCTGATCATCCTCCGCGTCAGCGATCGCTCGGCTTTCATAATCGCCCGAAATTTTGCCAAATCCTCTTCCCGGGATCCGCTCACCAACGTGTAACGATAACCGCGCCAAGCCTCTAGCTCGTTCGCTGCATTACTCAATCGAAGCTCAATCTCTGCATTCGTCTCCGTACCTCGCCCAACCAAACGCCGCCGCAACTCCTCCAAACTCGGCGGCAAAAGAAAAATGTCCGCAATCGCTCCTCGAATCACTCCGTCGGGATCATTCCGCATCGTCTCCGCCCCCTGAATGTCGATGTCGATCAACATATCCTCCCCCCTCCCTAACTGAGCAAGAACCGGTTCCCGAAGCGTCCCATATCGGTGCCCATGCACTTCCGCACTTTCTAAAAAATCGCCCGCCACTGATCGCCTCTCAAAGTCGGCTCGCTCCAGAAAATGATAGTCCACCCCATCGATCTCCCCAACCCGAGGTTGGCGCGTCGTGCAAGATACCGAAAACACAAAATCCGCCTCCGCCCTCACCGCATTAAGCAAGGTGCTTTTCCCCGCCCCTGAAGGCGCAGAGACTACAAATAGAATCCCGCTGCGACGACTTTCACTCTTCATTCGATGTTCTGAATTTGTTCGCGAATTTTTTCCATCTCCGCTTTGCACATCACCACTTCCTGGGAAATCTCGACATCGTTGGCCTTCGCCCCAAGGGTGTTAAACTCCCGCCCAATCTCCTGACACATAAATTCCAAAGTCCGCCCCACAGGCTCTTGCTTACGAAGGTGATGCGCAAATTGCACAAAATGACTCTCCAATCGAGTCAACTCTTCCGCGGTATCGCTCCGCTCCGCAAAAAAAATCACCTCTTTAATCAACCGCTCATCGTCCATCGGCAAATCCACCCCCGCAAGCGCGATCCGATCGTGTAACGCTTGCCGATACTTCTTCACCACCGCGGGTTGCAAAATTTTGATCTTCCTCACGGAGTCGCGAACAACCTTCACCCGGTGAATCAAGTCCTTCGCCAAGTGTTTCCCCTCAGCTTCTCTCATTTTAATCAAATCTCCAAGTGCTTCTGTCAAAGCCATCTCCACATAAGGCCAAGCCTCATCCGCAGAGTATTGTTGCTCAGGAAGATGCAACACCCCAGGCGCCCGAAGGACGGTCTCAATACTAATCTCCCCAGCTGCCTGGAGCTCACTCTGCAAATCCAGCATCGCCCGATAATAAGTCCGCGCTAAATTAGCATCGAGGGCCAAGCTATGGGCCGTCGATGGGCTTTGATGACAGGCAATGACCACATTTAAACGCCCTCGAGAAACTCCCGCATTAATCAAGTCCCGAACCCGAGGCTCCAGTTCGCTGAGTTCACGGGGCAACGCCACCACAACATCGCTCTGCTTCCGATTCACGGAATTCAATTCAACGCTAAACTTTGCTCCATTGTGGGTGGACTGGCCACGGCCATAGCCGGTCATACTTCTCATCAGTCACCGAACTTACTTCGTCATTACGGAAGTGCAATTCAACAAATCGCCCCCATTCCCGCCCCCATCCATCAAGTCAAACCGCTAGGGTTTTCCCCGTCAAACGCTCATAGGCATCCCGATACTTTGCGCTCGTTCGCATAACCACCTCCTCAGGCAACTCCGGCGCTGGCGGACACTTGTCCCATTCAAGGGTCTCCAAATAGTCGCGCACATACTGCTTATCAAAGCTCGCCGGACTCGTCCCCAACTCATGCGCCTCCGCCAGCCAAAAACGCGAACTGTCAGGCGTCAAACACTCATCAATCAAAATCACTTTCCCCTCAAGAATCCCAAACTCAAACTTCGTATCCGCCACGATCACTCCCACCTCCGCAGCCATCGCCCGACCCTCCTCATAGAGCCGAATACTCAATGACCTCACCTCCTCCGCGATCGTCTCTCCCACAAGCCGCCGACATTCATCCCATCCAATATTCTCATCATGCCCACTCTCCGCCTTCGTCGATGGGGTGAACAAGGTCTCCGGCAGCCGCTCCGCTTGCCGTAATCCTTCAGGAAGTGCCACCCCACAAATACTTTGCCTGCTCTGATACTCCTTCCACCCGGACCCTGCCAGATAGCCACGCACCACACACTCAATCGGCAAAGGCCTCGCCCTTTTCACCAGCATCGAACGACCACGCAACTCCTCCTCAAATCGATGCAGCACCGCCGGAAATTGCCGAACTTCCGTGGTAATCAAATGGTTTTCGACAAACCTAAAGCGCTCAAACCACCACGCCGAAATCGAGGTCAACACCACTCCCTTATCGGGAATCGGATTGGGTAAAATGCAATCAAACGCACTGATCCGATCCGTCGCGACCAGCAAAAGATGGTCGTCAACCGCAAAAATTTCCCGAACCTTTCCACTAGCAACTTTTTGAACTCCCGGCAGGTCAAGTGAATGAATAAGCATAAGACGCCTCAACTTGCCACAATCCTTCCATCCTAGGCACTCTCAAATTGCCAATTCCCGACTTTCCTCGTGCCCAACCACCAAATCATCGCCAACCTCTTCTTCCTCATGAAAAAATTCCTCCGCTCCTTCTTCCTTCTCCTCATCATTCTTCCCCATTTCAGGACCACAACACACGCTGACGACTCCCCCAAAAAATCACTCCCCCTCCCGGGCGAAGTTTTTCTCATCGAAGAACACGTGGCCTTTCTCATTCCCCCGGCAGTCAAACCTTCCAGCGGTCCAATCCCCTGGGTCTGGTATGCTCCCACTCTCCCAAACCTTCCCGGCCCCGAAGAAAAGTGGATGTTCGAGCGCTGGACAAAGGCTGGCCTGGGCATCGCGGGCATCGATGTCGGCGAATCCTATGGCAGTCCCGATGGCCAACGCCTCTTCTCCGCTCTTTTTCAACACCTCACCAAAAACTCCCAATTCTCTCCCAAGCCCATCCTCCTCGGACGGAGCCGCGGCGGACTCATGACCCTCGCTTGGGCAGCCGCAAACCCCCAAAATGTCGGCGGCTTCGCAGGGATTTATCCCGTGTGCAATCTCGTCAGCTTCCCCGGCCTCACTAAAGCTTGCTCCGCCTACCACCTGACTGCTTCCGAACTCGCCGCCCAAATCGCCGACTATAATCCGATCGACCGTCTCTCCCCATTAGCTAAAGCCCATGTCCCAATTTGTATCATCCACGGCGATAACGATAAGGTCGTTCCTCTTTCCGCCAACTCCGGCGAACTAAGCCAACGCTACGAGACCCTCGGGGGGGAAATTCACATGATCATTCCGCCCGGCCAAGGCCACAATATGTGGGAGGGATTTTTCCAATCCCCAGAACTGCTCGAATTCGTCATCAGCACCGCAAAATCCACCACTATCCCCCACTCCTCCCCCTAATCCCCAGAAACTGCCCATTCACCCAGCAGATCGTTTGATCCTCTGTCATCACCATTTTCTTCAAAAACTTCACCCGAAAAGTACCTAAACTACTGCTGGACCAGCACTTCTGCAAGGTGAAGACTCTTCACCACCCGAGAACCATTCCGATCAAGCCAACCCTGAATTTGCATCAGACAACTCGAATCGTTGCTCACCACGTACTCCACCCCCGTCTCAAGAATCGACTGACACTTCACCTCAGCCATCGCCGTGGAAATCTGCGGATACTTCACCGCAAACATCCCCCCAAAACCACAGCATGCTTCCCCTTCATTCATCTCGACCAATTCCAATCCTTTCACCGCTCGAAGCAGTTCCCGCGGTGCCTCTTTGATCCCTAACTCCCTCAAACCATGACACCCATCGTGAAAGGTGACTCGCCCTTCAAAACGGGCGCCCAGTTCTCGCACACCCAGACGATTGACCAAAAAGTCGGAAAACTCGTAAGTCTTTGATGCCAATTCTTTTGCGGCTAACTCCTCGGAGCGCCCTTGAAAGAGCTCAGGATAAAACTTGCTCATCATCGCCCCACAGGAGCCAGAAGCCGAAACCACTACCTCCGCATCCCGAAAGACCGCCAACTGACGCGACGCCACCGCCCGTGCTTCATCCCAGTAGCCAGAATTAAATGGCGGCTGCCCACAGCAAGTTTGCCCCTCAGGATATTCCACCTCATGCCCAAGTCGCTCGAGAATTTTTACCATCGCCACCCCCACTTGCGGATAAAACGAATCAATAAAACACGGAATAAAAAGTGTGATGCGCATTCTTCAATCCAATAAAGCAGACAATCCCCCATAGTTCCAATCGCGATTTCTTCAGCCCACCAAATCGCTTCCCTCCCCCGATCCCCTGACCGCTACGTGACGCCAAATCCTTCGCTTTCCCATCAAATTGTTTCACTGAAAATTCCTGACTAACCACGCCAATCACCTCAGCCTCTGGAAAAGTCCAACGGAGACCGCCAAGGCTTTCACCTCTGGCAGACGGTTCACCGAGAATCCAGCTTCGAGCATAGTTCGATCCCCGCTACTTTCCCTGAGCGGTGGCGCTGTGTTTAAGAATAAAATTGACCACGGGCGTCGAGTCATCAAGCCCGTGAGGATGATGCCCCCCACCGGGCTTGTGGATAATTTCAAAAACTCCGCCGAGGGCCTTGTATCGCGCTTCAATCACTTCGGCATTTTCTGCTGAGGGCACGACATCGTCGGCATCCCCAACCGTATGAATGAGAGCCACCTTCGCCTTCGCTAAGGGCTCCAGCTGATCGATGGGGTTCCCTTTATAGGCTAGCGCTTCGGCTTCATCCTTAAATCCATAGCACTTCAACACCGCGGCCCAGTCACCCCTGCTCCCCTTCCCCTTCCCCTTCCCGCCGGGCCAACTTTTAAAGTCAGCCACAGCGGCGTCCCCGTAAATAACCGACACCCGATCGGGATATTCTCCAGCAAAACGATAGGCGTAAAGGCCCCCACGACTAATCCCAATAAGGACTACTTTTTTCGCAAGCCCCTTAGCCGTAAGCACTTCGTAAAAGGCATTCAAATGCTTGAGCGCATCGGGACTCCCAAAAGTATTCCCCACCGAGATGTGCGCGTGATGAAATCCCGCCGCGAGAAGTTGAGGAGCCGCGCACCGATCGGTGAAGGCATCGGGAAATTCCATACACCAAGACCAAGGCTTTCCAGGAAGCGCCGTCTTCGGTTCGACAACCCACGCACTGCACCCATCCACCTGAAACTTGTGACGAGTAAACCCGTGCCATTGATCAGTCGTTTCACCTGGAAAAACCAGTGGAACTGGCTCTTCTGCAATCGCTTCACCGATGGAAGGCAGGGAATGAAGACCAAGAATCACAGTAAGGAGCGCGAGAAGTTTCATCGGGATGGTGGTCGGATTGTGGGGATTGAATTTCTTTAAAAGACTTAGGAGAGGATCGACTGAACGACATTGCCATGAATATCGGTGAGTCGAAAATCTCGACCCTGATATCGGTAAGTTAGCTTCTTATGCTCCACCCCCATCAAGTGCATAATCGTCGCGTTGAGATCATGCACATGCACAGGATTCTCCGTGATATTGTAGCAGTAATCATCGGTCGCCCCAAAGGTCAGCCCCTTCTTCACCCCAGCACCTGCCATCAAGACAGTGAAGCAACGCGGGTGATGATCGCGCCCGTAATTCGTTTCACTGGCTCCGCCTTGGCTATAAATCGTTCGGCCAAATTCCCCACCCCAAACGATCAGAGTATCCTCAAGCAATCCTCGCATCTTCAAATCTCGAATCAGCGCCGCCGTTGGCTGATCGGTGTCGCGACACTGACCACGAATCGCCCCAGGCAATCCCCCGTGATGATCCCAACCCATATGAAAGAGTTGAATGAAGCGGACATCCCTTTCGGCAAGTCGACGGGCAAGCAGACAATTTGCTGCATAGCTCCCCGGCCGCTTAATGTCTGGCCCGTATGCATCCAAAACGCTCTGCGGTTCTTTGGATAGATCGGTCAAATCTGGAACGCTCGCCTGCATTCGAAAAGCCATCTCATATTGAGCGATTCGTGTCCGGATCTCCGGATCGCCGAGGTCCTCGTGATGGCGCTGATTGATCGCCGCAAGATCATCAAGCGTTTCCCGACGCATCGCCCGATCCATTCCAGAGGGATTGCTCAAATAAAGAACCGGATCACCCGCATTCCGAAATTTTACACCTTGATGCTTTGCAGGAAGAAACCCCGCACTCCACAGGCGATCATAAAGTGGTTGATCGTCCCGACGACCACTCCCAAAAGAAGTTAGCACGACATAGGCGGGTAGATCGGCATTCTCACTCCCTAACCCGTAGGCCATCCATGAACCAATGCTGGGGCGTCCCGCAAGCTGGGAACCCGTCTGCATAAAGGTAATCGCAGGATCGTGATTGATCGCTTCGGTATGAAGAGACCGAATCATCGTCCACTCATCCGCCAGCCCCGACATGTGCGGCATCAACTCACTAAACCAAGCCCCACTCTGACCATACTGATCAAACCGAAACATACTCGGCGCCACCGGAAAAGTGCTCTGTCCACTAGTCATCGTAGTCAACCGTTGCCCTTGACGAATGCTCGCGGGGAGATTTTCTCCGCGTCGGGCGGTCATCTGCGGCTTGGGATCAAAGAGATCCATTTGAGACGGAGCCCCACTTTGGAAAAGATAAATGATGCGTTTCGCCTTGGGAGCGAAGTTCGGAAAATCGGGCAACCCGACCATCCCCGTGGCCTTAGCGGGTTGCCCCATCAAACCACCCAAAGCCGCCAGACCTATTCCTCCCGCAGCCCGCTGGAGAAAAGTTCGACGAGTCACCCTCTCCTGAGCAGATTGGGCGAGATTAAAAAATTGACGATCGTTACAGTTCATCGGAGTGAAATCATTCTCGAGTGACTACCTCATCGAGGTTGAGGATAATATTGGCTACAGTGGTATAGGCGGCGAGTTGCGCCGAATTAAGTTTGGTATCTGGCTTCGAGGCTCCTTGTCCAATCAGTTGCTTCGCCGACGCTTCATTTTCTTGAAATCGAGCAAGTCGAGTAGCCAGTCCCGCCGTCAGAACCTTAACTTCATTGGCATCAGGAAAACGAGCGGTCGCCCGCCGAAAAGCCCAAGCGATTCGGGACTCAGGAGTGGCACCCCCTTGGTTGATCATCTCCTCCGCAAGACGTCGCGCCGCCTCGACGTAGGTGACCTCATTCAGCAAAGCGAGCGCCTGAAGTGGCGTGTTCGTCCGACTTCGCTTTGCCGTACAAATTTCGCGATTCGGTGAATCAAAGAGAAGCATCGTGGGCGGGGCAGCCGTTCGTTTCCAAATGGTGTAGAGCGTCCGCCGGTAGAGCCCTTCCCCACTCTCCGCTTTATAGCCCCGGAGATCGCCGTAAACGCTCGTTTCATCCCAGACGCCCGCCGGCATATATGGGCGGACACTCGGACCCCCAAGCTTCTCCACCAACAATCCGCTGACCGCCAGCGCTTGATCTCGGACGGTCTCGGCAGAAAGGCGGAATCGTGGACCGCGCGCAATGAGGCGGTTGTCAGGATCACGCTCAAACAGCGCAGGAGTGACCCGAGCGGACTGTCGATAAGCGGCGCTCGTCACCATGAGCTTTTGCATCGCCTTCATATCCCACCCCAAGCGCACAAACTCTGTGGCGAGCCAATCAAGCAATTCTGGGTGGCTCGGCCAATCCGATTGAGACCCTAGGTTTTCGGAAGTTTTGACCAGCCCAATCCCAAAAAACTTCTCCCAAGCACGGTTGACCCAAACCCTAGCAGTCAGTGGGTGCTGGCCACTGACCAACCACTGAGCAAAGCCAAGCCGATTATTCGGCGCCCCGAGTGGCAATGGCGGAAACACTGCAGGCAATCCTCGCTGAACTTTTTCGCCAAGCTGATCATACTCCCCACGCTTCAGAATAAAGGCGTCGCGGGGTTGCGCTCGCTCCCGAAAAATCATCGTGTTTTGAAATCCAGAGGAAGCTCCCGCAACCGCTTTCTGCGCAGCAACCAAAGCCAATCCCGCCTGCTTGAATGGACCATTCGGACTCTCGCGGAAATACTTAGCCAAAGCCGCGGACTGCTCTGGCGAACGTTGGGCGCGATCAATGGCCACAATGGCAGCCAGATCCGCAGGCAACCCAGCGACCTTGACTGCCATGCCGGGTTGCGGACGGTCAGTGGTGCTGAGTTTAAATCGCCCAATATTGTGCTGTGGAACGGAGTCGTGAAAAAGACGAATCTCAATCTTGGCTCCAGCGGGAGCGGTCACCGGCACACAGGCAAATATCGCTTTCCTTGGCTCCTTTTTCGTTGGGCCATCAACCGCCCAACCGGGTTGACTCTTTGTCCCGTTGGCGTGCCCCTCTTGATTTTTTAAAACCAATCCCACGCCATAATCTTTCTGCTCATAATCTGCCTCAGCCCGAATAAAACTCAAAACAAGTGGCGAAGATAAAGACGGCGCGGTAATCCTCGCCTCAATACCCGTAAGAACAAAATTGCCATTGGGCGCCCGCCCCAAACTTTGACCAGGAAGAGAAGGATCAGGCAACGCTTCCAGTAAAATTCCCGAGATCACCCCTTTAGCAACCGGAGCGACAATCGTGTAAGCATCGTATTCCGAATTGGTTCCCGCGACGAGCATCGATCCGTCTGGTTGCGGGGAAAAAGTGGCGCCTCCCTCGCTTTTGGTAACCACTGGAACCAACGGCGTCCAAGGCTTCTCTTTTTCGGGAAGAGGGTTCGTCAACCCCTTTTCCCAAACGATTTGCCGCTCAGCCAACGATTGCTCCACCGCTCCGACCTCCATCTCCGCCACCTTACGAGCCGCTTCTAAAGTGGCGAGTCGCTCCTCTTGCTCACGGGAAGGCACGGCAATCACTGGCGCGGTATTTCGCCCATCCCCATCCAATACCCCAGACTCCTCGTTCGAATTAAAATACGCGTAAATCTGATAGAATTCACGCTGGCTGATCGGATCAAATTTGTGGTCGTGGCATCGACAACAATTCAAAGTCAACCCCAGCCATGTCTGCCCAGTGGTGTCCACCCGATCAATCACCGTTTCCGCAAACCACTCCGCCTCAATCCTCCCGCCTTCACCATTCAGTCGCGGATTCCGGTGGAATCCCGTCGCCACCTTCTGCGCAAGCGTCGGGGCAGGAAGCAAGTCACCCGCAATTTGCTCAATGGTGAACTGATCAAATGGCTTGTTGTCATTGAAAGCCCGAATCACCCAATCCCGCCAAGGCCACATAAAGCGCGCCCCATCACTTTGAAATCCATTGCTGTCGGCGTACCGAGCAAAATCAAGCCACTGCTGGGCCATTTTTTCACCATATGCCGGCGACGCCAACAACCGATCAACCGCCCTTTCATAGGCATCGGGAGCTTGATCAGCGAGGTAGGTGGTTAAATCTTTCGGCGATGGCGGAAGCCCCGTCAGATCGAGCGAGGCTCGACGAATCAGCGTCTCGCGCGAAGCCTCGGGCGAAGGAACTAAACCCTCCTTGATCAGGCGGGCGCGAATGAAGGCGTCGATCGGATTGGCTGCGGCCATCGGCAAAGCGGGGCGCTCCGGTGGCAGAAAAGCCCAGTGCCCTTGGTAGGTCGCTCCTTCACTAATCCAGCGCCGAAGAGTCGCCAACTCTTGCGCGGAAATCGTTTTGTGCGTTTTCGCTGGCGGCATCAAATCGTCCCGATCCTTAGTCGTCAGGCGGGCGATCATCTGGCTGGCTTCTGGCCGGCCTGGAACAATCGCAATATCTCCCGACTCCGCAGGACGAACCGCCTGCTCACGAATGTCTAAACGCAAACCGCTATCGCGTTTTTTTTCATCAGGACCGTGACAGGCAAAACATTTGTCCGAAAGGATCGGACGCACATCACGGTTGAATTGAATCGGGGCGATCGGCTCCGCAAACAAAGCGCCGGACAGACCAAGGAAGAGGAAAAGGGTGAATGACGAATTCATCAGAATGCAGGAAGTTCAGCTTCTTTAACCCAATCAAGCGAGGACTTGCTTCACCACCGCACCCTTCCCGTCGGGCGTGCTGTAAAATGGTCGTCCCTCGATTTCATAATTCGTATCGGGAGCAATCCCCAGGCAGTGATAAATGGTCTGATGCAAATCGGCGATACTGACGGGACTTTCCACAGCCCCACAAGGCCGCTCGTCAGCGGTTCGACCATGCACGTATCCCCGCTTCACCCCACCGCCAAACATCAATACCGAACCTCCACCAGTAAAATGGCGATGGAGCCCATATTGCTTCATATCCGTCAGTTTTGGCGGCTGGTTCCGCAGATCCCCTCCCACTTCGATCACCCCCTCGGCAGACCCTTCCACCATGGCGTCACGGCTAAATTCGCTGGCCAAAACGATCAGCGTGCGATCGAGCAACCCCCGCTCGTCAAGATCGCGAACCAGTTGGGCGATCGGCCGGTCAATCTGCTTTTTCATCTGCGCACTCCGATCGTGCCCCGTGTGATGCATATCCCAACC
Organism: Verrucomicrobiota bacterium; assembly: GCA_037142835.1. GTDB lineage: Bacteria > Verrucomicrobiota > Verrucomicrobiia > Chthoniobacterales > Chthoniobacteraceae > Chthoniobacter. The sequence continues at coordinate 11,321 of JBAWZW010000010.1, forward strand.
TTCAAAAGGAATATACTCAGCGGTCACCTCGATAAACCGCGCCCCCGCCTCAACCAACCGACGAGCAAGCAAACACCCCTGACCGAATCGTCCCGTATTATAGGCGTCGTAACTTTCCTTGGGCTCGAGCCTCAGATCAAAAGCCGTCGCTTCAGGAGAACGGAGCAACGCGTAAGCCTGCTCCATGGAACGCAATAACGCTTCCTGCTGAAAATCGCCGCTCTTTTCGGCAAAGCCACTCGTCTTGAGCATTTCACGGTAAATTCCTTGCCGAGCGGTGAAGCGCTCAGGCGTCATCCCTGGCGGTGGGCGAACGGCGTCCAGAGCGGCCGTCGCTTCTTCAATCAGGAATGGACCGTAATCGCTCCCAAAGAAACCTGCGTTGTGAAACGATTTGAGCTCTTCCTTTTCACCGAGACTGAATCGTTGACCGATGACCGTGAAAGGCGGAATCACGGGGTTGCGGGGCCCCAATTCACGAGCGATCCAGGCTCCCATATGCGGCGCGGCCACAGTCTGGGGCGGGGCGTAGCCAGTGTGCCAATGGTATTGGTGCTTCGTGTGGAGGATCTTTCCAAGATCAGCCACGACATGCGACCGAATGATCGTGCCTCGATCCATCACCTTCCCAATCTCCTCTAGCCCCTCGGAAAAAGAAATTCCATCAAGCGCCGTCGGCCGAGATTCAAAAGTAGAAAGAATCGAGGAAGCCTCGACGCCTTTAAAAAAAGGCGTGCAACGCTTTGGATCAAAGGTTTCCGTGTGCGGCATCCCCCCCGCCATCCAAAGGAGAATCACGCTGTCTGCGGTAGCGGGAGTCTTTTTTGCTACCGCCATGGCCCGCCTTGGCAGAGTCGTCGCAAGGGCCGCCCCAGAGAGTGTTTGGAGAAAGTAGCGTCTATTCATAGGTCAGCGGATAAGTTGAAACTCTGGTTGCAAAAGGAGCGACCAAAGAATGTCGCTGGTCGGTGCCTGAGCGAAAACCAGCTCGCTTGGTCGTGGATCACGGAGAAACGCCGCTCGATAAATCTCGACGATCCGGGCTTGAGGATCAGGAAGACGAAGATTCCAAGCGTGCGCTGCTGTCTCCAAGGCCGTAAAAAAATTCCGCCCATTAGAAAGAGTCAGCGCTTGAAGCAAAGTAGCTTGGCTCGACCTTCCCATGGTTACCTGATCTCGAATCGGGCGACCCAAAGTGGCTTGGAGTAAATCATTCTCCACCATCGATGCTCTCACAAACATCGGAGGGTCAAAGCTCATTCGAAAATCACGGAATCGGCTCCAAAGCGGACTGGGCTCGGAAATGATCGCCGGAAGCCAATCCCGATCATCAAAGTCTAACTTCTCCCAGCCAAGGAGATGAACCTCACTCGTCCGCCAATCAGGGTTGCTCAAGACAATCAGCGGTTCGCTTCGACCAGCGATCATCACCGCTAAAGCCAGTCGAACCCCCGCCGATCCCACTGCTTTATTATTCGCCTCGACCGCGATCGTTAATGCCGAAGAACCTGTCAGTAAATCAGTAATGTCGACCTGCTTTGCCACCTCCACACCGTTACCAAACATCACCTCTCTGCCATTGATATAAAGAGCAAGGCCATCAGACGCGTTTGCAACCACCACCGCCCGTTCCACTTTTTCCCCAACTGGAAGCGGGACGACAGTTCGAAAATAGCGCTTTCCCACAGGAAAATCTCTTCCTGGTGCATCGCCCTCTGATCGCCAAATCCATTCGGCACCCTTCGTCAAACGAGCATCTAGGCTACTCGGAACCAAGTTACTCTTCAGATAAAGTGGGGTCGCCACTCGGCTAACCCCATCAGCAAATTGCTCGGCACTCAGTCGGCGAACCATCGGTCCACGGAAAACAAACGAGGCCTTTCCCAAGGATTCCTGATCGATAACGGAAATCGCTGGCAAAGCATAAGTTCTCGAAGTCGTGATCAAACGAAGCGTCCGCCGAATACTCCACCCATTTTCAGCCAAGTCCCAAGATAACCAATCAAGCAAATCTCGACTCCACGGCGGGTTATCCATTGCGTCGACCGGCTCAATCAAACCCCGCCCAAAAAGTGAGGCCCAAAGCCGATTGACAATCGTTCTCGCCAGCCGACCATTTTCTTTTTTCGTCAATAAATCAGCGAGGTCTTTCTGTCGCTCCGCCCGCGACTTCGTTGGATCAATCACCCCCAATTCAGACCAAAAAAATTCAGGCCCAGTCTGTTCCCCAGTTGGCTTTTCACAGCGAGCAATCGCCAGTGGCTTGTCCGCAAAAACTGCCGCCAAACCATAGGCATCACGGAGTTTATAGTCCGAAATAAAGGAGTCGTGACAACTCGCACATTTCAAATTCAATCCAAGAAAAACTTGCGACACATTCTGCGCCGCTTGCAACTCTCGCCCTTGTGCGGCACTCACCGAACCTCGCCAAACAATTCCTTTGATAAATCCATCCGAATCCGCCGACGGTGGCGCGATCAACTCCCTGACAAAGTGGTCAAACGGTTTGTCATCCCGTAGCGCCGCGTAAAGCCACTGGCTAATCTGACGACGCCCGCCATCAATATAACCCGTTCCACTAAAGTCGTTACGAAGCGCATCATTCCACATCGTCAACCAATGGGCTGCGTAGTCACTGCGCCGCAGAAGCAGCCCGTCGACGATTCTCTCCCGATCCGTTCCTTGAGCCTGAAACTCTGCCCAAGTCGGAAGCAATCCGAGCAGGTCCAACGACACCCGACGAAAGAAAATCCGCTCGCTTACCCCCTCTGGCCAGCTGATTTTTTTCTCCCGGAAATATCCCGCGACAAATCGATCAACAGGGTTACCAAAATCTTCCGTGGAAGCAGGAAAATCCGGACGACGAGGAGCAATCGACGCCCGCTGAAAAACCACCCCAGCGGTTTCTCCCTCAGGCCACGGAGCTCCGGCCGCCACCCACTTTTGCAAAGTCTGCAAGTCTCGAAGATCAAGCGGCCCGTCTTTTGGAGGCATGGCGTCTTCGTGACCCTTGGGGAGCTTGATCCGGCGCAGGAGCTCCGCCTCCCCCGACTGGCTCGGAACTAAGACTGGACCATCATCACCGCCCTTAGTCGCCCCCACTTTCGTATCCAACCGCAGTCCCCCTTTTTGCTTCTGCTGACCGTGGCATTTTGTGCATGAATGAGCCAGAACCCCCCGAGCCTCCACCGAAAGCTGAATCTCTTCAGGAGAAAAAGCCCACCCTTGAGCGACGACCAACAAGCTGAGCAAAAGTATCCGCATTACGTGAATATAATCAAAGCGAACGCCGTTTCTTTGTCGTCGGATTTCTTCTCAGTCTCCGAACCAAACCTTTTAGCAAATCCCGATCACGGTGATCACGGCCTTCCGAACCTGCGGAGCCCGGCGGTGCTCAAAAAGAAACACTCCCTGCCAAGTTCCCATCTGTACTTGGCCACCAAAAATCGGAATGACCTCACTCGTGCGGGTTAAAATCGTCCGAAGGTGCGCCGGCATATCATCAGGCCCCTCGGAACGGTGAGTGAAAGAATCGTCGTCCTCAGGACAAAGACGCTCAAAGAATCCGTGAAGATCGACACGCGCAGATGAATCGGCATTTTCATAAATGACGAGCGACGCACTCGTATGCTGAACGAAGATTGTCACGGTTCCCGCCTGAACACCGCTCGCTCGAACAATATCCCTAACCGCGTCGGTGATTTCGTAGGTGCCCTGCCCCTGAGTTTTAATCGAAAAGCCAGCGGTGTGGACGATCATCTGTGCATTCAAATCCGAAAAAAAGCCCCAACTTCCTTAGGGAAGTTGGGGCTAAATTCAATGAGTAGAACTCGGAGATTAGGGCTTAGGAGCTTCGGGAGCCGCTGGCGCAACCGCTTTGTCCACCGCAGCCTTAGCCGCGTCTTTGGTCGCGTCAACCGCTTTGTTCGTCGCATCCTTCGAGGCGTCAGCCGCCTTATCAATGGCTGCTCCAGCTGGTGCAGGAGCCTTCTCCTTCACCGCGTCTTTGACCTCGTCAACCTTTGAGCCAACAGCTTCCTTCACTTCGTCGCCTTTTTTCTCAATGGATTCCTTGACTTCGTCGGCTTTTTTCTCGCAACCGGCAAGACCGAGCGATGCAATTGCAAGAAGGGCAAATAGAGATTTCGTTTTCATAATTAAGTAGATTTGGGTTGATGGTTGAAACGACATTTTTTGTCGCGGGCAAACTTTGGCAAGGGATTCTGTGCCTGTCAAATGATTGTCCAGAAAAACTTCTGCCGCTTTTACTTCTTCAAAAGTTGCTCAAGCAGAGAATTCATCCGAGCCAGCATCGTCCGAGGATCATCCATCAACCCCGCAGCAACGAGCGCGTTATCGAAAATCTGCTCCCCGACTTCACCAGCAAGGACCGCGTCCGTGTGACGAATCTTTTCCAGTTGCACAAGCATTGGGTGACTTGGGTTGAGTTCAAGATCCGGTTTGGCGTCGAGGCTTGGCCCACCCTCCCGGTTCATCATCTTCATCACCCGACGCATACTCGAGGTCAGGTGGGCGTCGCTATCCACAACCACCGCAGGACTTCCCGTCAGCCGTTTGGAAACCCGAACTTCATGCACCCGCTCTCCAAGTTTTTCTTTCACGAAAGCCGCCAAATGACCCGCATCCTCGGCGCTCAAGGCGGAGGCAACCTCTTGATCGAGCTTCAAATCGGACTTCTCAGCAGCGACGAGTCGCTTATGATCGAACTCACGGAGGTTCTCCATGACAAACTCATCTTGTGGCGCATAAAGAAAAAGCACCTCAAACTTCTTTTCACGAAAGATCTCAAAGTAAGGACTCGCCTCAGCCGCTTCCCGATTCGGAGCCAATAAATAGTAGATCTCTTTTTGGTCCTCCGGCATTCGACTCACATAGTCGGGCAGGGATGTCGCCTTCCCTTTTTCCACACCAGACGACTCAGCTCGGAGAAGTTTCGCCAGACCGTCACGATGCGTGTAATCGTTAGCCACACCCTCCTTGATGCAGTGGCCGTGCTCAGCAAAAAATCGCTGATATTTGTCGGGATCAAGGCGAGACTCTTCATCAAGCCACTTGATCACCCGCTTCGTTAAAACATCGTTGATTTTTCGCAACAACGCCGAATCCTGCATCGTCTCCCGCGAAATATTCAGCGGCAAATCCTCGCTATCAACTACCCCCTTCAAAAAGCGTAACCACTCGGGAAAAAGCCCTTTCGCTTTCGACTGAATCAAGACCTTCTTGCAGTAAAGATTCACCTCACTCTCACTGCGAGCCATCGTCAATTGCTCGTAGCTTTTTGATGACGTAAAGAGCAGTGCACGAATCGCTAACGGTGCGTCGGCGGAGAAGTGAAGTCGATAATGGGGCGACTCGGTATCGTGGGCCACATAGTGATAAAACTCCGTGTATTCTTCCTCGGTGATCTCGCTCTTGTTCTTCGTCCAGAGAGCCTGAACCGTGTTCAACGCCGTTCCATTTAAGAGGATCGGAAACTGCACAAAGTTCGAGTATAGACGAATGATTTGCTCGACGCGACTAGCGGAGGCAAACTCCTCATCTCGTAAATGAAGAACAACTTTTGTCCCCCTCGCTAAATCTGTTCCCGGCTCGATTTCATACCCCGTGCGCCCGTCGCTCGCCCAAACCCAACCTGTTTCCCCAGGAAGATAGGACCGAGAAAAGACCGTAACTTTTTCAGCAACCATAAAAGCCGCATAAAATCCCACGCCAAATTGCCCGATCAATTGGGCATCCGCTTTGCTCGCCTTGAGCTGTTCGAGAAACGCTTTCGAACCCGAATGCGCGATCGTCCCCAAATTTTCAATCAACTCAGAATGGGTCATTCCAATCCCCGCATCGGTAAACGTAATGGTCTTAGCCTCTTCATCAGTCACCACAGTCAACTCTAGAGGCGTCTCAGGATCCGCAATCTCGTGTCCTGACGTTTGGAGGAATTTCAACTTCTCGCTGGCATCGGCCGCGTTGGAAATCAGTTCGCGGACAAATATCTCTTTGTCAGTATATAGTGAATGGATGACGAGATCGAGAAGTTGGGCGATCTCAGCTTGGAAAGGATGTTTTTCAATCGTGGACATAAGCGAAACACTCTACAAAAGTCTCCCCCTCCCACGCAAGAACCCCCTCGCTCCAAGAACAAATATTTCCCGTTAGACCTCATCCTCTCCAAGAGAGTTCCGCCAAATCCGTCGACCGCACGATCTGAATTTATCGATTGATTGTTTGCCTCCTTGGCCGCTTTGGTTCACCTTCAATTCTCCACTCACCCACAAATCAAACTCCTCACTATTCAACCACATGGGACGCCAATGGCTCCAAGCTAAACGTGAAGTCGCCGGCCTAAAAAAAGGTCAAATGGTCGGCAAACTCGTCAAAGAAATCATGGTCGCCTCAAAGCTCGGCGGCCCTGAACCCGATGGCAACGCCCGCCTGTTTGCTGCCATCGAAAAAGCCCGACGCGCCTCCGTAACCCGAGATGTCATCGAGCGGGCCATCAAGAAAGGAGCGGGCATCGGCGGAGAAAAGCTCCTTCTCGAACACATCGTTTTTGAAGGATACACGCCTCACAAAATCCCCGTGATTGTTGAGGTGATGACCGATAACAATAACCGGACCGCTCCCGAGATGCGCTTACTATTTAAAAAAGGCCAACTCGGCACCCCAGGCTCGAACAAATTCCTTTTCGATCATGTCGGCCTCGCCGAAGCCCACCACCCCGATCCCACGATGGACGTTGAAGGGGCCGCCATCGAGGCAGGAGCCCAAAATGTCGTGCCGTTAACCCATGCGGAAAATGACGACATCCCCGAGGGCGTGACGGGTGCACGCTTTGTTACCGAGCGAACCGACCTCCACACCGCTTCCCAGTGGTTAACCCAAAATGGCTGGACGATCGTCACCAGTGAACTTGGGTATGTCGCAAAAAATTTCCCCGAACTTACCGAGTTGCAACGAAGCGAAGTCGGCGAATTTCTTCATGCGATTGATGACAACGACGATGTCCACCGCGTTTGGGCAGCCCTCATTTAATTGCCGAACTTGGGAAGCGGAAAGACCCACTTATGGTAGAGAAAAAATTTCAACCCAGCCAAAAAAAACTGGGTTGAGATAATGTCCAGATCGAGAGGGAAACGCCCGAGGCTCAATGCGTAATGGGCATCGTGGTGCTTCAGTAGAGTGAGCAACCCCGTTGAAAGTACACTCATCAAAAGCACTGCACCTAAGTAACGCGGAAAAGCATCACGCTTGCGACTTTCTCCGCGAAAATTGATGAAATAATTCCAGAGAAAAAAGAAACTCGCGCTGACTCCGATGCTACAAGCGGAAATCGCCAAAAGAGGAAGCCCCGTGTGCGTTTGTAGCCATTGAAATGGCAAGCGAATCAGCAAGTAATTCACCGCCGCGCCCGCAAAAAACCACAGGAAACGCATCTGGGTTTTTTGACGACGCTTCGGTGGTGCGCATTCACTAATGTCTTTCATTTCCTTTCTCTAAATGAATATCAAGCAAGGCAACAAACAGAAATGGCGATGGCGAAAAATCAGCGGATCATGAAACACCCCCGCCGATGAATTCCCTACGATCCAACAAGCATCAACGGGTCGTCGTCACGGCAGTAGGAGTGATTAGTCCGCTGGGCAACGATACCGAGACGACCAGCCAATCATTGCGGATCGGTCGGGACGGCGTGCACTTGGTTGAACAATTCAACTTGAGTGGCACTCGGGCAAAGACCGCGGGACAAGTCCAACTGCCTCCCAACCTGGAATCGAGTCCCCGCCGAAAACTTCATCCCGCCAGTCAGATGCTCTTGGCTGCAGGAAAGCAATTGGCTCAAGCTGATCCCGACTTTGTTCCCGAACAATTGGTCATCGGTACGACCAGCGGGGGAATGAGTTTCGGCGAAGCCTTTTTTCGCGCGGAGTGGGCAAAAGATCAGACCCCAAATAAGGCACATTGGCTATCGAACTATTTGCCCCAGAAAGCTTTGTCAGATCTTTCAAGCGCTCAAGGCTGGAACGCTCCAGGATTAGTGATCGCCAATGCCTGCGCCTCAGGAACGAACGCGATCGGCCATGCTTTCCGCTTAATCCGAGCGGGCCGCTACACCCGCGTTCTTTGCGGTGGCTACGACGCAATTTCTGAACTGGTATTTGTCGGGTTCGACTCTCTCCAAGCATCAACAAGCGAGCAGATTCGCCCATTCGACAAGCACCGGTCTGGCCTCGTCCTCGGAGAAGGCGCAGCCCTGTTGGCACTCGAGAGCTTGGCGAGTGCGAAAATGCGCAATGCTCCAATTCTTGCCGAAATCACCGGCTATGGAATTTCCACGGACAATCACCATTTGACCCAGCCTCATCCCTCTGGGATCGGGCCACGACTAGCCATGAGGCGAGCTCTCGCCGATGCCACGCTAAATCCAGAACAGATCGACTATATTAACGCCCACGGCACTGGAACTCCGCTAAATGACTCCACCGAGGGCTTAGCGATTGCGGAAATTTTTCAGGACTCCGTTCCTGTGAGCTCCACGAAGTCCATGATGGGCCACGCGTTAGGCGCTGCTGGGGCCATTGAAGCGGTCCTCTCTATTCTCGCCATCCGCGGACAATTTATCCCCCCAAACATCCACTACTCCACTCCCGACCCCGCGTGGACTTTAGACATTGTGGCCAACACTGCTCGAGAAGCAAAAATCCAACGCGTTCTTTCCAATTCCTTTGGGTTTGGAGGCACGAACGCCACGATTATTTTAGAATCCGCATGCACCTCCTAAAGAATAGGAAAACAGATAATTTTGAGCGCGTCATCTTCGCGATCCATCATCAGGAGACAATCTTTTGAATCACCTACAAATCGCTGGTCTATCGTGGGTTACGCCACTCGGCACTGATCTCCACGGGGTCTTCAATCAACTCCGAGCCGGGGCACAGCCCGCTCGAGGAACTCTCAGTCATCCGCAAACCAAGCAGACTTATCCCTTTTTTTTCACACCCCCGAGTGCCGTGGCTCATCTGTCTCGGCATCCTCGACTCCGCCGAGCCAGCATCATCAGCCAAATAGCCGTGGCCGCTGGATTGGCCGCCATCGCCAACGCTGGATTCGATTTAACGCCAGAGACTTCCAGCCGCACCGCCCTTGTTTGTGCAGTTTGCAACGGCGGAGCGATTTATACTCGAAGGTTTTATGAGCAAATCGTCACTCAAGGAGCCGGCTCCGCCAGTCCGCTCCTCTTTCCCGAGACCGTCTATAATGCCCCAGCCAGTCACCTCGCCAACCTTCTAGGAATCGACGGAACTAGTTACACCTTAGTCGGTGATGGGGCCGTGGGACTGGCTGCCTTAGACTTTGCGGGTGACCTCCTCGCGACCGGAGACGCGGATCAAGTGCTCGTCGTGGCGGCCGAGGAAGTCGACTGGATTCTTTGTCAAGCCTACGCGTCTTGGGGATTTGCTCGGTCGCCACTCGCCGAGGGGGCTAGTGCAGTTCTTCTTTCAAGTATGGGACGCTGGAACTTGCAAACCCATCCGGGAGCCCGATTTTCCCAACGCCACCTCGCCAGCAATGCCTTGGCTGAAGTTCTCACCACTTTCGGTCCCGGTGAGGAAATCTTCACTTCCGCAAACGGATCGTTCATCGATCAATCTGAAAACCTCGCCCTTTCCCAAGGCTACTCCACCATCCCCACCTTCTCGATCAAATCATCGCTCGGCGAAGCTTTCGGAGCGAGTTCCCTCATGCAAATCGTCGCCGCCGCCCTCAGCGGCAGACCATCGTTAGTCACAGTAATCGGTGGAAATGATCAAATCGGAGCCGCCCGAGTCACCCCTACTGAGAGTCAATCACTAGAACCAGCTCGCGTCATCCCCAATTAAATCTCTAGAGCAAAGATCACTGAAAACTTGAAAATCCAAACTCGGTGGCGTGATCTTCGCGAGGTTTTGGGGGTTCGAAAAACCGGGAATGACGATCCTCTGATTGCACTCTTCAGTGACGATCAGATTCCCTTAGCCCATCGGCGGCTCCCGCCAACCCCCCAAAGGCGAAGCAAACATTGTGAATGTTCGTTCCAGTGTGGCGCCTAATCCAAGTTTAACTCCCAAGCGTCGGATAATCTGTATAGCCCGCAGGACCAGGAGAATAGAATCGAGACTCGTCTGGCGTGTTCAAATCAGACTTAGTAAGGAACCTCGCAGGCAGGTCAGGATTGGCGAGAAAACTCGTTCCAAATGCGACCGCATCTATCTGACCAGAAGCAATGGCTTCTTCAGCTTCTTCGGCACCATAACCCATGTTGCCAATCAGCACCCCACGGAAAGCCGAGCGCACCACTGCCATCACGTCCCCCGTCTGCACCTGAAAAAAGTCGCCTCGCATCACGTGCAAATAAGCCAAATCGGAGTCATTCAGTTTGGTGGCCAACCAATTCGCCAGAAAAAGCGGATCCGTATCGACCATCCCATTATAGCTATTCAAAGGAGAAATCCGCAAACCAACCCGACCTCCACCCCATACGCTGACCGCCGCATCGACAACTTCGAGCAACAATCGCGCGCGATTTTCGATCGACCCACCATAATGATCCGTCCGCACATTCGAGCCGTCACGGAGAAATTGATCGAGTAGGTAACCATTGGCACCGTGAATTTCCACACCATCGAATCCCGCAATTTGGGCATTCTGGGCGGCCTTCTTGAACCCTTCAATAATCACAGGAATTTCCGCGGTGGCGAGTTCACGCGGAACCACATGGGGTGCCTTACCTTGAGGGGTATGAACCTCCCCTGCGGCGATGGAAACTGCGCTGGGAGCAACGGGTTGCACCCCATCATTGAGGAAAGGATGACAAGCCCGTCCCCCATGCCAGAGCTGCAAAACAATTTGCCCACCTCGATCATGAACCGCATCCGTAACCACTTTCCACCCAGCAATCTGCGGCTCCGAATAAATCCCCGGCTCCGTCCAAAAAGACGAATTACCCGCCATCACCATCGTCGCTTCCGCGATGATCAACCCCGCACTCGCGCGCTGCGCATAATACTCCGCCATCAAGGGAGTCGGATGATGATCAGCGTCCGCCCGACAACGCGTCAGCGGGGCCATGAGAATCCGATTAGGAAGGCGCAGAGCACCAGCTTGGAGCGGAGAAAATAGCAATGGATAAGGCATAAGTTAAAAGGAATCGATGATACGACTCGGCAAGATGGATAGATGCTTAATTTGCAAAAACACCCCCCTAAGAAAGGCACAGGAAAAGAGGCGAAGAAGGATTCCATTTCCATTCAGCGCCAAACCACTGGCGAAAAAATCCGCCAACCCGAGCCGTTATCGGAACTCCCTAGGGCTTTTTCAACTTGGCTTTAGTGACCTCAAGCGCAGCGGTGGCTTTCTCCAGTTCAGGCTTCAGCTCCTGAACCTGTTTATCTGCGGCGATGTATTCGGGCGTTCCAGCAGTCAATTTGCCTCGGACTTCCCGACGCTTCGTCAAATCGAGGTTGATAGCGTCGACCTTCTTCTGGGCCTCGGCGATCTCCGCCACCACCGCTTTATTTTCTGGAGTGGCTACGACTACCGCTGGAGTTACCGCTGGAACGGGCTTCTTCTCTTCCGGCTTAGCGTTGAGCTTCGCAATATCTTCCGCAGTCAGCCCCTTAACGATCAATACTTTGGGCAACGATTTTTGAAGATCCGCAATCCCCGCATCGGTCACCTTGGTTTCAAAAACATAGAGTGACTTCAGGTTGGTTAGTCCTTGGAGAGCTGGTACCCCAGCGTCAGTCACTTGGGTGGAGTAAATATTTAAATAGGTGAGTTGCTTTAACCCCTTGAGGTGCACAAGACCAGCATCGGTCAGCGGAGTTTTTTCAAGGTGAAGAACCCGGAGATTTTTTAAGTCGGCAAGAACGGCGAGGTCCGCATCGGTCAACTGAAGTCCAGCAAGATCAAGTTCCTGAAGGTTAGATACCGACTTAAGCGCGACGAAAATTTTCGGGTCGGGCTTCTCTTTGCCGATTCGGACCAGAGCAGACCGCCAATTGATCCCCGCGGCAATCGGGCGAGCGTCAATTCCTAGTTTCGCCAGCTCAGCGACGGCCTTCGTTTCCGATTCGGTGGGAACGGGACCGGGATCAGGCGCACTATCAGCGGCGAAAGCGGAGGTGCAAAGAACGAAAGCCAGGAGGAACGGATGAATTTTTAGCATAAAAGTGACAGTAAATCTAGTGGACGGAATTTAGTCGAGCAAGGGCAAAACTGATCGGTGAAGAGAGGAAATGATGGCTAATTTTTGGGGAGACTGGCGACTGCTTTTAAAACATCTTCAGCCTGCTTATCGGTCGAGGCACTTGTCTGATTCCACACACACTTTCCGTTGGCGATCAGGAAGGATTGTCGCTTTGAAATCCCGAGGAGCGTCGGAACACCAAAAGCTTTAGCGACGTTCCCAGCGAAATCCGCGATTAAAGTGTGTGGTAACCGGTACTTTTCCGCAAATTGCTTTTGCGCCTCTGGCTTATCTCCACTGACACCAATGACTTGGACGCCACTCTTTTGCAGATCACCCCAACTGTCCCGGATACTGCAAGCCTCCTTTGTGCAACCAGGAGTATCTGCTTTCGGATAGAAATAAACGAGGGTGAGCCCCTTAGCGTAGATATCCTTGAAGTGAACCGTCTGGGCGTCTTGGTTGGGCCCGCTCACTTCCGGCGCGGGATCGCCTACTCCAAGCGGCCCCGCCTGAGCGAAGGCGGCAAATCCCAAAAATGCGAGAAGAGTAGAGAAAGTAGAAGGCTTCATGAACGTATTAAGTGTTTTCAACGCGGAACTTTGGATGAAATAATCTTTGAGGAGAAAATTTTCAACCGATTCGTCGGGAAAACACCCCCATCAACAAATCCCAAGGTTTTAGTTTGCCAAGGAGGTTCCCTTCCATAACTAATCAATGGTTCAGCGTGCCGCAACGACTTCGCGTTCTTAATCGCAAAGTCCACGGCTTTAATCCAATCCAAAACACCCAAACAACTACCATGAGTCACCACGTCCCAACTATCAGCTCCGAAATCGCCGGCCCTCTCGGCGCCATTCACCTTCCTCGCCTCTGGCAAAAAGCCACCCTCGAGGCCGCTGGCAAACTTCACCCCGAATACCCCGGCATCGGGTGCGGGTACGACAGCATGGTCATCGCCGCCCTCGGCCTCGACAAAGAAGCCGTCCGCACCTTCCTATCCACCAAGCCCAGCTACACGCAGTTTGAATCGTGGATCAAGGCCCAACCAGGCGCAACCTTGGACAATGCAAGCATCTACAAAAACAACGTGGCCATCCGCGGCTATATCCACGATGACGCCACCCGTATCGGGATCCTCAACCTCTGTGGTCTTTCCGACGATGGCTCGGTCAATCCTGGCGCAGTAGATCTCAATAACCTTGAAGATTGGTCCATCTTCCACAAGGAAGTCCTCAGCTAAATAGTCCTTCTTCCAGTTTTTGTTGGTGTGCGCTGATTCAACGTCGGCGCACACCACCATCCTAATACCTCCCAGTCCTTAACGCCCCCAGCAAATTGGGGGATTTTTTATTTTTCGTCATTCGCAACCACATCCACCCCTATGAGTCCAATCCCACTTGAAGATACATTTGCCGACATCATTGGCAAAGCAATCCGTGGCCTGAAATTAAGCGAGGCAGAAGTTGCCCAACAATCGGGCCTCAGCACCGAAGCCGTCGCCAGTCTCAGCGGTGGCAATTATGATCGGAATACCGCCCAAACACTGGCATCCACTTTAGGACTGAGTGGAAACGCCCTCGACGCCATGGCTCATCACGCTTGGTTTCCCGAAGCCTCCGCCGTCTCAGGTTTGGTCTGCTTCAATACCCCTTTTGAAGACATGACCGTCAATTCGTACCTCGCCTTTGATCGGGGCAGCCGACAGGCGGTCGCCTTTGATACGGGAGCGGATTGCTCGCCACTCCTAGATTTTCTGCAGGCGGAAAACCTCACCCTTACCTGCATTCTCATCACCCACACGCACACCGATCACATTCTTGAAATCGATCGGCTCAAAGAAAAAACCCAAGCACCCGCTTTCGTTGGCGAACTTGAGCCTTTGGAAGGAGCCGAACCCTTCGCCGTTGGGCGAAAATTCTCTTGTGGAGCCCTCCAAATCAGCACCCGCCTCACTTGGGGGCATTCAGCAGGCGCCATCACCTACGTGATTGAAGGCCTGGAAAAGCCCGTCGCCATCGTCGGCGATGCCCTCTTTGCCAGTTCCATGGGCGGAGGAAAAGTGTCTTATTTGGACGCACTTCGCACGACCCGAAACGAAATTCTTAGTTTGCCAGATTCGACGATTCTCTGCCCCGGCCACGGACCGCTGACCTCCGTCGCCGAGGAACTCGAGCACAACCCATTTTTTGCCAAGTAGTCTTCGTCTAAGAGCCTCCAGCGAAAATCTCCGAAAATCCGCCACCCAATCATGCGGATTTTTTCTTCCAAAGAGAAGTGCGACGGCCTGACTTCTCATTTTGCTAACGCGTCCAGATGCACCAGAAATTGCTATTTTTCGTCTCAGGGCTCGCTCTGATCTTCACCACGAGCGTTCCTCGACTAGAAGGGTCGGAGTTCCCCGACTTCCAACGCGAAATTCGCCCGATTCTTTCCAACGCTTGCTACAAATGCCACGGGCCAGACAAGGCCGAACGCAAGGGCGGAAAGGAAAACAGTGGCGGGCTCCGCTTTGATACGGAGGAAGGCGCACGAACTGCCCTCGACGATGGGGTGGCAATTTTTGCTGGTCATCCAGAAAAAAGCCAAATGGTCACGCGGATCAAAAGTAAAGACGCCGATGAAATAATGCCCCCACCCAAGTCAGGCCGCAAACTGACTACCACGGAGATCGAACTCCTTGAACGATGGATCCTTGGAGGTGGAAAATACACCCAACACTGGTCCTATAAGCGCCCGCTTCGCCCAGCCTTACCCAAAGTCAACGAGCCAACTTGGCCACGAAACCCCCTTGATACGTTTATCCTCGCCGAACTCGAAAAACAGCATCTTCACCCCCAACCAGAAGCCAGCCGACTGATCCTCGCTCGCCGCGTTTCCCTCGATCTTACAGGGCTCCCATCCACCCCCGAAAACGCTGATCTTTTTCTCCAAGACCAGGCCCCAAACGCCTACGAACGGATGGTGGATCGACTCCTCTCTTCCCCTGCTTTTGGAGAACACTGGGCCCGACAGTGGTTGGATCTTGCCCGCTACGCCGACTCTGCTGGCTACGCCGATGATCCCGGTCGGACGATCTGGGGATTTCGCGATTACACCATCCGTGCGCTCAATGCCAACCTCCCATTTGACCAATTCACCCTAGAACAGATTGCTGGGGACCTCCTGCCGAACCCCAATGATGATCAATTGATCGCCACCGCTTTCCATCGCAACACGATGACAAACAATGAAGGCGGAACGAACGACGAAGAATTTCGCAACGCCGCGGTGGTTGATCGAACGAATACCACCATGGCGGTCTGGATGGGCACGAGCTTTGCCTGCGCTCAATGCCACACCCACAAGTATGACCCCATTACCAATCAGGAATACTTTAAGCTTTTCGCCTTTTTGAACAATACCCAGGACGCCGATCGGCGAGATGAATCGCCCCTCTTTAGTTTCGTCAGTGAGGAGCAGAAAGCCCAACGCACCCTCTTCGAAAATGAGCTCACCAAAACTGAGGCCAGACTCCAATCCCCACCCTCCTCCGTTCTTGAAAAAATCGAACAATGGACCCGAGCTTTCCCTCTTAAATTAGACTGGATCTTCCCGCCACCCGATATTGCCGAAGCGGACTCAAAGATCGCGATGAAGATCAATCCAGATCGCTCGATTTTTGTAGAAAATAATCCCGCCACAACTGACACCTATCGCATAGAAATCCCCGTATTGAGGGACGGACAGATCACTGCCCTTCGACTGGAGTCGATCCCCGCCGATGCCCTGCCATCAAAGGGCGCAGGATACGGGGACGGTAATTTTGCAGTGACCAAGATCAGCGCAAAAATCATATCCTCGACCCCCAACACTCCGCCAAAAGACCTCAATTTCTCCGAGGTATTCACGGACTTTTCTCAAGCGGGATGGGATGCCAAACTGGTCCTCTCTCCCACCGCCAGCGGACCTTCAAAAAAGGGATCACCCCAAAAGGGTTGGGCAGTAGGGGGCTCGGTAAATCAACCCCACCAAATGACCATTGTCACTAGCGGCCCGACCTCTCTCGTCGCGGGCTCAAAAGTCGTGGTCACCATCGAGCAAAACTCCTCGCTGAACCAACACACCCTTGGCCATTTTCGCCTCTCCATGACCACCAATCCGCGAGTAGCGGAGTTTCTTCGCGCAACCCCAGAACTACTCGCCGCCCTCGCCAACCCCACTGCCCAACGACCCTACCTGCGCGAATTTTACACACGCGAAGTCGACCCAGAAATGAAGGCGGATTCTCTCAAGGCGGCCGGACTACGAAAGCAAATTGCTAGTCTTCCAAAAGTCACCGTGCCCATTCAGCGAGAACTCCTTGTCGGTCAACAACGCAAGACCCGCGTTCAACTTCGTGGAAACTATCTCGCTCTTGCGGAAGAGGTTAGTCCTGGCGTTCCAGAAGTATTTCATTCACTGCCCCAAGGAGTGCCACCCAATCGCCTGGCCCTCGCCCAGTGGCTGGTCGATCCCGCCAATCCACTCACCGCACGAGTCACCGCCAACCGCTTTTGGGAGGCCATTTTTGGCACAGGAATCGTCCGCACCAGTGAGGAATTTGGCGCCCAAGGCGACCTTCCTTCCCACCCTGAATTACTCGATTGGCTCGCCACCGAACTCGTGGGCAATCAATGGAATATCAAGCAGTTCCTCCGCTTACTCGTGACCTCCGCAACCTACCGTCAATCGTCAAAAGTGACGCCTCCACTGCTCGCGGCCGATCCTGATAATCGACTGCTCGCCCGCGGACCACGCTTCCGACTTAGCGCAGAAATGGTTCGTGATCAAGCTCTTGCAGTGAGCGGATTGCTCTCTCCTAAGATGTATGGACCGCCCGTTCGTCCACCGCGTCCCAATATGGGCCTATCCGCCGCTTTCGGGGGCGGACTCGATTGGCAGAGCAGCACTGGCGAGGACGCTCATCGACGGGCACTTTACACCGAGTGGCGAAGAACCTCGCCCTACGCCTCAATGACCACCTTTGACGCCCCCAGTCGAGAGGTCTGCACTCTTCGACGCAACCAATCAAACACCCCACTCCAAGCATTGGTCACCCTCAACGATCCCGTGTATCTCGAAGCGGCGCAAGCCTTAGCGCGGCGGATCATCTCCACGCCATCGACCACCAGCGACCGCGTTACCCAAGGCTTTCGCCTCTGCCTAACCCGCCACCCAACCGCTCGGGAAATTCAACGCATCACCACCCTCTACGATCAAGCGCTCGCCGCCTTCAAACTCGCACCAGATAAAGCAAAATCCTTCGCCACCACTCCCATTGGCAACGCTCCTCCAGGCGCCGATTTGCCAGAACTCGCTGCCTGGACCAGTGTCGCCAGTCTGCTCCTCAACCTTGACGAAACTTTGATGAAACCTTGATGAAACCAGAGATCGATCTCCTCCAAGCTCAAACCAGGCGGGCTTTTCTCCGGAGCTCCGGACAATTTAGCCTCGGGGCAATTGCTGCTCAATCCCTTCTCCACGGCGAATCATCCGCCAATGTCCCCGCACTGAATCCCCTTGCCGCTCACCCGCCACACTTCCCCGCCAAAGCCAAGCGAGTGGTCTATCTCCATATGTCAGGCGGGCCTCCTCACCTCGATATTTTTGATTACAAACCCGAACTCGTTCAACGCAACGGACAAGTCGCCCCCGACCAATTTGTCAAAGGCAAGACTTTCGCCTTTACCACCGGTGCCCCCAAACTCATGGGCACGCCACGCCAGTTTGCCCAGTATGGGAAAGGGGGAATTTGGATGTCCGACGCCGTGCCTCATTTTCACGGAATTGCTGACGACATCTGCGTGGTTAAATCGATGTTCACGGATCAATTTAACCACACCCCCGCCGAGCTTTTGCTCTTCACAGGATCAGCCAGGCAAGGACGACCATCGATGGGCTCCTGGGCAACTTACGGACTGGGATCGGAGAATGAAAACCTTCCCGGGTTCGTCGCCCTCATTAGTAGTGGCGTCCAGCCTAGTGGTGGACAAAGTCTCTGGGGTACGGGCTTTCTTCCCTCGGTTTTTCAAGGCGTACAATGCCGATCAAAAGGCGATCCCGTCCTCTATGTGAGCGACCCAGCGGGCATGGACCGGACGCTTCGTCGCCAAACTCTCGATGCCCTCCGAGACCTCAATGAGGAACAATCGCAAGAGCTCGGCCACCCAGAAACCGCCACTCGCATTGCCCAATACGAACTGGCTTTTCGGATGCAAACCAGCGTGCCAGATGTCATGGATATCACCCGCGAACCCGCCCAAGTTCTCGCCGACTACGGCGCCAAGCCCGGCGAGGCCAGTTTTGCCAATAACTGCCTGCTCGCCCGACGACTCTTGGAACAAGGCGTGCGCTTTGTTCAGCTTTTTGATTGGGGTTGGGACTTTCACGGCACCAACAAGGGCGAAGATATTCGCGATGGTCTGACCGCAAAAATGCGGGCCACCGATAAGCCCGTCGCCGCACTCATTCACGATCTGAAACAGCGAGGACTCCTCGAAGACACCCTCGTGGTTTGGGGTGGCGAGTTTGGACGAACTCCGTTTCGCGAAGGAAGAACCAGCAACGGAGGAGTCCTCGGACGCGACCACTTTCCCGATGCCTTCTCTCTATTTCTCGCTGGTGGCGGCATCCAAGGCGGACTCAGCTACGGACAAACCGATGAACTCGGCTTTTCCGTCGCCGAAAATAAGGTCCATGTCCACGACCTCCAAGCGACCATCATGCATCTCCTCGGTTTCAATCACGAAAAACTCACTTACCGCTTCCAAGGCCGCGACTATCGTCTGACCGATGTCCACGGGCACGTCGTAAAGGGAATCCTCGCTTAACTCCCCAAAAAAGTCGGCCGACCACCGACAAAAACTCGTTGACGATCACCCTCCTCAACGCATAGGCTCCACACCCTCTCAAAAAACCAAAATATTTCCTAAAAACACCTGCCAGTGTGAGTTTCCTGTCGAATAAAGTTACTTTTTCGGCGGACCGCGCTGGCTCTTTTCATCTATGGCTGAAGAACTTTCTTACGTGATTGTCACTCCCTACTCCATTCGCAAATCGCGAACGGGTGGGATTCTCGCACGTCTGATCTCCCGAACTGGATTGGAAATCGTCGCCGCTCGAATGTTTGCTCCCAGCGCAGAATTGGTCGAAAAATACGCGGCAGGAATCGTCAATGACTCCGAACCCCGACATCGCGCCACCCAAGAACTGATTCGCCAATATGTTCTCGATCAATTTGGTCCACGTCCTGATGGCACCAAACCCCGCGTCCTCTTACTCGTTTTCAAAGGAGAAAACGCCGTCCACTCATTGCGCGCAACCGTCGGGCATATCGTCAACGAACGGACCAGCGGAGAAACCATTCGGGATACTTACGGCGACTACCACGAAGACGCCACTGGAAGAGTCACCTACTTCGAACCCGCAGTCCTCGCCCCACCCAACGAAGCCAGCGCGACTGCTGATCTAAAACTCTGGGCCGCTTACTCCGACTCCGACGGCGGGCTCCTCGATCATGCCATAGCCTACCCAGTTGGCTCTGCCGTAGAAAAAACCCTCGTACTGATTAAGCCCGACAATTTTCGCTTTCCCAATGGTCGCCCCGGAGGCGTGATTGACCTTTTTTCGCGAACCGGTCTTTACATCATCGCTTGCAAAGTCCATCGGATGAGTATCGCCCAAGCCGAAACTTTCTATGGTCCCGTCCTCGAAGTCCTCCAAGACAAACTCCGGGGTCGCACCGGCGAAATCGCCCGCACCGTCCTAGAAAAAGAACTGTCTCTCACCCTAAGCGACGATGTCCAATCCCAACTTGGCGACCTCCTCGGCCCCATTCACGGTCGCGATAGCTGGGAGCAAATCGTCAAATTTATGGCAGGCCTCAGACCGAGCGACTGCCCAGCAGACCGTCGTGAGGAACCAGGGACAGAGAAATGCATCGCCCTTTGTTACCAAGGAGTCGACGCCGTCCGAAAAATTCGCGAGGTTTTAGGACCGACCGATCCCTTAAAAGCCCCTCCTGGAACCATCCGCAGAGAATTTGGGGCCACCATCATGGTCAACGCCGCCCACGCCTCCGACTCCGCAGAAAACGCCTCCCGCGAAATGGAAATTGTCCAAATCAACGAGAATAACTTTAAGCCCCTCATCACCGCCTGGTTCGGTAAGTAGCCGAACCTTATTTTAATCCAAAAAAACAACCACCAAAAGACCATGGAACTCTCCCACCGCGCGACCATCCTCACCCCCTCATTAACTTTGACCATCGACTCCAAAGCCAAGGCAATGAAGGCCGAAGGCCTCGATGTCTGTAGCTTTGCCGCAGGTGAACCTGACTTCGATACGCCCGAACACATCAAAGCGGCGGCGCAAGCGGCGCTCGAAATGGGCATCACCAAGTACACTCCCAGCTCTGGAACCGCCGAACTCCGCCAAGCCATCGCCGACAAATTTCTCGCCGACAATCAGTTAAGCTACAAACCAAGCCAAATCATTGTCAGCAACGGCGCCAAACACTCCTGCTACAATGCCATTCTCGCCACCTGCCAAGCGGGCGACGAAGTAATCATCCCCGCTCCTTACTGGCTGAGCTATCCCGAGATGGTCCGCCTCGCGGGCGCCGAACCCGTTTTCGTTCAAACCACCGAAGCCAACGGCTGGAAAATGACCGCCGAACAATTTCAAGATGCCATGACCCCCCGCACCAAAATGGTCATCATCAATTCACCAGGAAATCCCACCGGCGCCGTTTACACCCGAGAAGAATTGCAGAGCATTGTCGATGTCGCCGCCGACGAAGAAATCCTCATTCTGTCCGATGAAATTTATGAGAAACTGACCTACGATGGCGCAGAACACGTCAGTGTCGCCTCCCTTCCAGGGGCCGCCAATCTCACCATCACCGTCAATGGCTTTTCTAAAGCCTACTCCATGACGGGATGGCGGCTCGGCTACATCGGTGCTCCAGAACCCATTGCCAAAGCAATCGACGCCATCCAGAGCCACAGCACTTCCAACGCTTGTTCCTTTTCCCAAAAAGGTGGCTTCGCCGCTCTCAAGGGCGATCAAAAAGCCGTTGCTGAAATGCGCGACGAATTCGAGATGCGCCGGAACTACATGCTCAGCCGCCTCGAAAGCATCGCAAAAATTAGCGTGGTCAAGCCTCAAGGCGCCTTCTATGTCTTGGTCAATGTCAGCAAACTCGGCCTGAGCTCAGCAAATTTCGCCGAACGCCTCCTCAGCAAGCACCAAGTAGCCGTCATTCCCGGCATCGCTTTTGGCAATGACTCCACAATCCGGCTGAGTTACGCGACCAGCCTTGATGTCATCAAAAAGGGACTAGATCGAATCGAGGAGTTCTGCAAAACCCTCTAAGTCGCCACCTAGTTCCCCCCCATTAACTCGAAACTCCTCACTGCCCCATTAGCTTGGTCGGTAGATTGCTTTACTTTGCTTCGGCTTGAAGGACCCGAAGTCTTTCCCTCATTGTGGCAAGCTCCCTCGCATGGAGAGCATCAGGAGCCAGACTCCTCTCTTCAAAAGGATCCGCATTCAAGTCAAATAGCTCTTCAAAATCAAATTGCGGCCAAAGGAGATACTTCATTTCCTTGCGCACCAGAGCTAGTGACGAAGGAATAAAGTCCCGGTTGACGATTGTAGAATGCTCGTAAAAAAACTCCGTCCGCCACTTCGGTTGCGGATTCGCCAAATAGAGCGGCGCAAAATCCCGACCCTGCATCGTCCCCGGTGCTGGCACCCCAGCCGCGGCCAGGATGGTCGGAGCCACGTCGACATTTAAAACAAAGTGGTCATCCACCCTCCCTCGCTGGCCGACCGGCAAGCGCGGATCGCGAACGATCAATGGCACGCGGATGCTTTCCTGATACGGATACCACTTGTCCGCGAGCCCGTGGTCGCCGTGAAAGTAGCCGTTATCACCAGTGAAAATCACCAGCGTATGATCAAGCACCCCCTGCTTACGCAGTTCCTCAAGCACTTTCCCACAGGCGGCATCCACTTCCGTACAAAGCCGATAATACGATTTCATCATGCTCTGATACTTTTCCGGCGTATCAAAGCGAAGACGCCATCGAGCCCGCCCCTCGTTTTTTTCATTCCCAATAAAGTACGGTAACCGATGAAAATACTCGTCGCTGGCCGTCTTCGGTACCGGCACGGTTACCCCTTGATAAAGCGACTCGCTCTCCGGTTGATAGAGATACTGCTTGGGATTCGAGTCCTCCGCGTGCGGGGCAAAAAAAGCCACCGTCAGGCAAAATGGGCGATCCACAGGACGACCACGCAAAAAATCGAGGGCATCGCGCTGATTCTTCTGCGTCACATGAATCGATGAACCATCCGGTTCCTTCATAAAATGCCGACCGCTATAGGCACTTCCAACATCAAATTGCTCCTGAGGAAATTTCCCATTGTGCCACTTTCCTACATGACCCACCCAGTAACCATTCGCCCGAAGTAAACCAGGATAGGTCTCCGCCCAAGGCGTTTTAAACATCGCAAAACCTAAGTTGCCATGCCGCGACATCCATTGACCGGTCATCAATGAAGCCCGACTCACCCCACAAATGGCTGTAGTCACGCATGCTTGCGTAAACCGAGTGCTCTCCGAAGCAAACTGATCAAGATTCGGCGTCTTCACCACCGGGTTTCCAGCACATCCCAAAGTGTCGAAACGCCAATCGTCAGCATGAAGAATCAGGATATTCATCGGTCGCTCGTTCTCTGCGGATACGGAAAAATGCCCGATGAAACAAAAAATAAAAGCGACGGAAAATGGGCGAAAGTTCATATGTTTGGTGACTGATTGAGTTCTGGTACTTTGCAAAGAAAGCTCTCCGCTGTTCTCAGTGCTCCCGCTAACCTCTCCGAAAAAAACTTCTTCACCAATGAAATATCCCGCGTCGATTCTCTGCCTCGCCATTCTGTCCATTCCATTGCACGGAACCCAAAACCCTCCACAACTCCACGGGAAAGAAGCTCTCGCTAAATACGCCAACTCTTTCAGCCAGAATGACGCAGAACTGGTATCCACCACCATCACCAACGCCAACGCCACTCAGTGGATGGAGGAAAACATTCCCCGCTTCCAATGCCCAGACCAAGAACTCGAAGAGATTTACTACTTCCGCTGGTGGACTTATCGGAAACATCTCAGTTCCACCCCCGACGGATTTATTGTTACCGAATTTTTGCCAAAAGTCCCTTGGTCTTCCAAACACAACTCCATCTCTTGCGCCGCAGGCCATCACTTTTACGAGGGCCGATGGATTCGCGACCCGCGCTACCTTGACGACTACGCCCTCTTTTGGTTTCGACGCGGTGGACTTCCTCGCCAATACAGCTTCTGGGCCGCCGACGCACTCTGGGCTCGTTATTTGGTCGACGGTCGATCCGAACCTCTCCTCGAGATCCTTCCCGAACTCCGAAGCAACTTCGCCGCTTGGGAAAAGTCCAATCGCGATCCCAACGGACTCTTCTGGCAGGTGGACGATCGCGACGGGATGGAGGTATCCATCGGCGGAAGTGGCTATCGCGCAACCATCAATAGCTACATGTTCGGCGAGGCAATCGCTTTAGAAAAAATTTCCGAGCTCGCAGGAAAATCGAGCGACGCCCTCCTCTATCGGGAAAAAGCCGCCCAAATTAAGCAGCTTGTTGAATCACGCCTCTGGGATGCTGATGCCCGCTTTTTCAAGGTTCTCCCCCGAGGCGAAAAGACCAACCTCGTTCAGGTCCGCGAACTCCACGGGTTCACCCCATGGTATTTTCATCTCCCCTCGCCAAAATTCGCGGACGCTTGGAAACAGCTCGTCGACCCGCAGGGATTCCAGGCCCCATTCGGTCTGACCACCGCTGAACAGCGACACCCTAAGTTTGCTCTTGCTTACACAGGCCACGAATGCCAATGGAACGGCCCCGCTTGGCCCTATTCCACCGCCGTGACCCTCACCGCCATGGCCAATCTCCTCAACAACACCACCCAGGAACCCCAGACCTTCGTCACGAAAGCGGACTACTTTTCCACACTCAAAACCTACGCCACGAGTCACCACTTGAAGCGAGCCGATGGTCAAGTCGTTCCTTGGATCGACGAAAACTTAAATCCGCTGACTGGCGATTGGATTTCCCGAACTCGGCTCAAATCTTGGAAAAATGGAACTTGGGACGCCCAAAAAGGGGGCACCGAACGAGGCAAAGATTACAACCACTCCACATTTTGTGACTTGATCATCACAGGCCTTGTCGGTCTCCGACCGAGGAGTGACGCCATCGTGGAGGTCAACCCGTTGATTCCTAACGGGTGGGACTACTTTAGCCTCGAAAATATCCCTTATCGCGGACATACCCTCGCCATCTATTACGACCGAACCGGCAAACGATATGGAATCGGTACTGGCTTGCGAGTTTTTGCCAACAACCAAGAACTTGTTCACAGTGAACGCTTAGAAAGAATTACCGCAACGCTTCCCACCAAAGGACCAAGCCAAGGAACACCCTAAATCAGATTCAGGGGACTGAACGTCACCGCGAATGTCTCTCCCAAATCAACGGGAGACTTCGCGTTTACGAAAACCACTCCGTATGGAAAAACTCGCCCGCAGGACGATCGGTCCGCTCGTAGGTATGCGCTCCAAAGTAATCCCGCTGAGCCTGCAGAAGGTTCGCCGGGAGCCGAGCAGAACGATAGCTGTCAAAGTAGCTTAAAGCGGCGCTAAATCCGGGAACGGCCACGCCAAACTCAATCGCAGTTTGCACGGCGATCCGCCAGTTGGCCTGCGTCCGCTGAAGAATCTCCGCAAAAAAGGGATCAAGGAGAAGATTCTTCAACCCAGGATTCTGCCGATAAGCTGAGGTAATATGATTGAGAAAGCGTGCTCGAATGATGCAACCCCCACGCCAAATCGAAGCAATGTCTTCAAAGTTCAAGTTCCACTGATACTGCTCGCTGGCTCGCCCAAGTTGAGCCATCCCTTGCGCATAACTAATAATTTTCGAGGCATAAAGCGCATCCCGAACTGCCCCAATCAGGGCCACCCGATCGCCAGTAAAAGGCGCAGGACTTGGTCCCTTCAGCACCGTACTCGCCACCACTCGCTCGTCCTTCATCGAAGAAAGAATGCGCGCTTCAACCGCACTCCCGATCACCGAGAGCGGCACGCCCATCTCACAGGCGTGACCCACTGTCCACTTCCCTGTGCCTTTCTGCCCCGCTTTATCCAAAATTAAGTCAACGATCGGTTGCCCAGTTTCAGGGTCTTTTTTCGTAAAAATCTTCGCCGTAATCTCAATCAGGAAGCTATCCAACTCACCCTTGTTCCACTCGCTAAAAATCGCGTGAAACTCCTCGGCCGTCGGATTCAGGGCCGCCTTCAAAATCGCGTACGCCTCGCAGATCAACTGCATATCCCCGTACTCAATCCCGTTATGAGCCATTTTCACATAATGCCCAGCCCCATCAGGCCCCATGTAACGGCAACATGGCTCGCCCTCCGCCACCGCCGCAATCTTCGTGTAAATCGGGGCCAAGGATTTCCACCCCTCGGCCGACCCGCCAGGCATGATCGATGGACCTTTCAATGCTCCCTCCTCACCACCGCTCACCCCCACCCCAAAAAAGTGAATCCCTTTTTCTTTCAGGGCTTTCTCACGACGCTGCGTATCGGTCCACAACGAGTTTCCACCATCAATAATCACATCTCCAGCCTCAAGAAGTGGAATGAGTTGCGCAATCACCGCATCGACCGGCGCTCCAGCTTTAACCATAATCTGCGCTCGGCGAGGACGCTTCAATGCCCCCACAAAAGCCTCAAGACTCTTCGCAAAAATGAAGTTTTTCCCTTGCCCACGCCCCGCTTCAAATGCCTCGGTCACGCTGGTCGTCCGATTGAAGACCGCAACGTGAAATCCTCGGCTCTCCATATTCAAAACAAGGTTTTCCCCCATCACCGCGAGGCCGATTAGTCCGATATCACAAGTACTCATAAGTTCTAAATTCAGTAAGGTTGATTGCTCCCAATTAAAAGACTGCTTTTTAGGTAAAATCCTCATTTTGTCGATGATTTAATCGGTCTTTCGTGGACTCCTCCGCGCGGCTCCTCTAAATGACTACGTTTCGCATGAATCTACCAAATCAACTGACCACCGCACGATTCTTCCTCACTGGGATTTTTGTGGTCGCCCTTTCGACTAATTGGCCCTTTCATGTTACCGTCGGTCTGATCGTTTTTGTGATCGCCGGCGTCACTGATTACCTAGATGGATCCATCGCCCGAAGTCGAAATCTCGTCACGGATTTCGGCAAGTTGATGGATCCGCTCGCCGATAAGATCATGGTCGCCGCCGCCTTCATCTGCCTCGTTCCTCTTCAGGCCATCCCCCCATGGGTGGCGATTCTGGTCATCGCTCGGGAATTTCTCATCACTGGACTACGCCTCCTCGCCGCCGGTAAAGGCACCATCCTCCCTTCAGAACGCCTCGGAAAACACAAGACCGCTTGGCAAATTATCACCGTAATCTTTTTCCTTCTCTTACTCTCCCTTCAAGAATGGCAAGGCGCAGGCATCATTTCCTCCACTCTTCTCGACCCAATAGCGTTCCTCTTGCCTTACGGAGGCAGAGTGATCATCGCCGTCACCCTCGGCCTCACCGTTACCTCTGGTTTTCGATACCTCTGGAAGCATCGATCTCTGATCGATAGCGCCTAACTTACAAAGTACAAAGATTCAATTTCCTCCCATCACTCAGGAACATTCACTTGGTCACCAGGCAAAAGTTTCGGGTCGTTCGCGGGATTCTTGGTGATTTCTTTATAGTTATAAGTGCCAAAAACCTTCCCATCACGAATCACCGTGATCCCCTTCGGCTTCGCAAAATCCCCAAGCCCTTGGCAGTTCCCAATCGCTGAAGCTAAAGTAATATCCGCCGTCCACGGAAGCCGCTGCGGGGCTCGGACGGCGCCACTGATCGATACAAATCGCGCCACTTGCCCCACACTAATAATCACCGTCGGTTTCGTGAAGATTTTTTCGGCGATGTACTTAGCTTGAATCATATCCTCCACCTGCGTGGAGCTCATCCCTGAAACCTTCATTTTTCCAATCAATGGGACGTTCACAATCCCATCAGGCCCCACGGTGTACTGAAGATTTGCGATGTCTTGAATGACATCCATTGGTACCCCCGTTAGACGCATGTCAAAGGTATCCCCAGCACGAATTGTCGCCGTCGGAACAATTGACGTCGAGGCACCCACCGCCGGGGCAACCACAGCCACCGGCACGCGGGTCGCCACCGGAATCGGTTTCCCCGCGCAAAACGAGGTAGAAGTGACCCCAAGAAGGACAAGAATAGGAATGATCTGACGCATAAAAATGAGTTTGATTAATAGTCTTCGCGAGACGTCGGGCGGGGTCTGGCGAGTTGCGGCGTTGCCGTTTCAATCTGGGGAGTCGCAGGGCGACGAACCCCATAATACTCGTTGTAGCTGTTGTAGTAGGAATAGCCGTCGTCGTGCTTCGAATCGACATTGTTTAACACCACCCCAATGAGGCGCCCACCCACTCCGAGCACCGCTTGCTTAACCCGCTGAAGCATCGCTCTGGGAAAGCGACGATGCTGGACAACCATGATGGTTATATCCACCTCACTGGCCAAAACAGATCCATCGCTGACCCCAAGAATCGGTGGGGAATCAAAGAAAACCAAGTCGTATTGTTGCTTGAGCTTAGCGATCAAGTCGGTCATCCGTTGCGAGTTGAGAATTCCCACCGAATCACCAGGAAGCTCCCCAGCAGGAATGAAAGAAAGGTTGTCAATTTTCGTCGTCTTCACGATCTCGTCGATCTCCATTCGACCAAGAAGATAGTCGGTCAACCCAACCTCATTGCTCACCCCAAAAAGTAAGTGCTGCGTGGCTCGGCGTAAATCCGCATCCACAACCAACACATTGTAGCCCCCCTTGGCACAAGTAAACGCAAGGTTATTGATCGTCGTCGACTTTCCTTCGCCTGGGCCACCACTAATCAGCGTAAAGGTGTTCGCATCCCGGTGCGGCTTATTAAATTCTACATTCGCCCGCAGAATCCGATAGGCTTCCGCGTCGGGAGAATCCCCCACGGACTTCATCAATACGGTAATATCTTTCGGAATCACCGCCAACACCGGGATCTGCAGGAACCGCTCGACATCGTCGAGCGTCTTCACACTCGTATCAAGGTATTCAATGAAGAAGGCCAACCCAATTCCCACACTTAGACCAATCACCGCAGCGATGATCATAAAGACAGGAACATTCGGCTTGGCTGGCGAGATCGAAGCCTCCGCTTTTTCCCAGACCTTCGCTGGATCCATTTCGATCCCACGCTTCATCCGCTCCGCCTTCAAATTGATTTCCGCACTTTCCAAAATTTTTCGCTCTTGAATATAGCGATTTTTTGCATCGATATACTCTTTCATCTTCGTCTTCTCATCGATGTCCGCCTTGCGCGACATCTCCGCACGCGCAGTGATGTCTTCCAGTTTTTTTGCTTCCAACGCATAGGTATTAGCAAATCCACTCAACTGCCCTGCCAGCGCCGTTTGCAACTGATTCCGATACACCCCCAACTGTCCGCGCAAGGAAGCGACTCTTGGATGGTTCTCGCCAACTCCAGAACTTTGCAGGCGCTTCTCTTCCACACTCAAATCACCAATCGCTAAGGTCGCCTTGGTTACCGATGAATCATCCATCCCCATCGAGTGAAGCGCTTGCGCCAATTCCTCAGGCTTGAGTTTCTGCACCAAGTCCAACTGCAACTTAATCGTGCTCACCCGACTCGTTTGCTCATTCAGTTGCTTTTCATCAAAGTCTAAAACCCCGATCTTTCGGCCAAGTGCGGAGTTCTCCCTATCGGGATCAGGATCACTAATTCCACCCTGCGTCCGAAGTGTCGCCGCTTCACCACTCGCCGCCACCACCGCCGCCCGTTGCTTCGCCACTTCCTCTGTCAACTGCTCCAAACCTCGATCCACACCCTTCTGCAAGTCCGCACGACGCCTCTCCACATAGACCACCCCAATGGTGTTCGCAATGTTTGCCGCCCGCGTCGCATCCGTATCATAAACTCCAATGTCAATGAGCCCTGTCATCCGCACCTCCTGAAGCTGCATCGAACGCCGCAATCGCATGTAAACCTGCTGAATCGGAAGCCGTTGCCCAGCAGGTGAAAATTCCTTCACCAACTCCAAACGATCAATCACCGGATAAAGGATTTCCGTGGTTTGGAGAATCTGAAACTGCGTCGCCACAAACTGCGGGTCATATGCGCGCGTCGTCGCTCCACCGAAAGTACTCACCGGCCCAGAGTTGTCCTGCTTCACCTCCATCCGCACACGCGACAAAAATTGCCGGGGAAGAAAATAGGTCGTCACCCCAGCCGTGACCATCACCAAGAAGAAAGTCAGCAAAATCAAACCAACTCGGAGCTTAATGACCCGCCAGTAATCCAAAAAGTGCAGTTTAGACTCGTTATTTTCAGTCATAGGAAAAGGAGTTACTTATTAGGGTGTGCTGCGTGGTTGTCTGCTAAACTAAATTTCAATCGGGAGACGCAAGAGAGCAAGTTGGAGACCAATTCTTCTGTTCCGTTCAAAAATCGTACTCGCCACCGAAGAAAATTCGATTCCGGTAATAATCATTCGCCTCCAAAGTCCCAAATCCCGTCACGTAACTGTAGTTGGCGTTCAACGTCCAGTGTCGACTCAACGTATACTCAAAACCAAACGCCGCATCCACGGTGTTTTGAATGTTCGCAGGGTTGGCCGCTGAAGTGGCGTCGTTCACTATCGTCGTCGTATTCTGTCGGACCACATTAGTCCCAATCGTCCCACGCAGACGGGGCGAAAAAGATTGCACCAGACTCAGCCCCGCTCGAAGACTCACCAAGTTGCTCTCGGCGTCTTGGGGCGCCTCCTGTCCATAGCGACCGTTTAAGCGGAGCACTGTCGCCTTCGCCAGTTGATAGGTCATCGTCGCTTCCCCATAAGGAGAAGTCGCATCCGTATTACTATTCACAAATGTCCTTTGCTCCACCCCCAATCGCAGAGTCCCCGAAAAACGCCGACTCATCGCCCACTCCCCACCGACCAAGCCAAAGACGGAATGTGCATCTCGATTCGACGTCGTCGGATAGGCAATCGTGCTGTATCGTACCTCGGTCAGGAGGGTCAGATGCGGCGAAAAAAGGTAACGCACTTCTGCCCCTAAAATAAATTCGCGATTGTCACTAAACTGTTGCGTGGTCTGCTCGTACTTCAACGCGTTATAGCTCAAACTACCCACAGTGCTAATCCGAGGCGAAAACCGATAGGTCATGTCCACCTTGGCATTCGTGGTCAAAAATGAGCCCGCCTGCAATGTTGACGTGTTGACTTGAGACAAATTCGGCTGGTCTTGATAGCTCGAATTAACCGACGCCGTAAACTGCAACCGCGAATTCAAACGACGCAAGTACATCAGCGCCAATGATCCAGTAGGGTCAATGTCATTCCCAGGTCGATCCCAATAAACATCCGCTCCAGCACGAATATCAAAAGTGAAGAGCGTCTTCCGAGAGGCAAACTGCACATCAAATCCCACATTCTGCCGGTTCACAAAACTTCCAATCCGCTGCTGCCCGGGCTTCCCAGGAATCACCACTTTCTCCGTGGTCGGTGCAGTTCCAGGCACCACCACCGTCACCGGTAACCCATTCGAATCAACCCCGTCTTCAGTATGCCCAGGCGTCCCAGGCTTGGTCACCACCGTTACCACAGTGTCAGGCGTTCCAGGCGAGTTGGTCGGCGTTTGAAGAACGTTATCATCATAACCAAAAGACACCGACCCCGTATAACGAAACTTCGGCCGGGCAAGCCGACCTTCCCCAGCCGTAAACTGCTGACTCGGCTTTCCATAACCCGCAGGAATCACGTAAGTTGGCTCGGATACGTTGCTCGGCTTCGTCCCATCCGATCCATTGCCAAAGTTGGTCGCTGGCCCAGGTGCCACACTCCCAGTTCCCGGGATGATCCTCGGTCCCCCGCTCGGCACGGTTCCCTCCGATTGGCTCCCCGGCAAAGCTCCGGGGATCGTCGCCCCCGGTAATCCAGTTCCCCCAGCGGGAATCCCCCCAGCTCCAGAGGACGCCGGTGACGTCGGCGCCCCAAAATTAGAACTCGCCCCCGGAGGCGACGAAGCACTCCCCGACGCCGCCCCACTCCCCGACGCCGCCCCTCCAGAAGCGGCACCTGCTTCTTGCCCATTTGTGCTCTCTAAAAAGCAACAGGCCACAACAAATAAAACGCACCCGCGGTTGAAGGAAATCATGAATGGAAGTCAGTGGACAATGGGTGGCGATTTCAGGGTCTAAATGAGAAGTAAAGATGGATTAGCCCCAGCGATAGGCTCGACGCAACAAATAATTTTGGTTCTCTAGTCCAAAAAGACCAGCTTTCGAAGTCAACATCACCCGAATCAATCCTTTTCTACCCCTTCAACCCCTCACCACCCCCCATTCCCAAAATGCCGCCAGCTGATCAAAACTCTCCACTCCATCACAAAAAACCAAAAGGCCCGACCTTGCGGTCGGGCCTCGGTTATTTAGAAACGCAGTCGACGACTAAGCTCCCGCAGCCACGCTGTCGGCTTTGCCATGCTCGCTCACCACCTTAACGCTCTTTCCCACCAACCCAGCAGCGGCGTCGGCGCCAGCGGTTGTCGGAGTCAAGGTAATCGTCGTGGCTTTGCCATCTTTAGCTTCCACAACCAGCGCCTTGGTTGCTGGATCGAAGGACTTGAGCGTCCCTTCACTGGTAACTTTCTTGCCGCAGGCGGCAAACGCACTGCTCATGCTGAGGATGACCATGCTGGTCAGAACGAGGAACTTTTTCATAGGATGGATGGTTATATTTTTGAGTTGCTCAGCGCGATTAGTTAACGCCAAGTAACTCAACCATTCAGTTCACCCCTCCACTCCGCAAGGAAAAAATTTCACTAACGCAACCATCCGATGTTTTCTCGATTCCCTTTTCTTCTCACCATCCTCTTCGCCGTCGCTTGCTCTTCTGCCAACGCTCACCCCATTCCCGATATCTCCGTCTGCGGATCCTTCACCAGCCAAGGCTCCGCTACCATCTACGTCGAGGTCGACCCCCGATGCGTCGCCTCCGACCCGCCCACTGCCCCTTACCTCACCGAAGAAATTTTCCAAACTTTGCCCGCCCCCCGACAAGCCGAAATCCGCGCCCAAATCGCCGATCTCCTCCAAAAAAGTCTCGAGTTTTTTCTCGAACCCATCGGCCGCATTCAACCCGAATTCACTTTTAATTTCACCCAGCCAACCCGCGTCCCTCTCACCAAAGACGCCCCACGCGTGGTCCTCACCGGGCAGTGGTCCACCACCATTCCTGCCGGCGTCACTGGATGGAAAATTCGCGCCCTCCCCACTGCCCCACTCGCCGTGGTCTTCACCAATCTCCTCAACAATCAGCCCCAAACAAAATACGCCGTTCTCTTTCCAAACGAAACCAGCTTCACCCTCGACCTCACCCACCTCGCCACCACCACCATCCCCCCATCATCCATCCCCGCCTCCACCCCTTGGCAGGACCGCTGGCAAACCTTCCTCAGTCTCTTTAAACAAGGCTTTGTCCATGTCATCCCCAAAGGCTTCGATCACATCCTCTTTGTCCTCGGCCTCTTCCTCCTCAGCCGAAATTGGCGACCACTCCTCCTCCAAGTCACGGTCTTCACTCTCGCTCACTCCACCACCCTCGCCCTCGCCGCCACTGGCCACTTAAAAATCAGTTCCTCGATCGTCGAACCGATCATCGCTCTCAGCATTGCCGCCGTTGCCATCGAAAACCTTTTCCACTCTCGCCCAACCACTTGGCGTCTCATCCTCGTGTTCTTTTTCGGCCTCATCCACGGCCTCGGCTTCGCCAGCGCTCTCCAAGATCTGCAACTCCCCACCGCTTCCCTCGCCACCGGTCTTCTCGGATTTAATCTCGGCGTCGAGGCCGCCCAAATCACCGTCATCGCCACCGCCTTCCTTGTCACTTTTCCGATCCAAAATCCCCTCTCCTACCGACGCTGGATTGTCGTCCCTGGTTCTCTCCTCATCGCTTCCGCAGGCCTTTACTGGGCCGCTCAACGGACTTTTTTCTAACGGGGTGATGGAGCCGCCTCGCCTGCCTTTTCTCCCAAAGAAATCTCAATCTCCGCACTGAAAATATACTCAGGATCTCCCCGCTCACTCAGCGTCCGCGCCAGCGTTCCCATCGTCCGCAAGACCCGACCCTCAAAAACCACTTTGTCCCCCACACGAATATTCACTGGTCGGTCCATGTCCAACATCGCATCACTCAAACGCACCGAAAATTCTTTCACCTCGCTGACCGTCATCACCAAATTCTGCCCACTCCGCTCCGCTCGAATCTCCTGCCCAACCCGCGCCCCCGCCAGCGGAACCGCTAACCAGTAAAAGGACGAATGCATCACCCCATCTTGCCGCCAAACAATCCGCTCGGGTCGAGGATCCCGCCGGCACTTTTCCATCCAAGGAATCGCCAACCGATCCTCCAAATCCATCCAATGCCCCTTCCCCTCATGGATCTTCGTCAAATGCCGATATCCTCCCTTCCCATCCTCCACCTCCAAGGCATCCAGTTTCTTCCCCCACTCCGCTCCCACTTTGTTCCGCCGATACGCCCCGTCATTTCCTCCCACCTGAATCACAAACGGTAGGTTCCGCAAATTAACCGGCGACGCCGAATTCGGATGCCCCGCCATCATCGCCGCCGCCGCCCATCGATCCGCCATTCGGGGCCCCAACTGATACACCCCATCTCCACCCGCCGAATACCCCATCAAATACACTCGGTTCGGATTCACCCCCTCCAAAACAATCAGGTCCGCAATCAGTCGGTCAAAAAGTCCGTCCACCTCCGCTTCATGCCAGAGCTTCCACGAATTACTCGGTGCCCGCGGTGCCACATACAATCCTTCACTAGGACGATACGCCTGCCCAAGCTGAATCTGATTCCGCCACTGCCCATCATTGATTTCCACCGGCGCACCACCCCCACCATGCATAGAAATAAACAGACTCCGCCCCCCTTCAGGAATCACCGCCTTTTCTCCAAATCGTAGGATCTCAAACTTCATCTCGTGATCCCCAATCCTGATCGTTTTTTCCTCCATCTCCGCCTTCCGCGTCTCCCGAATCATTCCAGCGTAGTCATTCCACAACAACCTCTTCGCCTCCTCAGCCCCTTCCTTCGTTAAACCCACCCGCGCAAATTCCATCGTCCCAATATCCGGACGCGCCCCACGCTCTTTCCCCAACCACTCTCGCAAACCCACCAACGCCCCAGCCGTTCCCCCAACC
>JBAWZW010000011.1:0-44003 GCA_037142835.1 Verrucomicrobiota bacterium
GAGGAGGTGGAGGGGGAGCGGGTGGGGGAGGAGCCACCACCGACGGGTCGGGCACAACCTCGAGAGGCTTCCCCTTTGCGGGGTCTACGGCTGGCGGTTCGGGGACCGGAGGAGGTGGCAGGGGCTTGGGTCGGGGGCGGAGAGCACAGAGTTGGGCGAGTTGCTGGAGCAAGGGCTCGACGGCTTCGCGTTTCGGTTCATCGATATATTTCTTTAAATTATCAACCAAAAATGTCTTAGCTTCTTCAATCAATCCCTGTTTCGCCCGCGCTTTGCCAATCCAATACATCGCCGAAATCACCGCTGGATGGGCGGGTTTTTCGCGCACAAAGTCTTCAAACATCTTGGATACCTCCGCCCACTTGCCGAGCTTTTGCAGATGTTTACTCGTCTCAAAGAGCGAATAGTTCAGCACCTCGTCAGTCAATGCGACTTGGTAAGATCTTCGGTAAGCCGTAATGGCCTCTTCTAACTTCATCTCCGCCGCGTAACTATCTCCAATCAAGGCTTGCACTTCGGCTTCCTGTTGGTTGTCTGGGTAGTCTTTGATCCAAGCGATGCCTCCAGAAATGACTTCTGAATATTTGGTGGCGGCATATTTGCAGACCATCAGGCGATAACGGGCGTCTGGAGTCAGCGAGTTCTGTGGGCAAGCGGCCACAAATTTCGTGAGAAGATCTTCGGCTTTCGCGTACTCGCCCTTAAACACCGCGCAAAGTCCCACCCGATAAACCGCCTCGTCAAAGCGTTCGCCTTTGGGAAAATCCTTCTGATATTTTTCGTAGTCCTCAGTAGCTTCGGCCAATTTGCCCTGCATAAATCGGGCATTGCCTAGAAGAAAGCGCATTTCTTCTTTAAATTGGCTGTTTGGCACCTTCTCCAGCATGCTTTGAAAGGCACTTTCTGCGCCGACATAATCTTGAACCTGCAGTGCCACCGCCCCGCTCAAATACCCAACCGTCCCCGCATTGGGCCCGTCTTTAAATTCTTTTAAATATTGATCACACGCATCTCGGCATCGCTTGGGCTGAATAAGGTCAGAGTAGGCAATAGCGACCCCAAAAAGGGCGATTTCGCGTTCTTTTCCTTCTGGATAGCGGTCAAGCATCCGGTTGTAGACCACGATCGATTCCCATCGTTTTCCCCAGTCGTAAAAGGTTCGTCCCATCCGCAACAAGAGTGCCGCCCCAAAGTCGGGGAGCTTTTCAAATTCTGTGAGGACTTTTTTCAGTTCAGCGAGTACTTCCTTTAGTTGGGTATTAGCCATCTCTACCTCGGCAAGGTACTGCGGATTTCCAATGGCGGCTTTTCGTCGTGATTCCATTAAAGCCTCGACTCTCCCGGCTCGTCCCCTGAGAATTTTCAAGACTTCTTCTCGGGAGCGGACGGTACGGTAAGCATCGAGGGCATCGGCAAACTCACCTGCTTCCAAGAACTCATCTCCTAATTTCACCGCCAGCCCATTCAGACCTACGGGGTTTTCAATTAAGTAAGTTTTAACCTCGAGTTTCTGGAGAATGTTTACCGCCTTCCGTGACTCTTTTTGTTCCGCATAGAGTTCCGCCAAGGTAATTGCCCCGCCTGCCTGGGGGACGCGCAAGATGTCGGGAGTGATTAATTTTTCAAGAGCGGCGATTGCTTCAGGGACTTTGCCGCTTTCACGGTAAGCCAGAGCTTGGGAAACGAGTGACTCGTCGCGCATTGCGGGAATCGGCTCCAACTCCTTAAAAAGAACGATGGCTTCATCATAAATTTTCGCTCGAAGAGTTGCTCGAGCTAAGCCAATTTTAATATCGAGAATTTTTTCGGCGTTAGGAAACTTTGCCAAATACTTTTTGAAATTTTCAATAGCCTTAAGATTCTCTCCCCCATTGAAATACGCCGCCCCAGTTAAGTAGTAAAGCGGTGGAAGTTGGGGCGCCCTCTCGTCGAGTATTAATTTAATCGCTGCTTCAAAGCCATCCGCGGCTTGCGTCCAATTTCCAGCACTAAAAGCCTCCACCGCACCATTATAAACTTGTGCAAAAGCCTCGGGATCAGCGACCACCCCTGCCGTCTGCGCTGAGCAGGGCGTGGCGACCTTCACCGCGAAAGTCATTCCAAGAACAATCGCGAAACTGACCATCATCAAGCGCTTGGCCAGGGCAGAAAATTTCGAAAGTTTTAGGATGAGTTGTGGCTTCACTTTTTCAAAGAGTCGTACTGATTTAGGCTTTAATAAAATTCTGACAAGAGTTTTCCCCAAGGTCTCCCCGTTTTGAGTGAATCCAAGGGATTTGCCATACAATTACTTGGTTTACTCAGTGATTTTTATCGACTTCTTGGCGAGGTATTCTTTGGCCAGTCCTTTCCGACTAATCTTCCCGCGGTTATTTTGGGGAATTTCGTCGACCACCCACAAGTCTCGGGGAACCTGCCACGAAGGCAGTTCACGATGACAAAATTGCCAAACCGATTTGGCATCTAGTCCGTCCCCGACCACCCAAGCGATCGCTTCTTCGCCTCGGACTGTCGATGGGACACCAAAGACTGCCACGGCTTTCACCCCAGGATACTTAGCTAGTTGAAGTTCTACTTCACTGGGATTGAGTTTCCGGCCCCCGATATTAATGGCATCAGAGATTCGTCCTAGGAGCGTCATTCCTTGCTCCGACCCTCCAATCAGGTCGTCGGGGGAAAAAGTTCCATTTCCGAGAATTTTACGATTGACCTTTGGAAAAAAGTCGTCACCCACCGCAGGTCCACGGACGAGAAGTCGACGGTTTTTTTTCGTTGGCATGGTGATATCAACCCCTGGAAGTGGGGTGCCAATCCAAGAATCCACGGTGGTCTCGGTGTCGCTTTGATCATAACTGATCCCGCCACATTCGGACGCACCATAAAAAACATGAATTTTGCGACCAAACCGGCGACGAAAAAGATTTGCGACAGTTGGAGGAAGATAAGCACCCGCGGATAGGCAAAGCCGCAAGTGGGGGAGAGGCGGGAGGTCCCTAAGTTGGGTTAAATTTTGAAAAAGGTACGGCGTTCCCGGAAAAACTGTTGCTTCTGTCCGCGCCAGGGCGAGGAGAATCGCTCGAGGCAATCGATCGTTGCTCGCGACTAATCGGGTCCCCTGGACGATCAAGGGGGTGAGAAGGTTGCTCATCCCATAACTGTGAGAAAATGGAATGGCCCCAAAGTTAATGTCTTCTTCAGAAATACCCATGCCGCGACAGATTTGTTGGCAATCTGCGATCAGTGACTCCGCTCGGAAGCGAATCGCCCTTGGTTCGCTGGTGGTTCCAGAAGTGACCTTGAGAAGAATGGGCGGGCGATCGTTCCAAGGGTTCGCCAGCGGGAAGGGCGATCGCCGTTCTTCGTTTAAAGTGCCATCAAGCTCATTGATCAAACTTGCCGCATTGACCGTCTGAAGAATCGCATCACGGGTCGATCCTTGAAGGTAATCAGGGAGAGGCATCGCCACTAAACCCGCCCGCCAGAGACCCAAGAGAACTCCTAGCCAAGCAGGATGATTACCAAGTTGAACTCCCACAACGCTTCCCTTCGGAAGATTGGATACCCGCGCTTGAATCTCTTTGGCTTCTGTCTCAATCTCCCCAAATGTGCGAAGGGAACTTCCCTCGGGACCAAGGATTGCGATCTCCTTGCCCATGCGCTTTCTCGTTTGATCCCAAGCTTTTAGGAGTGCATTTTCAGGGCAACGTTCGGGCACAGGAAATAGTCGGAGTTTTTGATTGCGGTGAGGAAAATCGCGTTTAATCTGCTTATCCATTTTTCACCTCATGAAAGCAGAAATTCATCCCAACTACCAACAAACCACCATTCACTGTGCCTGCGGAACCATTTACAATACTCGGAGCACGCGTCGTGATCTTCGGATTGGTATCTGTGCGGCCTGTCACCCATTCTTTACGGGCGAGCAAAAATTCGTCGATACCGCTGGACGGATCGAGAAATTCTCCCGCCGCTACGGTGCAGCTCAATCAAGGGCGAAGACGGTTTAGGTTTCAAATCGAAATTTTCAAACGGTGAAGATGCACACGCATCTTCACCGTTTTGCTTTTTTACTATTCATTAATCGACCGTTCTTCGCCCTTTAACACCCCTGTTTTTTCTCCGATGGATTTTTCTGCTCTAATTGCCCGTAAAGCCGATCGATTTCACGAACTCGAAGCGGAAATTTCTTCGTCCAATCTTTACGACGATCCTCGGAAAGCTCGGGAAACTCTTCGTGAGCACACGCGGCTTAAGCAACTAATTGCTGATTGGAAACTCCTCCAGAAATCGCGAATTGATCTCGCCGAGAACCAAGCACTCGCCAAAGGCGACGATCTGGAGTTTGCCGAAATGGCGACCGCGGAGATTCCCGCCCTCGAAGCGCTGATTCTTCAAATCGAGACTGGTGTGCAATACGCTCTTTTGCCCCCAGACCCTAATGAAAACCGCGACGCGATTGTCGAAATTCGGGCAGGGACTGGCGGGGATGAAGCGGCTCTCTTTGCGGCGGACCTTTACCGGATGTATACTCGTTTTACGGAGACCCATGGGTTTCAGATTGAACCACTTGAATCCAGTGCGGGAACGCTCGGTGGCTTACGGGAAGTCATATTTAAGGTCACAGGAGATCAGGTTTTTCGGACTCTTCGCTACGAAAGCGGTGTGCACCGCGTGCAACGGGTTCCGGCGACGGAGGCGCAAGGGCGGATTCACACCAGCACGGCGACGGTCGCGGTTTTGCCAGAAGCGGAAGAGGTCGATCTCGAACTAAAACCCGAAGAGATTCGTATCGAGGTTTGCCGTGCTGGGGGTCCTGGAGGTCAAGGCGTGAACACCACGGATTCCGCTGTTCAAGTGATGCACATCCCGACAGGAACGATCGTTCGTTGCCAAGACGGACGCTCCCAGCAGAAAAATAAGGCAAAAGCCTTAACCATTCTGAGATCCCGACTCCTTGAGGTCAAACAACGGGAGGAGCACGAGAAATATGCTGCCCACCGAAAAAGTCAGATCGGCACTGGCGATCGTTCAGAAAAAATTCGCACCTATAATTTCTCCGAAAATCGGGTCAGCGATCATCGAATCAAGTTAACCCTTTATAGCCTTGATCGGTTTCTGAACGGCGATATTAGGGAGATGATCTCCGCTCTTCAATCAGCGGATATGGCGGAGCGACTTGCCGAAGCTAATCTTGCTGGCTAAAAAAACCAAAAGTAGCTCCACCAGAGATGGTTATCCTCTCAAACGGACTCATTGCTGACGAATGTCTAAAGAAGCACGCTCGCCCTTGAGACATCCAACATCTGGGGGCGAATGCTTGGCAGAGCGACTGTCGACAATTGGTGTGCAGATTTTTCATCGTCGACTTCACGTCGGATTATCTGCGGTGCTTCTCGCCACCCTGGTCTTTCGACCGCGACCCTTTTTCGGCAAGTTCTCTGGCGCTGGCTTCGTCATTTCAATCGTCTTGGTTTTTCTCGGCCTCGCTCTCCGAACTTGGGCTGCCGGTTGTGCTGGAAATCATACCCGCCGGGCAACTATTGAGGCTCCGCAACTCGTCACAGGTGGTCCTTTCGCCTACGTCCGAAATCCTATCTACCTCGCAAGCGTCATTCTAGGAGTCGGGATGGTTGGGATTCTTCGCGATCCTTGGATGCTCGGACTTTGCCTAACGGTCTTTGTTTTTTTATACGGGGCGATTGTTCCAGCCGAAGAGCGGTTTCTTCGCGATCGATTTGGTTCTACTTATCTGCGCTATTGTTTGGCAGTTCCTCGGATCATTCCGCGGCTCCGGCCTTGGTCGGGCGCTGAAAGGAGGCAGTTTGATCGCACCGCACTTTTTGGCGAAGTCCGCCTCGGGGTACTTCTGGTTCTGATCTACGCCTATCTTCACGCGGGGGCTTGGTTGCGAATGCGGTTTCTGGGCTTTTAATCCTTAATCATTTCTGGTCCCACGCCATTGATAGGCAGTCGGACGATAATCGTCGTGCCTTTTCCGTAGTCGCTTTCCGCCAAAACCGTTCCCTTGTGTGCATGGACAATATGTTTAACAATCGACAGGCCCAATCCCGTCCCTCCTTGGTCTCTGGTCCTCGCTTTATCTGCCCGGTAAAAACGTTCGAAAATATGAGCTAAATTGTTTGGTGGAATACCCGTCCCCGTATCCGCAAAACGGAGTTCAAAGAGGTGGTCAATTACTGACACCGTCAACCGAACTTCTCCCCCGGGCCCTGTGTACTTTAAGGCGTTCTCGAATAGATTGTTGAGAATCTGTTCCAGCTTCAATCGGTCCGCTTGGAGTTCGGGGAGTCCCTCCGGCACGTTCATGGTTAGGCGGATCTTTTTTTTCCTCGTGAGATCATTCCAGTCTTCCCCGACTTGTCGAAAGAACGTTGCCAAATGAATCGATTCAGGGCGAATCACTTCCTGCCGCGATTCCAGTCGAGCCAAGGCGAGTAAATCCTCGAGAAGCGCGTTGAGTCGTTCGGAGTGTCGACGCAATATCCCAAAAATTTCCGCCTGCTCTTCCCGAGGGATATCGGGGTCATCCTGAAGGTTTTCAAGATAACCATGAAAGATCGAAAGAGGTGTCCGCAATTCGTGAGAAACATTGGCAACAAACTCGCGCCGAACATCTTCCAATTGTTTAAGTCGTGAGATATCCCGAAAAATCGTCACCACACTAGGTTGACCAGCCGCTTCTTGGACGGGTACCATGTGCACTCCAAAGTGTCTATGAAATCGCCCTGCACTCGCGGCGATTTCGCGGGTCTGCGCTGTTTTGGAAGCGAGGGCGATCGTAATCATTTCTTCGATCTCCGGTTCCCTCAATGCTTCCAAAACAGATTGGCCAAGGGGTTCGCTCTTCAAGTCAAAGATGCGTTTAAAAGAACCGTTTACCAGTCGAATGGCATGGCGCGAGTCGGTTACCATGACGCCTTCTTCCATGCTCCCCAAAATCGTTCTAAGGTTGAATTCCTCTCGGTCTACTTGAAGCCGAGAACGCTCCCGATCCTCTACGAGTTTTTCCAGAGGTTGACTCAACTCAGAAAAGCGACTGCCGCTTAAAAAAAACAATCCACGGGGAGTCCTGTCCGAAGCGATTTCATCCAGAATCAACTTGAGTTGATCGCAATGCCGATTGATTCGCCGATGATAGAACAGCCAAGCAACGGCGACGCTTAATCCGAGAATTCCCCAAAACCACGTGATCATTCAGGAGATATTTCTGGGATCGGGTGCCACATCAAGAGGCGAAGTCACTTCATCCACCTGAATCCAGATCTACTTTTTGAGTTCATTCATCCGATATCCAAACCCTCGGACAGTCTCGATACAGTGAGCCGAGTCCCCTAACTTCTCACGAAGTCGCCGGACATGGGTGTCGACTGTTCTGGTGTCGATGGCACTCTCGTAGCCCCAGACGTCATTGAGTAGGGTGTCTCGGCTCTGGACGCGTCCGCGTCGCTCCATCAGCACGGTGAGCAACTTAAACTCCGTCGCCGTGAAATCCACGGACTCCCCAGCGATGGTTATCTCATAGCGAGCACGATCGATCTGAATATCTCCCAGAGAGATCTGTTCGGTAGTCTCAGTCGCTCCGCGGCCTCGGCGCATCACCGATTTGATCCTTAAGACCAGTTCGCGCGGACTAAACGGTTTCGTCAAGTAGTCGTCGGCGCCCAGTTCTAGCCCAACGATCCGATCCACTTCCTCCGCTTTCGCCGTGAGCATAATGATCGGGATGTGGGCCGTGCCTGGTTCTTTCTTCAAAACCTTGCAAACCTCTAAGCCAGAAAGCTCTGGAAGCATCAAGTCGAGAACAATCAGGTCAGGCCGAGTTTCCCTCGCCTTGGTTAGGGCGACGAGACCGTCTTCGGCTTTGACGACGGTGTACCCAGCGTTTTTCAAATTAGTCGTGACGAGATGGAGGACATCTGGCTCGTCGTCGGCGACCAAAATTTTCTTGTTTGCGGGTTTGCTGGTCATGGGTTTGGGAGAAGATCATAAGTAAATCCCCATATCCAACAAGTCACGAGGTGTAACATTCTTGTAACGAAGGGGCCGCAAAACGCTTCACCTTGATACCGTTGGATTTTTTCATGAAGAATGGAAAATCCTCTTTGGTTTCCAACCCTCTTTCCTTTTATTTTTAGCAGGCTAATCTGTCTAACTCCATTTGAAATCCACCGCTTCATCTCTCAGTGCATCGTCGAATCTTTCGGCGAAAAAGTCTCGATCGCCTCGCTGGCGATCCTTCTTGGTTACTTGGCTTTTTTGTTCTGGCCTGCTTCTTCTTGCACTATTTCAGCCCAATTGTTTTCGCTTTTGTCTTGAAAAGATCGTTTGCCTCGAAGTCTGGCTTGGCGGAGGCAGTGTCCAAATCGGAGCAGTCGAGGGAAGCATTTCTGAGCCGATCATTCTTCGCGATACTATTTGGTCCTATCGAAGTTCAGCCGGACCGATGGTCCGTTGCGAAGTCGCCACCACTACCGCAGTTTTTTCTTGGCATCAGCTTTTGCCTTACTCGACAGGGCAATTTTTCCAAGAACTCCAGCTGAGCGGGGTCGTAGGCAAAGTGGAGCTATCGGCGCCTTCCGAAAAAGAGGGATTTCTCCTCACCGCTCTCCGCGATTGGTGGCCATTTCCTCCTCTGATTACCGCGGTTCCTGAGAGTTTTCAAGCGACCGACGTCGACTGGATTGTCCAAAGCGGACCTCATTATCTCCGCTTTCTCCAGACCAGCTTGCAACTGAGCAGTCTCAAAAGTGGGTTGATCCAATCAGGACAAATTATCCTCAAACAACCGTGGTCCACCCATACATTTCGTAATGTCGGGGGATCCACCGCTATCCAAGAGGGGATGATTCACTTCACCGCTCTCACCCTAGATCCTGGGATTGAGGTCGTTGATTTTTCGGCGTCTCTTCGTGATCTCGCTGGAGGGCACCCGAAGTTTGCGGTCAAATTAGCGGCCTTTGGGGGCGATGTCCGGCTCGAGCTGCAGGCGATCTCTGAAGAGCCCAGATTTTCTGTCGATCTCACGGTGCC
Source organism: Verrucomicrobiota bacterium (assembly GCA_037142835.1). Lineage (GTDB taxonomy): Bacteria > Verrucomicrobiota > Verrucomicrobiia > Chthoniobacterales > Chthoniobacteraceae > Chthoniobacter. The sequence goes on from JBAWZW010000011.1 coordinate 9,052, forward strand.
ATTTCTGCAGATTGATCTCGCGAAACTAGCCACTTTTCTCGGGGTATCGGATGCCGCTGGGGGAACGATTAAATCTGGACGCCTGAACTTTCGCGGTCCGCTTGAGGATCTATCGAAAGCCAGCGTAGATTTGCGGATCGAGGTCGCCAATTTTCAATGGGAGAATCGCCAGTGGGATTCCTTGGTTCTTGGCGCTAAACTCCATGAAGGTCGGTGTCAAATCCCTGAACTTTCTTTGACTCAAGGTCGGAATCGCTTGGCTTTATTTGGCGAAATGACTTGGCCATCTCCAGGAGTCGACTGGTGGCGATCAGAATTTTTTCTAAACATTAAAGAAGGCCAACTCGATGACCTCACGGCTTTATCGGCTTTGCTGCTTCCTGAATTTCGATTTGTCGCCGGTCGGGCCACCATCCGCGGATCAGTGCGCGGCAAGGATCAAAAGTTCGACGGTCAACTCGTCATTTCTGGCTCCCAACTCCGCTGGAGGAACGCCCCGATTGAAAAGCTCGATGCGAGTATTGTCCTCCACGAAAATGAGTATCAGTTAAGCAACATCTCGATCCGCAATGGTGCTGATTATCTCAGTGGGAGTGGCGTTCTTAATATTGTCGGTGACAAACAATACTGGGGCGAGGTTCACGCATCCGTTCAAGATCTCGCCAAATATGAGGCGATTCTGCGTCCTCCTATTCTGCCAGAGTCACTCTCTGGAGGAGCTTTTTTCGATTGGGATGGAGAAGGTTCCGCCAAGGGAAGTAGCGGTCGATTTCTGGCTCGTCTGCGGAAGGTCCGTTCCCTCGGCGCCACCGCATTGATCCTCCACCCGATCAATGCCGAGTTTGAAGGAAGTTATTCTCGTAATGGGGTGGCTTTCTCCACTTTCCTTTTGGCAGACGACGAATCCGCTTTCACCGCCAGAGTCGGACTCCTCGACCAAGCAGTTTCCCTGCAAAATATCCGCCTTGTCCACGGAAAAGACCTTTGGCTCGAAGGAGATGCGATTCTCCCTCTGAAAATTTGGAATGCCTGGCCCACCACATCCCTAGCCGGGTTGCTCGACGATCAGACCGTCGCCAAACTCCACCTCATCGCCCATAATCTTAGTCTTCGGGAAACGGCTCAGCTCACGGGGTTTAAGTTTCCCATTGAAGGAGTGGTTCGAGGAAGTCTCCTCGCTGAAGGTCCGCTCGGGGCACTTCAAACTAGCGGCAATCTGACGATCACCAAAGGTCGTATTCCTCTCGGTTGGAGTGGGCAGGCGATTACGGAAGTCGAGGCGAGTGGAACTTTTTCAGAACAGATTTTGCGGATTACTCAATGCAACGCCCAGCATCCCACGGGCGACTTCAAGGCTTCCGGCGAAGTCGATTTTAGCACTCTTGCTGATCCCGCTTTCCAGATTGCCGTGACCAGTCGCAAAAGCACGGTTCGGCTTTTCGAATCAGTTGACCCTCAATTCGCTCTTCTGGCTGATCTCTCACTCGATGTACGCATCTCCGGTCCACTCAGTGATCTCATCCTCCGTGGCGAGTCTCAAATGCTTTCTGCCCAGTTGATTGGGAAAGATTCGGACTCCCTTCGGGGGGTCGTTTTTGGAGAATCGCCGTGGAGATTTCCTTCGATTCTTCCTTTCGATCAATCTCCTTGGCATTCATTGCATTATGCGGTTCACACGGCCGCGGACGCTCTCCCGGTTCACGGATTTCAAATATCTGCGGACCTTCTCCTTGCCGAATTCCATGGACGACCCACCCTCGCTGGGCAATTAACCCTCACGCCATCCAGTGTTCCAGGTCGAGCAGGGGACTCTCTTGGTCTGCAAAAACTTCTTCTCAAGTTTTCTCCAGGCATTCTCTCTCAACCGATCGTTTCTGCGGAGATCGCCGGAACTCTCGCGGGCGAGCCCTTCACGGTTGCTCTCACGGGCTTCTTCCCTCGACCGATGCGGATATTTTCCTTTCAATCGCCCCTTACGGAAACTTCCCTGCGCTCCTTGGGGGAGGCGGGTTCGGTCGTCCCACTCTTTCTCGGGCGATCGACTTTTGGTTTACTCGTTCCAGAGACCCTCCGGACAGGAATCGACCTGTTTGATTGGTCGGTCGTTCCAGAGGAATTGACGCCCGAGGCGCCTTCCGTTCCCACTCCCACTCCCACACCGATTTCTTCCCAATGAGCAACCCGAAAGCCACTTCTCAGCGTGCGGGATTATTTATTGGGCGCTACTTTGGGATCCGGTTCTATCTCGACGCCTCTTGGTTTTTAATCGCCGCGATCGTCACTTACGATTTGGCTGTTGAATATTTTCCTGGAGAGCTGCCGGGCATTTCATCAAGCAGTGCCCTCGCCCTCGGCGTGACTGCTGCACTGATCTTCTTTCTGAGTATTCTTCTTCACGAGCTCGGTCATAGCTTAGTCAGTCAGCGGTGTGGCATCCCCGTTCCCCGGATCACCCTCCTCTTCATTGGCGGCTTAGCTGAAATCGACCGCGAGCCCGACGACGCCCGATCTGAACTCAAGATCGCTCTCGGTGGCCCTATCGTCAGCGTCTTTCTCAGTGGCGGTTTCTTTCTTGTTAGTTGGATACTCCGCAAGGCTGGATTGGATGCGGGTTCCCTCCTTTGCATGTGGCTGGCCCAGACGAATCTTTATTTGGTGATTTTTAACATGTTTCCAGGCTACCCGCTCGACGGTGGTCGCGTGTTGCGCGCTCTCATCTGGGCCCAAACGGGAAAGCTTCGTCGTGCTACGTTTATCTCTTCCCGAATCGGTATTGCGTTTGGTTGGATTCTGATCTTTTTGGGAGTTTGGTTGCTCATCGGACCTCTCCACGCATGGAATGGAGTCGGGCTGGTTCTGATCGGGTTCTTTCTCAAAGGCGCGGCTGAGAGTGGCTACAATAATGCCATCCAGCGCGAGTTGCTCGGCGGACTTTTGGTTCGCGATCTCATGACTCCTCATCCCGCCTTTATTCCCGACTCCCTCCCGCTGAACCTCGCCGTTGACGAGTTTTTTCTCACTGGCCACTACGCTACCTACCCCGTCTGCACCTCCGATGGTGATTTCCGTGGGTTGCTTCAACTTGCTTCTTTAAAAGAAATTGCCCGCGATCAGTGGCCTTACACCACGGCTGGGGATGCCGTCGCCAAGCAGGATTCCAATCACCTTTGTATTGGAGTCCACCAGTCCGCCGCCCACGCGATGCGACTCCTGCTCGCCCCTGAAACCACCCGTCTAGCGGTCACCGAAGGAGAAAAACTCGTGGGCATCGTCACCCGCCATGATCTTCTTCAATTCATTAAGATTCACACCGAGCTCGAGGACTGAAAATCTTCGGATCGTCGGCTCGATTCCGTGTGGCCAATCTTTGATCGGCTTCACACGCAGGGCAAACTCAGTCCAAGCCTTCTCCTCCCATTAGAAACCCTAGGCGACCAGCATTTTTTCATAGAACGACAGCTCGTTTCCCGCCCGCTTTGAGACTTAGACTGAGGTGCTACCCGTTGTCCGGCCAGAGTTGATGGAAATTAAGCTATGGCGGAGAGGCGTGCGTTGGTGATGGATGGATGTGGTTTGGATTTCAAGGGGGAAAGGCGAGATCGGCACGGTAGTTCTCCTGGCGGGGTGGGTTTGGGGGCTCGCTCGGGCGTGTTTGCCGCCGAGTTCATGTCGCTGTTTTCAACTCCGGTTGCGAGTCCCTTGCGGGCGGTTTTTACGCTTAGATTTTCGCCGGTGTCGAGCCGCCAAATGTCGCGCGCGGTCGCCACTCGTTGTAGTCGAAAAACCACCGCGCCAGCCCGGCGATGAGATCGTCAATGGTCGCGTATTCGCGCAGGTAAATGTCCTCGTATTTTACACTCCGCCAGAGCCGTTCGATGAGCACGTTGTTCATCCACCGGCCCTTCCCGTCCATGCTGATCGCGATGCCTTTTTCCTGCAGCACCGCGACCCATTCTTGCGCCGTATATTGACTGCCCTGGTCCGTGTTGAGTATCCTCGGAAAAACTCCGCCGACCCCCTGCAACGCACGCGCCAAGGCCGTCAGGCAAAGTGCCACGTCCATCGTGTTGCTCACCGCCCAGCCGAGCACCATACATTGTTCGCCCGCGTGATGTTTTTCTCCCGCAAAAGATCCGGAAATTTCGCGTCCTTCCGATCGGGAATACTCGTTCGCGGACGGCAAAAAATCGTCTCGATTCCCATCTTCCGCCGCAGCCGCGACACGCGTTTTCGATTCACGCAAAGCGCATGATCGCGCTCCAAAAGCTGGCCGATTCAGCGCGCCCCGATGCACGGGTCGCGCGGATAGATTTCATCCATGATGCGCATAATTTTCAAATCCTCCACCGACACCGGCTGAGGCAGATAATCGAGTGATGAACCACTCACGCCCAGCAGCTCGCACTGCGTCCTCAAACTCAAAAACGGATGCTCATTTTCGACCAACTCGGCACCCCCGTTCACGGCCCGAGTTGTTTGGATTTTTTTTGAGAAAATCCACTCGGATCGTCAGCTCGCCGATCTTCGACTGCAACGCCGTGCGCTCCTGCTCAAAGCCCTCTTCCGCCCGCGCCGGAGCCCCTTTTTGGAACACCCCTGGCAGCCCCTCGGCGAGCGTCTTCTTCCAATCCGCGACCTGCCCCGGATGAATGCCGAATTCGCCGGCGATTTCACTGATTGTTTTACTTCCCTTCATCGCCTCCAGAGCGACGTGGCCCTTAAATGCGGCTTCGTGCCGCTTGCGTTTTTGTTTCATTTTTTGGTGGTTCGTTGTGTGGTGTTTGAACACGCCGTCCACCGCCATTTTATAGCTTAGCCCCTAGCCCGAATTTTGGGGTCTACCGCACTCCCCAAAAGCATCCGCCACCGCTGGCCCGACCCCACCCGCGACGAAGTCCTCGCCCGCCTCCTAAAACTAAACGCCACCCGCGCCACCGACTCCCTCCAAAAGCGCCGCCTCGCCAAAGCCGTCAAAACCGCCCGCGCCAAAAAAGCCAGCGGTGCCACCCCCTCCCAACGCGACCTCATCGACCCTCCACAGGGAGACATGTTTCCATGAGGCCGCAGATTTTCCGCAATAAAACTCGCCTAATTGCAATAATCGGTCATTTGTAATCCATGTTGCTTCAATTTTCCGTGTCAAACTTCCGGAGCTTCCGCAAGCTCCAAACCCTTAATCTAGCTGCGAGCGGTCAGGACAAGACGCTGCCGGGCAACTGTATCGAGAAGGAACTGCCGGGAGTCACCGGCCGGCAGTGGCTCAAAGGCGTGGCGCTCTATGGGGCAAACGCGAGCGGGAAGACCAGCGTGCTCGGGGCCATCGAGGCACTGGCAAAAATGGTGACCACCTCCGCTGCGATGACGGACCCGAAGGATCCGATCCCGCAGATCGAACCCTTTGCCCTGCGCCCCGGCGAAGCCGAGTCGCCCACGGCCTTTGCCGTGGTCTTTGTGACGGAGGGAATGCGCTATGAATATCGGGTGGCTGCGACGCGGCAACGGGTCTGGCACGAGTCGCTACGCGCCTTTCCCACGGCCAAGGCGCAGATGTGGTTTTGCCGGGACTGGAACCCGGAGAGCGGTAGCTACGAGTGGACGCCGGATCGGCCCAGCGGCTTCGAGAGGGATAAACAGCTCGAAGGCTACACGCTGGGCAACATGCTCTTTCTCTCCAAGGCATTTGCGAGCAACCGCACCGAGCTGGAGCCGGTCTTTCGGTGGTTCAAGGAGCGGCTGAAATTTCTGGATCTGAGCACGCGCAGCAAGATGGGTGCGGCCTTCACGCTGAAGCAGGTGGAGGAAAAGACGGCGCTGTATGAACGGATCGTGAAAATGCTCCGCTTTGCGGACCTGGGGGTGACCGCGGCGCGAGTGGTGGAAGAGCAGGCGCCCAAAGAGTTGCTGGAGATGATCGACAAGATGCCGGCCGAGATGCAGGAGCAAATGCGGAAGCGGCAATGGTTCCAGCCCGAGCTCACCCATCGCGGGCACAACAAAGCGGAGGTGCCGTTGCCATGGGAATCCGAGTCTGCCGGGACGCACCGATATTTTGCCCTGATCGGCCCGTGGCTGGACATCCTGGCCAACGGCTACACGGTCTTCGTGGATGAGCTGGAGACGAGCATGCATCCGGTGATGGTGCGCGAGCTGTTGCGCCTGCTCTTTAGCGAAAAAGAAAACCCGAACGGTGCGCAGATCATCTTCACCACCCACAACCCGCTGCTGCTCGACATCACGACGATGCGGAGGGATCAGGTGTGGTTCACGGACAAGGACGCGGAAGGCGAAGGCCATCTGTATCCGCTGACGGATTATGCGCCGCGCAAGGAGGAGTCGCTGATCCGCGGCTATATGTCCGGCCGCTACGGGGCGGTGCCGTTTTTGCCGAAGGGGCTGCTCGGGACGGAGCCAGCCTACGAAATAGTAAAGGAGACTGACACTCCAGAAGAAGCGCAGAAAATGAAGACCAAGCGGAAAGTGAGGCCGGCTAAGATGCGGGAACTGCAAACGTGAGTGACGACGCGGACTGGGGTCCTCTCCATTGGATCAAAGCGAAGGAACTGAGCGTGGAACGGAAAGCAGCAGCGGTGGCGGCGGCGAGCGCGCAACCGGGTGACTCGTTTCTCATCGTGACCGAAGGTACAGTCACCGAGCCGGTGTATTTTGAGCTGTTGCTGGGGGCACTGGAGCTTTCGCGTGTGTGGGTGCGAGTGATCCCGGGTGACCACTCTGACCCGCGTCACGTCATCCGAACCGCCGACCGGATTGCCCTCGAACAGCAGCGCCAGGCGGAGAAAAAGCGGCTTGGAATCGGGGAGCCGGAGGATTTTGACCATGTGTGGGCGGTGATCGACACCGACGTGGCAGTGCGCAACGGCATCTGGAACGAGGTGCAACAACTCGCCACCGCGCGAGTGGTGAGGCTCGCCCATTCGACGCCCTGCTTTGAGTTCTGGCTGCTCCTGCACCTCGTCGAGCACGCGACGACGCGCGGCGACCTGCCCGACGGTGACTCGGCAAAAGCGGCGGTCAAGAAAGCACTCGGCCGGGATTATTCGACCAACGAAGAAGCCGCGCGCGAAGTGATCGGCTCCTTCATCGGTGAATGGCCGAAGGCCGTGCTCCACGCCGAGCAAGTGCGGCGTCAGCACGAGAGCGGAGGGACACCTTCGCCAGCGAATCCATCCACCGAGTTGGACCGCCTCGTCCGCGCCCTGAACGACTCCGCGCCCGAGCATCTACGGAAGCTCAAGTAGTGAGGGGCAACTTTCGGGGAAGATGCCCTAGTTCCGTGCGGGCGGATTAGGAAAGCGGGCAGACCTACGGCAGTACCCTGGTGACGCAATGGATTCAGAAGCGCGGCTAGGTCTGCGGCCTGACCTCCAGAAGAATTCGTTACGATCCTCGTAGGGTATGTAAAGAGTAATTCCCTTCGCCCAGACTCTGACGACAGAGCTCCACGAGGTGTTCGTGGTGAGTAAAAAGAAAAACCTGCGTGCGCTTGGAGAGGGCAGCGAGCTGAGATAAGATGGCTCCCGCTCGCGGGTTATCAAAAGTCATCAAAAGATCGTCCAGAATCAGGGGCATCGGCTGATGGTTTTCTAAATGCCTGTCCAGTGCCGCTAGGCGAAGTGAGAGGTAGAGCTGATCCCTCGTCCCCTCACTCATGCCGTCCACTGCCACAGTGGTTCCGTTCATCCTGCGTCCCATGAGCACGGGGATATCCTGTTCATTAAAATCCACCGTAAGTCTATCGAACCTGCCCCTGGTCATTTCGCTGAAAACTTTTCCAGACTTCTCCAAGAGTGGTCCCTGGTTCTCCTTGCGAAATTGCTCGATCTGTTCTTTCAAGAAATGGCTCGCAAGGCGGAGTCGAATAAAGCGGGCGGCGTCCAGTTTCAATACTCCGGCAACCGACTCAGCCTGTTGCCGGTAGTCGGCAGCCGCATCACCAGCTTTCGCAAGTTCGTCGCGCTTCCGTTGCGATTCGAATAATCGGTTTCGAACGGATTCAAGTTCGGCAGTTTTCTCCGCTTTATGTGTCGCGACGCGGGACTTGCGCGACAGAAGTTCGTCCCCGTTTTCGGCCTCGATGCGGGCGATAAACTCCTCGACCGGCGCTCCCCTCGCGAGAATTCCGAGCGCGACCCGCAGAGCACCGAGGCGTCTTTGAATTTCCGAACGCTTTTCCAGGCCAACAATCAATGGTTCCAAGTCGTCCATCGTTTGGATACTCGCCATGGCCATCAATTCATGGATGATTTGACCAGCGGTCGTCTCTTTTTGTTGGGCCAATCTCAGGCGTTCTTTGGTTTCGGTGAGCTGAGTCGATAGCTGTTCATATTCTGTCTGGGCGGTTCTTGCCGCCGAGAGGATCTTCCACAAGGTCGCTTCCCGGGCCTCCGTGCTCTCCGACTGTACTTCGAGTTGCTTTGCCAGTTCTGCCACGCGTTTTTCATAGGCGTCTAGTGCCAATGCGGTTTGGTTCGCTTCGCCTGAACATTCCTTCCACTGGTCGAATTTTGTCAGCAGATCCTTCCTTTCTATCACCAATGAAAGCCCCGTCTGTGCTGGGATATCGGCGGGCAACCCAGCCTTCTGGCTCTTGGCTAGCCAATCACCCTCGGCGATTTTAGCTGACTTCGAATGTTTTTCAGCTTCGCGAGTCAGCCTTTCAATTTCCCTCTTCGAATTTTCCATCTGCTCGACGATTTGTTTTCGGCGTCCCGTGGACTCTTCTCCCCGCTGGACTTCTTTCCTTGCCGTCTCGAAAAGGATCGGAAATGGCTTGGTTGGCGAATCGTTCAAGACGCTAGCCAGAGCATCGGTGGCGGATTGAATCAGGCGGATCTTCAACTCAAATGCCCCTTCAGCTTCGAGCAATTTGCCATGCGTCTCTCGGAACCTCGTCCAAGCTTCGCGCCAATCTTCCATTTCATCAGGCGACCGCGGTTGAATGCCAGTCGCACTCCACTCCGACACCCACCCATCCTGACACTCAAGGATCTGGTTCTGGTTCGCATCTAATTGCCCTTTGGTGGCATCGATAGCAATTTGGCAGGCAAGAATTTGGAGACGCTTTTCCTCCGCCTGAGCAACCGCATCGGCATCAATGTTCAAACGGTCGGCGATCTGATCCGCCGCTTCGATAGATTTGGGAAATGCTTCTTCGAGCGACAATAAAGGGTCGAATTGCTCTCCCGCTCCCGGGCCTTTCCAATCCAAAAGCACCAATCGCCATCCGTGGTTTCGATGCTCTCGTGCTTCCTTCAGTGATTCCTTGGTCGGCAATGCACCCCGACGCTCCAAACGAATCAGTTCCTCTCGAAGTGTCATGATCTTCGCTTCTTGTTCGCGGGTCTTGGTTCTTCCCTCTTTTCCTTCCTGCTCCAGCTTACTGAATCGCTCGCGAAACTTCCGAATGGTGACCGATGAGGGAACCGGAAGTCGCCCAACGGTATCCGGTTCGTCAGGGACTCCAATCACGAGTGCCTGCTCGTCCCGCACTCTACGGCGGAGATTCTCGACGGCTGTTCGGCTGATTTCGAGCGTGTTGTGCGCTTCGGTCGCTTTAGCTGCGACTGCTAACGCTCCCCGAAGTGGTTCCAAATCGATCTCTGGAAGGAGAAGCAAATCCCTGTTCTGCGTTTCAATATTACTCTGAAGCACGTCGCGGTTGAGATCGGCTTCCTTGCGCTGGCTATTGACCTCGGCCAGCACTTTTGCGGCATTTTCCAGAGCGAGGCGGTCCGCACTGGTCATTCGTAGCCCTTCCAGTGATGCGAATGGGCCTTCAATTCCGAGTGAACTCATTCCCGTGAGCAACGCTGGTTCGATCGCCACCAGTCTGCTTTGCAAGTTCGTCCGAGTTTCTTTGCGGTTGCGATATGCCCCCAATTCCTCATGGAGCGCATCCAGCTCGTTCGCCACGACCATGACCTCGGGCGTGGTTGCGCATTCACCAAGTTTGATGCTGATCTGGGTTATCAGCGTGGTATATTCTTCAACCCTTCGGGTGGATTCGCCGCAAGCATTCCGGGCGGACCTCGCCCGTTCCACAAAATCGCTTCCTACGTCGGGCAAATCAGACAGATCCCGAAGGAAATTCATCTCTTCATGGTATCGGCCAACACTCGGAAGCGCATCTTCGCAACGCCCTACCCAGTCCAGTTGCCTCTCAAAATCAGCGATTTCTTCATCGAGTCGTTCTCGAAGAAGTTGCTGCTCCTTGATTTCGGTTTCGATTTGCTCCCAGACATCCGCGGCCACCATCGACTCCCGACTTTGTTTCAAGAGCTCTTTATAGCGATGCGCGGCCGGTCGAATCGACACATTGGCCGATGCTTTTCCCCTAAAGAGTTGCTCGGACTCTTCAACAATGGCATCCGCGACGCGCTGAATCGGTGTTCCGCCGAGGCTGGCTGAAAATAAAGCATTCCCAATCTCCCCCTTGCCCCGCAACAATTCTCCGGCGCCGGCCCGAAGTTCTTCGCTTCCCAGACCGAACATCGTCGAAAAGTAGGTCGAATCCACGCTGCCAAGGAACGGCGCAAGCGCGCTATCGTCGATCTGCTCCCCAGCTTCGTTCAATAAGGTGCCTTTGGTGCCCTTGCGTCGTTGAAAGACCAGTCGTTGCCCGACTCGATTCTCCAGTTCTCCGACCAATCGAAGATTTTTGTATTCGTGGAGAAAGTTGTCTGGTGATCGACCCTCAATGCCAAAGAGCAAATCGTGAATCGCCCGAAGTAGAGAACTTTTGCCCGCTTCGTTTTCTCCGTAAAATACGTGTAAATCGTGTCCAGTATTCGGGAACGAAAGATGGAAATCTGTGAACGGTCCAAAAGCGGGAATGGTTAGCCGGTGGAATCTCATGTGGTCGTCTCTCCTTTCGTTTTAAGGGCTTCCAAAATGATTGATCGAACTTCGCCCATGATTTGATCGTGTTGAAAATCCTCCAAATCTCTTTCCACTTCGATGCGCACATCGGGTGGCAATAAGTCGAGCATCTCGAGAATGCCCGCAGGAAGCTTGTCCCGTGCAAGACTTGCCTGTTCTAGGGATTTTAAGACCGACCCAGTCAGGGCATCTCGCTCCGCCAATTGGGCAACGTCATAAATGGGAATGGTGTCGATCGTCATCCGCTCAATCCAGAGTGACTCCTCGCCGAAGTCCTGGGCTAGGGTGCGCAATTGCGCCTTCCAATGTTGGCTGTTTTTGTGTAACCCCCCGTGCAGTGGAGTCGCACCCGTCAGACGAACTCTGGTCGCGGCCAATCTTCCTTCTGATCTTTCTATCTGGTCCTTTAAAGACGCCCGAATGCACTGCAAGGCTTGGCTTTCCGTCTCCACATTTGCTAGGTCCACCTCCACCACCGCCCAACGAACCACATCGAGAATCCGCCGCTCCGCGCTCTCGACTTGGAGCCGCTCGTTGACCGTCACGAGCTGGCATCCACGTGCACCCGTCTCGCGGATGTGCCGGCCCTGAGGATTGCCAGCAAAGACAATCCAGGGATCCGTGCTCAGGACTTCGGGTTGATGAATATGCCCCAGAGCCCAATAGTCATACCCTTTGGCACGCAGGTCCTGAAGGGAGCATGGTGCGTAGGTGTCGTGCCCCTTCATTCCATTCAAACTGGTATGGAGTAACCCGATATTAAACTTTCCAGATAGGGCAGGGGGATACTCCGCCGCCAGATTCTCTGGCACCGCCCGATTGGGGAAACCCTGCCCATGAATCACCGCTGGAACTCCTGGTACTTCCCGTGACTCCGCTTTCCGCGTCGAGAATGGGTGAACATTTTCCGGCAGGGGCAACTTCTTGGAAATCACCGAAGCGGCATCGTGGTTTCCAGAAATAAGATACACTGGGATGCCTTGATCTTTTAGTCGCACCATCTGCGACCGAAAGAAAAGTCCCGTGCTGTAGTCCTTCCAGTCCCCATCGTAGATGTCGCCGGCAATCAGCAGAAAATCGACGTCTTCTTCAATAGTCAGATTGACCAGATTCTCCAAGGCTCGGCGGGTCGCCCCGCGGAGCAACTTCGCGGGGGCACCCTCGTGGAGTTCTAGTCCTTGCAACGGACTATCCAGGTGGAGGTCGGCGGCGTGGATAAATCGGAAAGTCGTTTTAGTCATAGGGTGCTAAAGTTGAAGGGTTTATTCTGCCCCGGTTTTCTGGTGCCATCGTTCGAGTGAAGAGGGATACATCGCCGTGAAAACATTAAAGAAGGTTCTGCCAAAGAGGCGAAATTTAGCTGCAGACTCACTGAATGAATACAAACTTCAGGAGTCGAGTGAAGCATCAAAGCAGATCGATGGTGGATTAAAGGGGAGACGCAACGGGATTAATTGGTAGATAGCAAGATATTACTTTTCCGATAAATCGTTGAATGGGGAAGATTGAATTAATGCACTAAGAAAAATTTTTAACGACCTGATTCTTCATCGTCATTTGATCGTGAACAAGCGGAATTCTGCGCGGGTTCCTTGGTGGTTTGCTGACCCGAGAACGATAATGATGAGAGTTTTCATCACCTAAACCTGCCCTCTGATCGGATGAGTTGCGCGGCTCTGGGAGCGTGCAAGTCGGAGGTAGGGGCTGAAATGAAACCCCAAACCAAGGCGCCGACTAGCCGCGCATCAGGGATTCGATCTCGTCGATTTCGATGGGAATATCTGCCATCAGATTCACGGGGCCTTTCGCCGAGATTAAGACGGTATCCTCGAGCCGAATGGCTAACGCTTCCTCAGGAATATAAATTCCCGGTTCTACGGTATAAACCCATCCCTCAGCCATTGGTTGACTAAGATCGCCGACATCGTGGACATCGAGGCCGATCGGGTGGCCCAGACCGTGCATGAAATATTTCTTCACCGCTGGTTGACTAATCGTCTGTTTTTTAACCTCTTTTGCACTCAATAGTCCGAGGCTCAGCAACTCATCAGTCATCACCCTTTCCGACTCCTTCTGCCAATCTTTGTGCACCACCCCCGGGGCCAAGGCCGCGGTCATTTTCCGAAGGACTCGAAGCACCGCATTGTAAATCTCCTTCTGCCGCTTGCTAAACTTTCCATTCACGGGAATCGTCCGCGTCATGTCGCTGTTGTAGTTCCCCAAAGAGGCACCGACATCGAGGAGAACCAGTTGCCCAGACTTCAGCGTATCCCCGTTTTCCTGATAATGCAGACAGCAGGCGTTCTTCCCCGAGGCCACAATCGGGTCGTAAGCAAATCGACCACGCCCACGGATAAACTCATACGCAAACTCCGCCTCTAAATCAGCCTCGGTTCGTCCTGGCTTGGTCGTTCCCAAGACGCGACGGAATCCTTTCTCCGTCAGTTTACAGGCCTTTTCCATCTGCTTCACTTCAGCGGAACTTTTTACCAAACGCAAAGCGTGCATCAGGGGGGCGAGGCGGCGGTATTCGTGGAGAGGGAATCGTCGTTGAACCTCAGCAATGAACCGCTCGTCGCGGGTCTCAACCTCGCAGCTGGCCCGTCGATGCTCATTGGTATTGAGATAGACCTGTTCCGACTCGCAGATCACCCGACGAAGAATCCCTGGAAATTCACTCAGCCACTTGATTTGGGTGATTCCCGTGGCCGCGATGGCTTCGGCTTTGCGGAGTTTGTGACCCTCCCAGAGTTCGTTCTGCTCGTTGGGCTCCCGAAGAAAGAGGATTTCTCGGAGTGTTGGGTCATCCGCATCCGGAAAGAGCAGTAACTTGGTTTCCTCCTGCTCCACCCCGGTCAGGTAAAAAAGGTCACTATTTGGTCGCATCAAAAGCGAGCCGTCGGCGTTCGTCGGCAAAATATCGTTGGCATTTAAAATCGCCAAAGATTTCGCTGGCAGGCGGGCCGCTAAGCGCGCGCGGTTTTGCTTAAAAAGATCAGGATCAAGCGGGGCATATCGCATGGCTGGTTTTCGGGCCAGTTGACCCCCAGTGGCAAGCGGAATTCCTCTGGATCGCCCATCTTTCTCCTGATCTTTTCTGATCGGAAATCTGGCACAGTGGGTGCTTTCAAAAAGGCATCCAATTTGTCGATCCTTTTTCATTTAAAAACAGTGTGAGGTTTTGGCCTATGGACTTTTGCCTATGTCTACCAACCAGAATGCTCTTCCTCTAGGAGTTGATGAAACTCACTCCATGGTGGTCGCTCTTGAAAATTGGCGGCATCGCCGTTCTTGGGTCCCGCTTCGGCAAGGAGAAGTTCACCTTTGGCGAGCTCGCTTAGAGTCTCTTCCCTCCCTTGCTTGTCATCTTTCCGTTGAGGAGTGGATGCGGGCTGGTCAGTTTGTTTCCGACCTTGATCGCACCCGCTACCTTGCCAGTCGGGGACTCCTCCGCTCGATCATCGCCCGATATACCTTAACTTCACCGTCGTCGTTGAAGTTCACGCGAAATTCTCTCGGGAAAATCGCCCTCACCGATCTGGCGACTTCCTTGCAATTTAGCCTGAGCTATTCCGCCGATCTGCTTTTGCTCGCGGTCACTTATGTCCGAGGCATTGGCGTTCAGCTGGAAAATGTCGAGCCCAACCTTCCGTTTGAAGTCCTTGCTGACCACTACTTTGAACCTGAGGAGGCCTGGGAATTGCGGAACCTCTCGCCCTCGGGTCGCGCGTGGAAATTTTATGATACCTGGACAACCACCGAGGCCCAGATCATCGCCAAGGAGAATCTGCCCGATGGTTCTTTTCCTGAGAAAAATGCCGATCGCTGGTCGATCCTGAAATTTACCCCAGCACCAGGCTACGCGGCCGCTTTAGCATTGGAAGGGACTGACTTTCGGCTGAAATGTTGGTCTTGGACCTAATCGGCGTCCCAAGAGTGATCTCGTCCTGTCCATCGTCATTGTTTGGATAAATCAGGATCGAGGGTGGAGGCAAATTGGTCGGTCATTTCGGCCTCAGCTAGTTCGTCAAATGGCAGTCCATTGATCATCGCCAAACTGGCACTGCGGTGGAGTGCACTCCGCGATTCGCTCCGATAAGCGAGCGCCACCGCTTGCCGAAAGTGATCTCCAGTGCTGATTCCTTCGACTTCCAATTGACGGAAACATTCCTGAGCGATTTCCGCCGCCATCGCCACGAGGGCGGTGCTCGCTGTCTGATGCTTGTGGTCGTAGCTACTTGCCCCCCCGACTTGGCAAACTTTTCGTGGATCGAGTTGCCGAAATACTTGGCAGAGTTGGCCAATCTCTAATCCCCACCCCGAAGCAACTGGGAGCAAGAGAGCGGTTTGCCTGTTCATCGCCACTTCACCAGAAAGAGGGTAGCGGAAGCTGAGTAAAAATCCGAGGAGCGGTTGGTGCCCCGCGACTCGAACAAGTGCGTGGAGGAGTGGCGACAGAAAAAGCCGCGAGACCCGCCCGTAAAGGCGGTCGGTCACCCGAGAGTAATACATTTTCGCAAAGTGAAACCCCAGACGCGGCTCTGCGACCGCGTAGCAAAGCCGGGCAAGGTCCCCCCGACGAAACGATCCGACGTCGACATCTTGGGTGGCGATAATCTCCGCACTTTTTGCTTCGGTGATGGTCCGGATCGCCGCCGCCACATTCCCGCCTTTTCCCGTCAATCCGCCGTTGAGCGCATTCGGCTGATCATTCCATAAAAATCTCGTAGCCATCGGTAAGGCGGCAAAAATTTTGGCTACCCGAGGCTGCTGTGCTTCGGTGATCCCATTTAAACTAACCACTACTTCACTGAGAAAGGGTCGCCCTTCCGCAATCTCAGCGACGAGGTGGGCTAAAGCGGGTTTTTCGAGGTCGACACCGTGGCATGGTAGGATGAGGGCGATCGGCTTTTTAAGGGCAAGCTCGCAGAGTGCATCTTCAATCAGCGGGAGGTGCCAATCGTTCAGCCGTTGCAGTGTGCAAATCAACCCATTCTGGGCGAAGTCACTCATTGAAAATAAACGGGCAAAAATGAATCCTCATTGATCAGTGGTTTAAAAAGTTTTCAGCGGGAAAGACTGCTTGAAATTCGCAGGAACGACGAGCAGGAACGCAGGGTTTTTGTTTCCCCAAGCATTCCCGAATCGACCCAAGGCAACCATCTTTCGTAACCTATTTACGCATGATCACCCCGCATCACTGGCTTTCCTTCTCCGGCGGCCACCTTAAATCACCGCATTGGAGCAATGGCAGTCCTCCGATGATGCTTTCTCGGATGAAGCAAAAAAGGGAATCTCCATTGGTGATCTCACGATGAGCAACCCGCTTCCCATTGAAATTGTCGGCGGGGGGCTCGCGGGTCTCGCCCTTGGTTTGGGACTCCTGCGTTCATCGATCCCCGTAACAATCTATGAGGCAGGCAAATATCCGCGACATCGTGTCTGCGGTGAATTTATCACGGGACTGGATTCCTCGACGATTGATCGACTGGGTCTCGGCACCGCTCTGCAACCAGCACGACGCCTGAGCGAGGTGGAATGGTTTTTTCAAGGCAAGTCGGTGCTCCGCTCCCGCCTCCCTGCGCCCGCTCTCGCGATCAGTCGACACGCCCTCGACGCCCAGCTTGCCAACGATTTTACCAACGCGGGTGGAACACTGATGACAGGTTGCCGCTTTGACCCCGCCGAAGCTCCTTCAGGTCGGGTGTTCTCCACGGGTCGTCGCCGGGCTTCGTCTTCTTTGATTGGGCTCAAGTTGCACGCTCGAGGATTTCCATTGGTCAACGAACTGGAGTTCCATCTCGGTGACCAAGCCTATCTGGGAATCTGTCCAGTCGAAGATGGGCGGGTGAATCTCTGCGGTCTTTTTCGTCAAAGGCCAAACTTGCATCCCCATAAAGAATCTATTTTGGGGGATTATCTTCGTGCGTCCGGTTTGTCCGCCCTCGCCGAACGCCTCGACGCGGCGGAGGTCTGTATCGAATCCTGCTCGGCGGTCGCTGGGGTGAATTTTGATGCGGGAATCGTTTCCCCTGATCGGATCAATCTCGGCGATACCTTTGCGCTGATTCCCCCCTTCACCGGCAATGGAATGGCCATGGCGTTGCAGAGTGCGGAACTCGCAGTCGATCCCTTAGCGGACTGGTCGGATGGCGCTACGACATGGATGGAGACGATTCGTAGCGTCGGTGATGCCCACCGCAAACGATTCGCTCGGCGCTTGTTTTTTGCGGGAATCGTTCACCCTTTTCTGCAAAAACCTAGTCACCAGCGTTGGTTGACCGCGATCGCTCGCTCGGGAATTCTCCCGGTCCGTTCCCTCTATCATCTTCTCCATTAATCACTCCCATGTTCCTACAATCCATCGCTTCTGCCGTTCCTCCTGACTCTTTTACGCAAGCCGATTGCTGGGAAATCATCCAGCAGTCGCCCGTCAAACAACGGCTGGATCGCCGAACCCAGCTGATTCTACGCACGATCTTACGCGGCGATAGTGGTGTGCAAACTCGGCACTTTGCGGTTCCTGAAATTGCCGGGGTTTTTGACCTCACCGCGGATCAACTCAATGCCGCCTTTCGCGTAGAGGCTCCCAAACTTGCCGCCCGCGCCCTCGCCGCGGCCCTCGAAAAATCTGGTTCACTCCCCGAGGAGATCGACGCCCTCCTCATCTGCACTTGTACGGGGTACCTCTGCCCAGGTGTTTCTAGTTATGTCTCTGAGTTGCTTGGTCTTCGGCCGAATGTTTTTTTACAAGACCTCGTCGGATTAGGTTGCGGTGCTGCCATCCCCACTCTTCGGGCCGCTCAAGCAGTCCTCGCGGCTCAGCCACATGCACTTGTGGCCTGCGTTGCGGTCGAGATTTGCTCCGCGGCTTTCTATCTGGACGAAGATCCAGGGGTGATCATTAGCGCGTGTCTGTTTAGCGATGGGGCCGCTGCCACACTCTGGCGGAGCACGCCCGGGATCAGCGGACTGCATTGCCAAGGCTTTGACACTCTCCATCTTCCGCACGATCGCGATCTTCTGCGGTTTGAACAAAGGAATGGTAAACTTCGCAACCTCCTTCACCCCAGCGTTCCAAGCCTGGCCGCTGGTGCGGTGAGCCAACTCTACGCCGCCACCACTGCTACCCGAGGCGCCCGCCCGATTGCTCGGGTGATCGCTCACCCAGGTGGTCGTGATGTACTCAACGCTCTCGAAACCGCTCTCCCTGAATTTTCTTTGGCCGCAAGTCGTTCGGTCTTGCGCAACTTTGGCAACATGAGCAGTCCATCGGTTCTCTTTGCTCTGGAAGAAGCACTTCACGATGATTTCCCCGACCACAACCAAGACTGGTGGCTGGTGAGCTTCGGGGCGGGATTCAGTGCTCACGGATGCCGCATCGGACTGACCTAAGCCCCGGCGAGACTTTCGATACGCCTAGTCGATGGTGCGTCATCGCCTCGCTAGTCAGCGACCCGCTCTCGTGCTATCACCATGCTTTACTGATGATGGCACTGCGATTTCTGACTTTCTTTTTGGTGGCTTTTCTCGGGCAATCGGTCGGCGAAACTGGATTGAGTCAGCAGCCGATCGGGGAGGGGACTCGCTTGGAAAAAGCACTCCAGTTAGCCAAGGAAAATCGCTCAGAATTATCCAAAGCACTTGATGCAGTCCCTCCGCTCGAGCGGTCAGGTCTGGAGTTTCTCCTCGAAAATATGCCGTCGATCGATCTCCAATCCCTCCCAGCAAGTTTCCTCCTCGAGAATGTCTCGCTCGCTTATCTCTCGATGGCCACGGCTCCATGGGCGCGGCAGATTCCCACGGCAATTTTTTTTAATGATGTCCTCCCTTACGCGAGTCTCAACGAACGCCGAGACTCTTGGCGCGCGCTCCTCCGGGAAGTCTCCGTCCCCATTGTGGCAGATGCCAAAACCCCCACCGCAGCCGCGTTGGCCCTGAATAAGCACCTCTTCTCCACCCTAAAAGTCCGATACTCCACGAAGCGGAAAAAGCCCGACCAAAGTCCGCTGGAAAGCATCGAAAGTGGACTCGCTTCCTGCAGTGGTTTGGCCATTTTATTGGTCGACGCCTGTCGTTCGGTGGGGGTTCCCGCCCGGGTGGTCGGCACGCCTCTCTGGACTAATCTTCGGGGCAATCACACTTGGGTAGAAATTTGGGATGGCGATTGGCATTTTCTGGGGGCCGCCGAGTCCGATCCCCAAGGACTCGATCGTGGTTGGTTTAAGGGCGATGCTTCTCGGGCCCAGCGCGATACCCCCGCTCACGCCATTTATGCGAGCAGCTTTCAAAGAACGGACCTAAACTTTCCATTGGTCTGGAATTTGGGCGTGGATTGGGTCTCCGCCGTGAATGTCACCGACCGCTACACCGCTCAACAACCCGCCCCCCAAGCCTCCATCCGTTTCCTCCTCCGCGTCCTCGATCACCGAGGTCAACGGGTCGCCGCGCAATCCACGATCACCGATCCTGCAAATGCCACTTTACATCTCCAAGGGGTGAGCCGAGATGAATCCGCTGATTTAAATAATTTGCTCACTTTTCCGTTGGCACCAAAACACACCTATCATCTGGAAATCCAGTATGGTGGCCGATCGGTGACTCGCACTATCACGACGATTGATCATCCCGGCGGGGAGGAGACCTTAACGGTTTCCATCCCCAACTGACGGCGATTTCTGCCAAAATCTTCCTCGCTTGAAGCCTTCGTTTCTGGGAGAATTTTCTGATGATCCAGCCGCAAAGTGCTCTCGAACTTCTTCAGGCTCTGATTCGGATTCCTAGCGTCAATCCTGAGGGCGATCCCGGCACCGACGGCGTTGGCGAGGCCGCTCTAGCCACTTATCTCGGGGAATTTCTTCGCCATGAAGGAGCCGAGGTCGAACTCCGCGAAGTCCTTCCCGGGCGACCCAATGTGGTGGCCCGCTTTCCCACCGATCGGCCGGGAAAACCGCGGATTCTTTTCGCTCCCCACACCGATACGGTCAGCGTGCTCGGTATGACCATTCCTCCTTTCGGCGGAGAGTTCCGCGATGGCAAGGTCTGGGGGCGAGGAGCCAGCGATACCAAAGGCCCGATGACTTCGATGCTCTGGGCTTTGCATAGTTGTCGTGCCCAAATCCCCGCCCTTGGCTACGAAATCTGGTTTGCGGGTCTGGCCAGCGAGGAGGCTGGTCAGCACGGATCCAAGGCCCTCGCCTCCGAGGAAGTCTTCGACTTCGTGATCGTCGCCGAGCCGACAAAACTCAACGTCGTCTACACCCATAAAGGCTGCGCCTTTCTTCAGTTGACGACCAAGGGGCGCGCCTGTCATGCCGCCCAGCCTCACCTAGGAGAAAATGCCATCATCAAAATGCTGGCGGTTTTAGACTTCCTTCGTCATGAAGTTGCCAATGAATTTGCGGCAATCACCGATCCGATTCTCGGTTCGCCCAGCTTAAGTATTGGAACAATTCAAGGCGGATCAAAAACCAATATCGTCCCCGATTCCTGCCACGCCTCTATCGATCTTCGCCTCGTCCCAGTGCAATTTGCCGAGGGATTCTTGGAGAAACTTTCCCTTCGATTGCGCCAAGTCTGCCCCGATCTTGTCATCCAAATTTCGGCGGCTCCCCCTTTGAACAATGATCTTGCTCATCCCATCTTCGCCCAACTCGGCGAGTGTGGTGCCCAGCCTGTCGGGGCTTCGTGGTTCTGCGATGCCTGCTACTTCGCCGCTCGCGGCACGCCCGCCGTGGCTCTCGGGCCGGGATCGATCGATCAGGCCCACACCCGCGACGAGTTCATCACCGAAGAAGATTTGCTCAAAGGGGTGGACTTCTTTGAGCGCTTCCTCGGTAAACTTTAGGTCGCGGCTCATCTGAACGATCCAAGCGGCAGGTCGCCTTTGGAAGTTTTTCCTCGCTGGAGATTGGCCGTTCTTGCCTGCCTCGCTCGCGCTCTCTAGGCTAGTTACCCTTTAACCATTATGAGCCAGACCCAACCAGAAAAGACCGCGATTAATCCGACTCGAGACCAAGACTTTCCAGAATGGTATCAGCAAGTCGTTCGGGCGGCAGATCTTGCCGAAAATAGCGACGTCCGCGGTTGTATGGTGATCAAGCCGTGGGGCTACGGTCTTTGGGAAAATATCCAGCGGGCTCTGGACGCGATGTTCAAGGCCACGGGCCATAAAAACGCTTACTTTCCGCTCTTCATCCCCCTCAGTTACTTGGAAAAAGAGGCGTCGCATGTCGAGGGCTTTGCGAAGGAATGTGCGGTGGTAACTCATCACCGCCTCGAGGTTGGGGCCGATGGTAAAATGCGGCCTGCGCCCTCCAGTGAGCTCACCGAGCCCCTCGTGGTCCGACCGACCAGCGAAACCATCATCGGGGCAAGTTATGCCAAGTGGGTTCAATCTTACCGCGATCTGCCGATCCTCATTAATCAGTGGGCAAATGTAGTCCGTTGGGAGATGCGTCCCCGCCTTTTTCTACGGACCGCTGAATTTCTCTGGCAAGAGGGGCACACTGCTCATGAAAACTCTCAACAGGCTCTGGCGGAGACAGATCTCATTCTGGGAATCTACGAAAAATTCGCCCGCGAATGGCTGGCTTTACCCGTTTTCACCGGAGAAAAAAGTGAGAGCGAACGATTTCCAGGCGCCGTGAAAACGCTTTGCATCGAAGCGATGGTTCAGGACCGGAAGGCGATTCAAGCGGGGACATCTCATTTCCTCGGACAAAATTTTGCCCACGCCAGCGGAATCAAATTTCAATCGAGAGAAGGGAAGGAAGAGTTTGCCTGGACGACCAGTTGGGGAGTGAGCACCCGCTTGATTGGGACGCTGATTATGGCTCATTCCGATGACGACGGATTGGTCCTCCCACCGCGAATCGCCCCTGCGCAAATCGTCATCATTCCCGTTACACCCAAGCCTGAGACGCGGGAGGCCATTCTTGCCGCTGTCGATCAACTCGCCACCGCCCTGCGAGCTCAAACTGCCTTTGGGGAAAAGATCAGTGTGGAGGTGGATCAGCGTGACATTGGTGGCGGAACCAAAACTTGGGAGTGGATTAAGAAAGGGGTGCCGGTTCGGGTGGAGATTGGGCCTCGCGATTTGGAGAAGGGCTGTGTGGCCGTGGCTCGGCGTGATCGCGGAACGAAAGAAAAGCAGTTTGTCCCCCTCGCTGAGTTCGTTGAAAGTGCCGGCCAGATTCTCGAGGAAATGCAGGCGGGAATTCTAGCGAAGGCGACCGCCTATCGCGACGCCAATACCGTCGAGATTGATTCCAAAGAACAATTCTACGGATTTTTTACGGCGAAGAATCCCAACAAGCCCGAGATTCACGGCGGCTTTGCCTTGGCTCATTGGAACGGATCAACGGCCGTAGAAAATCAGATCAAAACCGATCTGAAGGTGACGATCCGTTGCATCCCGAACCATCCGCAGGACGAGGCCGGCACCTGCATCTTTACCGGCGAGCCGAGTCGCGGACGCGTGGTCTGGGCGAAGTCTTATTAAGTGGGCGGCGGACTGCTCTGAGCAATCGTGCACAAAAAACGAGGCTTTCGGAAAAATCCGAAAGCCTCGTGTTGTAGAACTAGTTGATTAGAGGAGGGTGATTACTTCGGCAAGATCACGGTGTCGATGACGTGGATCACTCCATTGGAGCCAACAATGTCGGTCTTCAGGACTTTCGCACCATTCACTGTCACGCCATCCGCATTGGCTACGATGGTGATTTCTCCACCTTGAACGGTTTTTACCATTCCAGATTTGACATCAGCGGCGAGGACTTTTCCTGCGACCACGTGGTAGGTGAGGATCGACGCCAACTTCGCTTTGTTTTCGGGTTTCAAGAGCGTTTCGACGGTGCCTGCTGGCAGTTTGGCGAAAGCCGCATTGGTTGGGGCGAAGATCGTAAATGGTCCAGCCCCGCTGAGGGTTTCCGCTAAGCCAGCCGCTTTCACTGCTGCGACGAGGGTGGAAAAGTCTGGGTTACCAGCGGCAATTGCCACCACAGTCGGGGCGGGTGCAGCATCAACAGCGAAGCCTTTATCCGCCATAGGGAGGAGGAATGCGGCAGCAACGGCGAAGGAGAGGAATTTTTTCATGATTATTGATTATTGGTTATTATTTTTGGGTGCCCGATTATGCGGACAGAAATTGAACGAACATCGTCGGATTTTGGTTGCAATTTTAAATCTCCCTACGCTGTCTGGCCACGTCTGCAGTTTCAGGAAGCTTTTATCGGTGTTTGGATGAGGACGCCCTGCCGACTGTGGAATAAAGCGGCCCAAGCCTCGGCGATTGAACAAACAGACGAGGAATGGCGGACGAACATTTTCCCGCAAACCAGAAAGAGCATCCGCCTTCTTAAATTGGGATGGGCAGTCTCCATTTCAAAGTAGTGAGCGAAACATTCCAACCTACTGCCGCCACTATTGGTCAGTTAGTGGATGGAGATTGATTAAATTTTGGGTGATTGGTTGACTGAAGCCATATGTCTGTGAACCGTCCACGATGGATCCGCGATCTTCTTCGATTCCTTCCTTTACGAAGTCAGTTTGTCCTCTCTGGAAATGTCCGTGACCAATATCCCTGCGAACTGGCTCCTGAATTAGTGGCGCCACTTCCGTTGATTCATTGTTTGGTCGCCGAAATGCGAGCTCTCGGTTTTAAGCATTTTATCGCCTTTGATCCATCGCAAGGATTTACGATTCCCCTCGTCTTGGGGGTCGATCAAGTTGCTGAGCGAGAGTTTTTTGCCTCTTTATTGGGGCTCACATGGCAGCAGAACGGACAGGCTCCCGCCTCCCTCGACCGATTCTTCGAACTCACCGAGATCGTGGTTCGTCATGGCGAGGAGCCGATCGCGATCTTCGCCGACTTCGCCTCACGATTTCTGGTTCGGCCAGATATACCCAACGAGATTGAACAGCGTGGATTCACGCGAAGCTTAATTCTTTCTCACGCGGTTACGCCCCGCCCCGTTGGGACTGAGGGTCGACCTTTCTTTAATCCGATATTTTGGATCGTTGAAAAGGAGGGAGATCTTCCAGATTGGTTGGTGCTTGGTAATCCGCGAATCCGTCATATTCCCATCCCCCGACCCGATCACGTGGTGCGGAAGTTGATCGCGGGTTTGCTGGCCCGCAGTTTCTCGGGGTTCGCTGAGATGAGTCAGGAACTAGTCGCTAAGCAGGTCAGTATTTTTGTGGAGTCCACCGAAGGGCTGTTGGTTTCGGATCTGGCGGGCATCGCTCAACTGAGCAGGGCGGAGGGGTTAGAATTGGCGGAGATCGGCGAGGCCGTGCGTCGTTACAAACTTGGCGTCACCGAAGATCCGTGGAAACAAATTGATCGGGCAAAACTCCAGAACGCTTCCGAGTTTATTCATCGTCGAGTCAAAGGGCAGCCGCACGCCGTGACCCACTTACTTGATTTGGTCAAGCGTTCGGTTTCTGGGCTCGCCTCGCGCCAAGGCGGTGGTGGGCGGCCTCGGGGGGTGGCCTTTCTGGCTGGTCCTACTGGCGTGGGGAAGACCGAATTGGCGAAGACCATCACCGAGCTGCTTTTTGGCGATGAATCTGCCTGTATCCGATTTGATATGAGTGAGTTTTCGGCTGAACATAGTGATCAGAGGCTGATCGGCGCGCCCCCCGGCTATGTGGGTTACGATGTCGGCGGGGAACTGACAAACGCTATTCGTCAGCGGCCTTTTTCCGTGGTTTTATTTGATGAAATTGAAAAGGCTCATCCGCGAATTCTCGATAAGTTTCTTCAGGTTCTTGACGATGGGGTACTGACTTCTGGTCGTGGCGAACGCGTTTACTTCTCGGAAGCCTTTTTGATTTTTACTTCTAACCTAGGGATTTACAGGATGGATAGCAGTGGGGAGCGCGTCTTGAATGTGGACGCGTCCGAACCTTTCGCAGGCGTCCAGAAGAAGGTCCGCGACGAAATTTCTCGTCATTTCAAACTCACCCTCGGCCGGCCTGAAATTCTCAACCGGATTGGGGAAAACATTATTGTTTTGGACTTTATCCGCCAACCGGTGGCGGAAGAAATTTTTGCGTCGATGCTCAAGGGAATTCTTCTGCGGGTTTTCGAATCCCAAGGTTTGACCGTCCAGATCACGCCTCAGGCGGAGAATCTTCTTCGCGAAATCTGCTTGGCAGACCTCTCCAATGGGGGGAGGGGAATTCGCAATCAACTCGAAGTCCATTTCATTAACCCATTGGCGCGGTTAATCTTCGATGTTGCGCCCGTCCCCAGCGCCGTGCTGGAGATCACTGGGGTCCAGCGAGCCATGGTCACCGAGTTGATTTGGCAAATCCTCTGATCGAGAGCCAACCCGCAGATGCGTTTGTACCTCAGTCGTTTGCACTTTCCCGTAACCACCCTTGGCCCGGGGAATCGCGTGGGGATTTGGTTTCAAGGTTGTGGGCTCGGCTGTCCGGGTTGTATCAGTGCCGATACTTGGGCGAGGGATCGTGGTGAAACCACCGTGGCAGATGTTCTTCAAGCCATCACCCCTTGGATCTCCGTTGCCGATGGGGTGACGATTTCTGGGGGTGAACCTTTTCAGCAACCCGAAGCTCTGGAGATGCTCCTTCATGGCCTTCGGCAGTTCACTGCACCGAAAATCGATGTGCTGGTTTATTCGGGCTATCCGTGGGAAGGCATCGCCTCGACAGTTGAGCGCTTCAATGGATGCATGGATGTCGTGATCTCCGACCCATTCGATGCTCAAGCCGGGCAAACCCTTCTTTGGAGAGGATCGGATAACCAGCGAATGCATTTACTCACTCCGCTGGCGGTAGATCGTTATCAGAAATGGATCGATGCCCCTCGCTCCGCCCTTCCAGCTGCTTTGGATGTTTTTTTCGATGATGGGGAAGTTTGGATGGCGGGTATTCCCCTGCCGGGAACCATGGAGAATCTCCGTAGCCGCCTTGCTGAAGCGGGGTTTTCTTCCACCACATCAGAATCGCGGTCACCGTCACTTGCCCCTATTTTTCCATGACTTTTGTCAAACTTTGCCCTCGTTGCCATGAAAACCGCCCGATCGATGAGATTGTCTGCGGGGGTCTTTTTCTGGAGAATCTTTGTCGTTGGTCACTCCATGACGTGCTTCCCAGTCCAGCTAGTCTAAAGGTGCCATCAGCGACCGAGGAGGAGGCGGTTCGGGCAAGCGCTTCATCTTCAACCGCCACGGAGGCGCCCACGGCTTTACCGATCATTACTCGTCGATGTCTGAACGGCCATGAGATTGACTTGGGCGATTTTATTTGTCTCGCGTGCGGAGAACCCGCGGCGGTGGAGCTTTCCGAACCATCTTTGGGAACAGCCTCGGGTGAAGCCCCGGTCGCCCCGGTCGCCCCGGTCATCCGGGTCGCTGGTCAGTGGACGCTCGGGGGGGCTTTGGGGGTGATCTCGGGTGAATCGGATCTTTATTTGGCGACCAGCCCATCTTTACCCGACGAGGGGTTAAATTTGCCGGCCGTCTTTAAGCACTACCGGCGGGGGATTGATCCTGAGACGAGTCTTTACCCCGCATTGCGTTCCCTCGACCCCGATCACGGTCTCCGTTTGTTGGATGCGGGGCGGTTTGAAGATCGAGCTTTTGAAGTCTGGGAGTATCTGCCGCTCGGCACGCTGGGAGCGATTCCCGCTACGGAAAAAGCCCGACCTGATTTTGTCCGAGAGGTTCTTCGTGAAGTTGGTTCCGCGCTTCACGGACTCGCTGAAGTGCAGATCATTCATCGGGATTTAAAGCCTGCCAATTTGCTGGTGCGCTCGCGTTCACCCCTTGATCTCGTCTTGGCGGATTTTAATACGGCGACAGTCAGTGAATTTGATCTTCAGTTAACGATTACCCGCCAGACCACCCGCTATGCGGGGCCGGAGACGATCGTGGGAACTTGTTCTCCTGCTTCAGATTGGTGGAGTCTGGGGGTGATCATCCTCGAGTTGCTTACCGAAGGGCGGAACTTTGAAGGTGTCCATGAGCGGGCATTTTTGCTCCACCTCGTGACCCGTGGTTTGGAAGTGCCAACCGATCTTCCCGAAGATTGGCAGGAATTATTGATGGGTTTGCTGACCCGTGAACCAGCGCGCCGGTGGAGTTGGAATGAGGTCGAACGATGGTTGGATGGTGAGCGAGGCATTCCGCACGGTTACGTCAATGAAGCCGCCGAATTTGATGACGCCCGCGCTGGTGGCAACACCCTGCGACTTGGCCAAAGAAATTGGTCTACGCCTGAAAGTTTTGCTCTCGCCGCCGCGGAATCCTCGGCGTGGGTGGAGGCTCGAGATATTCTGCTCAGTGGTCGGTTGGCGACTTGGCTTGATCAGCGCGGTGGCACCCGCGATGAGGATCGGGCGGCTCAAGTGCGGGAATTGTCCGCCGATCTTCAGCTCCCCGAAGACGCCCGGCTTTCCCTCGCCCTTTTGATTCTCAACGAAAATCTGCCCCTCTGTTTGAATGGCGAAATCGTCACTCCCCCGTGGATTCTTCGTAACCCTGAAGTGGCACTTTCTTGGCTGGACAGCTCACTCCCCAATCGACTTGGAAGGATCATTCGCGAAACCTGGTTCGTCCGCTTGCGTGAGCGCGCCGATCGGGTTCGCGCCCGTCTTCGCGAAACAAAAATCGTCTGTGATTCTGCCCAAATCTCCGCCGCTTTCCTTGCCACTTCCACGGCGATGCTGGAGTCTCGGTGGAAGGAACGCCGCCAGCTTTTTCCCGAAGCGGAAATCCCTGCCCTGCAATCGATTGTCGCCCGCCGATCCCTCACCGAGGAGGACTTAATCATTCTGGTTTCTGCTCCTCTGGATAGCTTTCGCTCGGCTTCTGAGATCCTCGATGAAGCGGAGCGGGAGGCCCAGCTTGCGGGGATCTCATTTTCTAGAGAAGCGTCCATGCCTTGGCTGGAGCGGAGTCGGCGAGAGATTATCGACGCCCTCAGCGAGCGTTTAAACAACTTCGTTCGCTCCAATATCGAGGCGGCGGACCATTGGGCCGATGACTTTCGTTTAGATCGACGGATCACCTTGGCCCGAGCCTTGGTGATTCTTGCCATTCCCGTGGATCAATGGCAGGAACCGCCTCGCCAAGAATATGTTCGGAATCTTCTGAGTTTTTTTCATCGGCGGCTCGTGACCACCTTGCAACGGGGTCCTCTCGTGCGCATGACCATCGGTCGGAGCACCTCGCGGATCGATTTAACCGAGCTCACTGGGACAGCGCGGTCGGCGGAGGATTTACTGGTGGCGATCATTGGACGGCACGCCAACGAAGTTTCCATCGATCCCACCGCGCTCCTGACTGACGAAAATCGGGAACGCCGCCTCCGCCGACTGGTCACGGAGTCCGCATCTTATCAGCGGGATACGGGGATCAGTGCTCTTTACCTTGGATTCCCCTTCATCACCCTTCGCGGGGCGCGCGCCAGTGAAGGCACGAAGCCGCGGATCGCTCCTCTGCTCCTTTGGCCAATCCACTTAGAGATGCCTCAAGGTTCCCGCGGCGCGGCTAGGTTGGGATACGATTTGAATCGCGATGAAATTCGAATCAATCCCGCTCTTCAGGGCATTCTTGGGGATCTTGCTCCCGCTTGGCGGGAGGCGCTTGATGATCTTCGGGGCCGCGATTCTCTTGATCTCCAGTCCACCCTCGACGCCCTTCGGCACCTCGCGACTTTCGTGCGACCGCCTCTGGAAAATGAGCAGGTTGCCCCGCTTCGTCTGGTCCCGCTCCCGCCGAAAAGCATTGAGGCGTCTCTTGGTCAAATCCAGCTTCATCCTTCGGCGGTGCTTTTCCATTCTGATTTCACGGGGCAAACGATCGCTGAAGATCTCAAGCAGTTGGGCATGGTTCCCATTCAAGGCACCGCTTTGGAAAGCGTCCTCCGAGCTGGCTTGGTTGGGACGGCTGAAGGAGCGCCGGAACAGGCGGGTGAGGGCGGAGCAGGGGAAGCCAATCCGCCTGCTGGAGGTCCAAGTTTGCCAGCGGAAGTCGACCGCTACTTCACCGCGGCATCCGATCCCTCCCAGCAGTCCGCGGTATTTCAGTCTCGGATCGCTCCGGGATTGGTTGTGCAAGGTCCACCGGGCACGGGAAAGAGTCAGACGATCGTCAATATTGTCTGCGATGCCATCGGTCGGGGAGAAAAAGTCTTAATCGTTTGCCAAAAATTAGCGGCCCTTGATGTCGTCCGTAAGCGACTGGAGGCCGAGGGACTGACCCAGCGGATTTTCTTTTTAAAGGATACGATTGCTGACCGGAAGCCCGCGCTCCAATCCCTCCGTGAACAGCTGGAACAGCCTCGAAGGACGAAGGCGGAGCATAGCCGACTGATCCACCACCGGGAAGGTGTGGCCAAACAAATTGAAGCCATCGAAGCGGAGCTGAATCAAGCGCATCAAGCCTTGCGCGAAACTTCTCCGGACCGGCCAGGACACCTGTCGTATCGGGAGACGATTGATCGACTTCTTCAGGTAGAGAAAGGGCCGGCGTTGCCCGTTTCTTTCACGGCACTTGGGTTCACTCTGGGCGCACTGGACTACGCCCAAGTGGAGCGATTGATCGCCGAAGTCGCGCCCCTTAGTGGGTTGTGGCGGGATGCTCAATATGAACAGAGTGCCTTGGAATGCCTGATCTCTTTTCGGACAGATGCGGCGGCCTTGGAGGAATTCTTTGAAGGATTTTCAGCATTGAAAACGGCGGAAACGGAGCGCGACAGTTTCGCGGGGGAGCATCGAGATTTTTTTGAAGTTGCAGATCCCGAGGCTCTGGAAAAGTGGATCAATGAACATGAAGTCGCCTTGCGAGCTTTGCCCTTGGCGCTGGCGCAATCGCTGGCTCGCTGGGAAAACATTTTCATTCCCGAGGAGCCGGAAGTCGCCCATTCAGCCGAGCGCTGTATTCTTTGGTTGAAACATCTTGAAGAACAAATTGGGCGAGCAAACCTCAGTGCGCTTTCTCCGAATCTCTATGAAAAAATTGCGGAGTGGGGGACATCGCCCCTCGAGCGGTTGGGGGAAAGTGTGCAACTTTCATCTCGGCCTTGTGCGTCGATATTTGCCCGGCTGAACCCTGCTCGATGGCTGGCTAAGCGAAGCCTCACCGGTTGGATTCGTGCAGCGGGAGTCGATCCTGATTCGGTGGATCCGTCTACCCTGCTTGCCGCCATTGAGATGGAGCTGAAGATTCGCCCGGATCGGCTCCACCTCGATCAGTGGAGGGAAGCGTTAGGCGATGTCGCCAGTGAAAAACCCCTGGCCCTTCCGCTATTGAAGGCGACCATCCGTCGGCTCCTTGAGCAATTAGAACCAGTGAACATCGTTGCTCGTCGGATCCTTTCCTGTCCCGTCATCGCGGTGGCGCATGCTCTTCGTCAAAGTGGCGATCCGCAAGGATGCGGGGCGGTTCTGGAGCGCGCGCGGGCGAGTGTCGCGCTGGCATTCGCCAATCGGAAGAGTCTTGCTTGCTTAGACTTAATGGCACCTTGGTTTACTCCGAAGTGGTTGGAGGGGCGAAAGGATTTAGTGGCTGGTCGTCTGGTGGGGAGAGATGTGCTGGCCAAATTGGAGACCGCACTTCCTACCTTGGTGTCCTTTCAGAATTTTCGTCTGCGAGCGAAGTCCTTGAGTCCTGAATCTTTGGCGGTCTTCGCTCTGCTTCGTAAAAAAGAAACGACTTGGGCGGCGATTCCTTTGGCCGTTTTGGCATCGGAAATCACGCGGACGCTTCGCCGGGAGGCATTGCTGGCTTGGAAAAGCCAAGCAGAGATTGCCTCGCCGAGCCTGCTGATGAGTCACTTGGAGATCATTGAAAAGGTCAAGATGCTTGCGGCCCAAGACGAGTTGATGCGGGAGGCCAACCGGGAACTCTTGGCGAAGTGTTCGGAACACATGCCGATCAAGCCCCGGGCGGATTGGGATGATGTGGTGATGCTGACGGGACCGCGGGCGAGGAAGCTTCGAGAGGTGGTGGATCGGGGGAATCCCCTCGGTTTATTTCATCTTCGACCCGTCTGGATGGTTCACCCGGAGATGGTCAGTCGGCTCTTTCCTTTGCAAGGCGGGTTGTTTGATTTGGTGATCTTTGACGAAGCCTCTCAGCTTCCTGTGGAGAGTGTCTTGCCCGCTCTTTTTCGCGCGAAGCGGGTGATTGTCAGTGGGGATGAGAAGCAAATGCCTCCATCGCGTTTCTTTGGTTCGGAGCTCGAATCCGACGAAGCGGAAGAGGAGGACGAGTGGAACGAGGAAGATGCGGAGCGGCTGGACGATCAGGAGCGAGATCGGCTTGCCCAAGCGGCTGGTCGGCGTGAGGTAAAAGACTCCACGGACTTACTGGCACTTACCCAAAATCTGCTTTCCACTACGACTTTAGAGATTCATTACCGATCGAAGTATCGCGAACTGATCGCCTTTTCGAATGCGGCTTTTTACGGGGGACGACTGAGTGTTCCTGCTCGGCATCCGATGGCGGAGATTCTTCGGGCCGCGCCGCTCGAGGTCGATCGGGTGGATGGGGTCTATGCGAATCAAACCAATGAGATGGAGGCCAAGCGAGTGGCTTGGCGTTTGCAGGAGTTATGGCGGAGGCCGATTGAGGAGCGACCGAGTGTTGGGGTGGTGACCTTCAATTTGAAACAGAAGGAATTAATCGAGGATCATCTGGAGGCGTTGGCGGAAGTGGATGAGGAATTTCGGGTGGCGTGGCAGGCGGAACAAGCTCGGGTGCAACGAGGTGAGGACATGGGATTTTTTGTGAAGAACCTTGAAAATGTCCAAGGAGATGAGCGGGATTGGATGATTTTTTCCACCACCTTTGGGCGCGATGCGCGCGGTGGATTTCGGCGAAATTTCGGGGTCCTGGGGCAAGCGGGCGGGGAGCGGCGACTGAATGTGGCGATCACCCGGGCGCGAGAAAAAGTCATGGTGATTACTTCGTTGCCGGTGGCAGAAATCAGCACATGGACGACCAATCAAGGGACGCGACCGCCCGCTACTCCACGGGATTTTCTTCAAGGTTGGATGGCCTATGCGGAGCGCCTGCATGCGGGTCAGTTTGCTCAGTCGCAGACCATTCTTCAGGCATTGAATGAGGAAGCGAAGCAGGGTGGGGGAGCGCAACGAAAACTGCAGGCGGGCTCGGCATTGATCGACGAGGTGGAGGATTTTCTTCGGCAAATGGGCCACGAAGCGGTGAGGGCGGCGGGGGACGCATTCGGGGTGGACTTTGCCTTGATTGACCCGCGAACGGGGCTTTATGGATTGGGTATCGAATGTGATGCGCCTGATCATCCCGCGTTAAGGACGGCCCGGGCTCGGGAGATCTGGCGTCCCGCGGTTCTCTCGCGGTCGATTCCGCAGATGCACCGAGTGAGTTCCCGAGATTGGTATGAGGCGAAGGCCAGCGAGCAAGATCGTCTTCGGGAGGCGGTGAAAGTCGCCTTGGGCGAATGACCGCCGTTTTAAAACAGACCACCCTTTTTCTAAAATTATGAGCGGCCCAAAAGTTTTGAGTATTCGTGCCCAGCGATCCCTTCGGCGGGAATGTGCGCAAAGGTTGCGCGAGTTGCATGCAGAAATTCGTCGCTGTCTTGATTGTGCAAAAGGTCAGTCGGCGGTGGCGGATGATCTTCGACGCAACTCGGAAAACCTCTTGGCGAGCTTGTCGGAACTGCGGGAGGCAGGGCAGTGGGTGGAGCTGCTTGCCCAGACAACGAGTTATCGGGACTTCTATGCCCAGGAGGCGGGGAGTCTGGCTCAAAAAGCGGTGGAGAATCGGGCGGCGGTTTTACGGAGATTGGATCGGGTGGAGGAGGGAGTGGAGGCGATCATGATTGCTTTAAGTGCCTTACCGACTTCGGGGGAGCGCGATGGGGTTTTGAAGGATTTGGAAGAGGCGCGGAGTCCAGAAGCGAAGCTTCAGGCGTTGACGGCGGCTGTGGAATGGGTGGCGGATTCACGCCGGAAGGAGGCGCGGAGCGAAGAGGTTGCACAGTTGCGGATATTGTCCGCAGGCTATGCGGATCCCAATTGGGGGAGTGAAAACAAAGTTTTGCCGGGTGCGGAGAAACCTGTCGACGCCGGGCGACTGGAGCGCATTTGGATACTCCTTGCGGAGTTGGAGTTAGAGCATCCTCAAGCTGACTTTGCGGGGTGGAAAGAGCGGGCGCGATTTGGTGAGGCAGCCAGCGCAAGCCAGCGTGGGTTGCGCTTGGATTCGCTGTGTTTAGAGCTCGGGGAATTTCTGCGAAAAAACCGTCTGGAAAAAGCCCTTCGGGTGGCGCTGGGCTTGGCACTGGAGGACTTAGCGGAGAAGAGTTCGATGGAGGCGGATATTTGGCGGAGAAAGTTGCAAGAGGCTTTAGCTGAAGCTGTTCTGGCGAGCGGAGCCGACGAGTTATTGAGTGCCGTTCGGGCATGGATGGTGGAAGAGAATCGCCGAGAGGACGCCGAGGCCCAGCGGGTCGCGGTCCTCGGGGCGCTGGTGGAACTGGGCTATGAGGTTCGGGAAGGGATGGCGACGGCGTGGACGGAGGAGGGGCGGGTGGTCGTTCATAAACCGGGGGAATCTGTTTACGGGGTGGAAGTCAGTGCCCCGAGTGTTGGAAATGCTTTGCAAGTGCGGGTGGTGGCGAAGGGGGAAGCTTCGCGGAGTCAGCAACGGGATAAGGAAGTCGAAGAAACTTGGTGTGGGGAGTTTTCGAGATTGCGCGCCCTGCTTGCCGAAGAAGGATTTCCAACGGAATTAAAGCAAGCGCATGCCCCCGGGGAGGTGGCGATCAAGACGATCGCTGGCGGGGAGTCGAAGGCTGAGCAAGAGCGGAATCGCCAGGGGAAAACCGCTCCCCAGATGCGCCAGATTTAAATCGAGCTGGTCTTCGGGTAGGTTCCGAGAATTTTCACGAACGTGCAGTGTTTCTGGAGTTCATCGATGGCGTTGGCCACGAGTTCTTCGGTGGAGTGGCCATCGATATCGACGAAGAAAAAATACTCCCAAGCTTTGCGCTTTGAGGGGCGACTTTCGATTTTGCTCATGGAGATTTTCAGGCGATTAAACGGTTCAAGGGCGTGAAAGAGAGCGCCTGGTTTATCTTGGACGCAGAACATGATGGCCGTGCGGTCGTCGCCAGTGGGCGGGGAGGGGGAACGACCAATGACGAGAAAGCGGGTGGTGTTGGTGGCGACGTCTTGGATGGACTGATCGATGGTCTGGAGGCCGTAGACTTCGGCGGCCATCTTGCCCGTGATGGCGGCGGCTTGGGGTTCGGTGGAGGCGAGTTCGGCGGCGCGGGCCGTGCTGGAGACCTCGATGAGATCGACGCTTGGCAAATGATGGCGGAGCCAGTTTCGGCATTGTCCGAAGACCTGGGGGTGGGAGTAAATCTTCCGAATTTCTGAACGAGGTACATTGGAAACGAGGTGGTTTTCAATGCGCATGAGGATTTGCGCGCAGATGCGCAAGTCGCTCTCCATGAAGACGTCGAGAGTGTGATTGATCGCTCCTTCGGTGGAGTTTTCGATTGGGACCACGCCGTAGTCGGCGTTGCCTCGGGCGACAGCGTCGAAGACATCGGCGATCCCTACTTGGGGGGCGTATTGGACACTGGCGCCAAACTTACTGCGAGCGGCTTGGTGGGTGTTGGTGGATTGGGGGCCAAAAAAAGCGATGGTCAGATCTTTTTCGAGAGCGAGGGACGCGGACATGATCTCGCGGTAGATCGCTCTGATGGCGGGTTCAGTGAGGAGGCCTTGGAGGGCGGCATTTTTTTTGAAGAGGGATCGGAGGAGCATTTCCTCGCGTTCGGGAGCATAAATTTCTGTGCCTTCGGATCGTTTGATCACTCCCACTTCGTGGACCAAGATGGCCCGCTCGTTGAGCATCTGGATGAGGGAACTGTCGACGGTATCAATTTTTTGGCGAATCTCGGAAAGGTTCATGCTGTTTCGGTGGTTGGCTGAGGAGGGGGCGGATTTTCGGCGAGGATGGGTTGGCTTTCTAGGGGTTGGGGTGGAGGAACTTCGACGGGGACTTCGGTGGGGACTTCGG